>CAZXIG010000258.1:0-4210 GCA_964640405.1 uncultured Candidatus Kuenenia sp.
AGGCGACAAAACGACGGTTAGCCGCTATACCTGTGGCGACTTTCGTTCACGGACCGTTCACATTGGAGAAGCGTTCATGGCAGGTGCGGAAGCGTTCGCGGGCATCGGGAAGATTCGCTACGAGGGGCCGGCGTCGAAGAACATGCTGGCCTTCCGGCACTACGACCCCGACGCGCTCGTCGAGGGCAAGCCGATGCGCGACCACCTGCGGTTCGCCGTTTCCTACTGGCACACGATGCGGGGCACCGGCGGCGATCCGTTCGGCCCCGGCACGATGGTGCGGCCGTGGGAGACCGAGAGCGACCCGCTGAAGGCGGCGCTCAAGCGGGTGGACGTGGCCTTCGAGTTCCTGGAGAAGCTCGGCTGCGACTTCTACTGCTTCCACGACCGTGACGTGGCGCCCGAGGGGGCGACGCTCGCGGAGAGCAACAAGCACTTCGACGCCGTGGCCGACGCGCTCGAGAAGGCGCAGCAGCGGACCGGCAAGAAGCTGCTCTGGGGCACGGCCAACCTGTTTTCGCATCCGCGGTACGTCCACGGCGCCGCCACGAGCCCGAATGCGGAGGTGTTCGCCTACGCGGCGGCCCAGGTGAAGAAGGCGATGGAGGTGACCCACCGGCTCGGCGGGGCCGGGTACGTGTTCTGGGGCGGCCGCGAGGGCTATCAGTGCCTGTGGAACACCGACATGAAGCGGGAGATCGACCATCTCGCGAAGTTCATGCACATGGCGGTCGACTACGCGAAGGAGATCGGGTTCACCGGCCAGTTCTACTTCGAGCCCAAGCCCCGCGAGCCGATGAAGCATCAGTACGACTTCGACTCGGCCACGTGCATCAACTTCCTCCGGACCTACGGGCTGGAGAAGCACGTGAAGATGAACATCGAGACCAACCATGCCACGCTCGCCGGCCACGAGATGCAGCACGAGCTGGAATACGCCGGCATGCAGGGCTTCCTCGGGTCGATCGACGCCAACACCGGCGACACGCTCGTGGGCTGGGACACCGATCAATTCCCCACGAACATCTACCTGACGTCGCAGATCATGTACTCGATCCTGAAGTACGGCGGCCTCGCCCCCGGCGGCGTGAACTTCGACGCGAAGGTCCGTCGCGAGAGCTTCGAGCCGGTCGATCTCTTCCACGCCCACATCGGCGGCATGGACGCGTTCGCCCGCGGCCTCAAAATCGCCGCGGCGATGCGGGCCGACGGCGCGATCCAGAAGCTGGTGGAGGAGCGGTATGCGTCGTGGTCGAGCCCGCTTGGCAAGCGGATCGAGGCCGGGAGCGAGTCGCTCAAGTCGCTCGAGAAGGAGATGCTGGCCAAGGGCGAGGCCCAGGCCAACATCAGCGGCCGCCAAGAGCTCTTCGAAAACGTCATCAACACCTACCTGTAGGAAGCATCATGCCTTTGCTCGTCGTCGGCAGTGTGGCCCTGGACTGCGTCGAAACACCGTCCGCCAAGCGCGACGACGTGCTCGGCGGCTCGGCCGTGTTCTTCTCCTATGCGGCGAGCTTCTTCTCGCCGGTGCGGATGATCGGCACGGTGGGGGAAGACTGGCCGCAGCAGCACACGCAGCTGCTCGCCGACCGCGGCATCGACACCTCGGGTATCGAGACGATTCCGGGGGGCAAGACGTTCCGTTGGCGGGGCCGCTATCTGCCCAACATGAACGACCGCGAGACGCTCGAGGTGCACCTGAACGTGTTCGGCGAGTTCAAGCCAAAGCTCAACGTCAGCCACCGCGACAGCAAGTTCGTGTTCCTCGGCAACGCGTCGCCCACCACGCAGCTCTCGGTGCTCGACCAGGTGCCCGAGGCGAGCCTCACGGTCGCCGACACGATGGACCTCTGGATCAACATCCAGCGTGACGAGCTCGAGGCGCTCCTCAAGCGGATCGACGGCCTCGTGCTCAACGATTCCGAGGCCAAGCTGCTGGCCGAGGACGAGAACCTCGTTCGGGCGGGGCATGCCGTGCGGAAGATGGGGCCGAAGTTCGTGGTGATCAAGAAGGGGGAGCACGGGGCGATGTTCTTCAGCGAGCATGAGATGTACGTCATGCCCGCCTATCCGACGCCCCAAGTGGTCGATCCGACCGGCGCTGGCGACAGCTTCGCCGGCGGCATGATGGGCCACCTCGCGAGCCTCGGTCGGTTCGATCCGCAGGCTCTCAAGGAGGCCCTGGCCTACGGCGTGATCACGGCGAGCTACACCGTCGAGGATTTCAGCCTCGACCGCCTGGCCGCGATCGACCGCCACGACCTCGACCGGCGGATCGCCGACTACCGGCAGATGCTCACCTTTTGACAGTGCCGCGGCAGTGGAAACGCCGGGCACCCCGCCGGGCTTGATGATGCTGTTTCGCAACACGCTCTTCTGGGGGCTCGTCGGCGACGGATCATGAGGCCGCCGCAGGCGAGGCCGGCGAGGGCCATGGCCCACGTGGAAGGCTCCGGCACGGCCGTGATCGCCACAAAGCTGCTCGAGGGCAGATAGTCGCCGGTGAAGTTATCGAGGCCCGTGGCCGACGTGCGGTTGTAGTCGATCTGCCATTCCTGGCTGCCCACGAAGAAGCGAGCGCCATCGGTGAGTTCGGTGCCGTTGTAGGTGAAGAGCCCGCTGTTCCACGTACCGGAGTAGTTGATGAGGGCGAAGATCGTCGTGTAGTTCACGAACGGGTTTGGCGAGCTAGCAAGGTCGGTGAGCGTGAGGATCGCTCCCGGGTTGATCGTCAGGTTGCCGTTCACGACGAGCAGGTCGGCCGCGGCAGCCAGCGACGCCGGATTGGTCGAGTCATACTCGTATTCGAACGTCGAGGAGCCGGAGAACGTGGTCTCGCCCCCGATCAGCGACTCGATGCTGTTGCCCGGGGAGAGTGTGCCGCCCGCAAGCACACTCAATGCCCCGGCGATCGAACCCGAGCCGCCGAGTTCGCCGCCGTTCTGTACCGTGACGGCCGTAGTGCCGAGCGACCCGTTCACGGAGAGCCGGCCGGCCGACACCGACGTGGCGCCGAAGTAGGTGCTCGAGCCCGAGAGAATCAGGTTCCCTCCGCCCGCCTTCGAGAAGCCACCTGAGCCGGAGAGGTTGCCGGAGTAGGTCGTGGTCTGGCCGTTGCCGCCGGCCGTCAGCGTGCTCGAGCCGAGGGCCACGTCCAGCGAGCCGGCGAGCGAACCGATTGTCTCGTTGCCGCCGAGCGCGAGCACGGCGCCGGCGGAGCCGGTGACCGCCGACGAGTCGGCGAGCAGGTTCGCCGCCGCGAGCGAGAGCCGTCCGGCACCCACCGTCGTCGTGCCCGTGTAGCTGCTCGCGGCCGACAGCGTGAACGTGCCGCTCCCGACCTTCGTGAAGCCGCCGCTGCCGGTGATCGAGCCGGCATAGGACGTTGAACCGACGTTGCCGGCCGTGAGCGTGGCGCCGGAGGCGATATCGACCGTGCCGCCGGAGCCGGCGAGCGAGGCCACAGTGTCGTTGCCGCCGATCGAGAGCCTGCCACTGTTGACCGTGAGCGTGGCTGCGTCGGCGAGCGTGTTGGCCGAGGTCGTGGCGACCGTACCGCCGCCGACGACGATCGCCGTCGAGGCGAGCGTGACGCCGTTGGCCGTGATGAACGAGCCCGAGTTCACGGTCGTGTTGCCGGCCCACACCTGGCTGGCGTTTACCTGCACGTTCGAGTTGCGACCGCCCGAAACGGTGAAATCGACAGCGGACTGCGGGTCGGCGTTGGTGCCGAGGGCGGTGTTGATCGTGAGAGTCGTGGTGGTGCTCGAGAGACTTCCCCAGACCACGTAATCTTTTTCGAAATCGTTCCACAGCGTGCCGCTGAAGATCAGGCTCCCGTTGACGGGGTTGAGTTGGATGTCGGAGGCACCATCCTGACCGCCTGACAATTCCATCGCCACGGTCTGGGTGAACGAGCTGTTGTTCTCGATCCGCGTCTTGAAGTTAATGCCGCCACCCGCGCTTGCCGAAAGCGTGCGGGACACGTTGAATGTCGTATCCCAGAAGATGTCGTTGACCTCCCGCCAATTACCCCAGTCGTAGTTCAGCGTGGTCACGTTCGGGTTTTCGTTTTTGTTGAACTTGAGGCTGTTGGTGTAACCCCACGAGGGCTGCGTGTTGTTCTCCCAGTTGCCGGTGTTTTTGAAGTTACCGGTGTTGAGCGAGTCGTTTCCGACCCACACCAAGTCGGCCGCCGATGCGGGCAACG
>CAZXIG010000259.1:0-4164 GCA_964640405.1 uncultured Candidatus Kuenenia sp.
CACGGAGCCCAAGATCAAGTTCTATCTCTTTGCCGCCGCAGCCCCCTGCTCCGCCGCCGAGCTGCCGACCGTGAAGCACTCGCTCCAGACGCGGCTCGACGCCCTCGAACGCGACCTGCGGGCCCTCGTCGGCACCTAAAAAAGGTGTCAGGACTCTTTTCCGGCCGTCGTTCTCGGCGAAGAAAGCCCGCGTAGGCCGGAAAAGAGTCCTGACACCTTTTTGTCCCGGACCATCAGGCAGCCGGATAAATGGTGATGCCGACCCGCTCGATGTGATCCCGGAGCGGGCGCTGGGCGGCGGGAGGAACCGCCACTGAGCGGATGGTCTGTTTGCGCGAGCGATCCCGAAGCGTAGGGCTTTCACTCAGCCGAGCCGGAGGCCGAGCCCCAACGGGAATCGCGTCTTCGGCGATCCCGCGGCCGGCTGGACGGTGATCGTGCCCGGCCCGTCGAGCGTCGCGGCGCCCAGCCACGCGGAGCCGTCCCAATTGATCCGACGGATGGTGTTGTTCGTGGCGTTGGTCGCCCCCAGCGCCGCGAAGATGTCGGCCCGCAGCGACGTGCCCTGCGAGTTCACCACCGCCACGGACAGCGGCGCGTTGGCGCCGAGCGCCTTCGCGTTCGGCACGCTCGACATGCCGGTGAAGTAGTCGGGACCGCCGGACGGCTGCCAGACCGTCTTGCCGTTGACGATCGTGGATGCGGCCCGCGAGGCCTGCGTGAAGCCGTTCCCGGGCGTGAGTGCCGTATTGATCGCGGCCTGCGAACCGGAGGCGACGAGGTCGTTGGCGAGCACACGAAAGTTGGCGAGCCCGTTCGTCGAGGCAGCGAGGACGAGCTCCGGCTTGCCGTCTGGGGCGCCGTCGATGTCGCCGACGGCGAGGCCGGCGCCGTTGAAGAACACGTTGAACGGGTAGCCACCCGGTGCCGGGCCGCTCTGCACGAGGCTCGAAATCGCGAAGGCGTTGCCCGGCACGAAACTCGCGCCCCCGGCCGCGAACGTCTGCACGAACGCCGTGGCCTTGGTGACGTCTTTGCGGGACGGCATGACGTTGGTGACGGTGGTGGTCGTCGCCACGACAATGTCGGCGAGCGACGCGTCGTTGAAGGAGCCCGCCGCAAGACCGGTGACCATGCCGGTGGTCGTGATCGGCGGCAGGGCCGTCACGGGATTGAGCACGGGCTTCGCCCCCCGCGACGCGGCATTGATCTCGTAGGCGAACACCTTGTTCGACGAGGCGACCACGAGCTCGGCGACGGCGTTGCCGGAGCCGGTGTTTTCCGGCCGAATATTCGCCAGGCTCACCTGGAATCCACCGGTGTAGGCGGCCAGGCCGCTCTCGCCGCTGAGGTTGATCGACGACGTGCGCCAGGTGCCGTCAGGATTGCCGTTATAGATCGTGATGATCCGCGGGGTATCGCCGAACACGTTCGCCGCGAAGCCGGCTCCGGCCTTTCCCGGGGCGGTCACGAGATCGACGAAACCGTCGCCGTTGACGTCTGCCGACGCCACCCGCATGCCCCCCTGGAACCTGGAGACGAAGGCCAGCGCCTGGGCATTCGTGGCCGGCCCCTTGCCACCGATACCGACCACCGTCGGATCGGTGAGGGCAGTTGTCATGTCGTAGTGGCTGCTGCTCACCGGGCTCGTCGCCGGCCCGACCGTGATGATCGGTCCGCTTTCCGGATTCGACGCATCGTAGAGCCGCGCCGCGGGCAGGCCGACAGGTCCGGCGACGAGCGTGCCTGAGCCAGCCGGCAGCGCGGTGCCGGGTCGGAGATAGAGAACGAGCGAGTTGCACGAGCGCACGCGGCCCCCGGTGGCCGTGCGGACCACGGTCGAGTTCGGGTCGCCGCCCGCCGGAGTGAACACGAGGTCGGCGTTGCGAAGCCCGCGAAGGATCCGGGGCGCCCGCCCGTTGGGCACGTTCACGCGCACCTGATTCGCGTTGATGCGCTGGTAGGAATACTCGGCGGACCACGTCGCGGGCGCGTCGCCGCCGACGGCCAGCGTCGGGGCCGCGAGCACCTGGATTCCGGATGAGAAGCCGGACGTGTTCGTCGGCGTCGTGCCGTCGAGCAGCGTCGCCGTGGCGGTGAGCCAGTCGCCGGCGGCCACAAAACTGGCGTCGATCACGATCTCCGTCATCGTGTTTCCGACCACCGGCGTTCCACCGATGATCGGCTTGCCGGTGCCGACCGGTGCGGGCGTGTTGGACGGGCTTCCACCCACGAACGTCCGCCCCTGGAAGCCGCCGGCATCGACGGGGAAGATGCCCTGCTCGTCCGCGGCGCTGTTGGCGAACAACTGTACGAGATAGGAGCCCGCCGCCGGAACCCTGACCTGCACGTGAACGTTGCCGGTCGCCGCATTCCGGACGACGCCGAGGATCTGGGGCGCGACCTGTGACCCATTGCCGCCGGACGACAGGGCGATGCCCTGACCGATGAGGCGGGTGTCGCCGGCGTCCACTTCCGTGACATCCTTGCCGTTCAGGTAGATCGTGTTGGAGAGAATCGTGTTGTTCTGCGCGCCGGTCCCCTGGATCTCTATGCCGTTGAGCGCATTTTCGAAGATCGCGTTCCGCACGTCGTTGCTGCTGGCCAGGGCATCCCACCCGATCATCAGGCCCGAGCCCTGCACAAGGATGCCGTTGCCCACGTGATTGACGAAGTCACCGTTTTTCGAGAGCGTGTTGCCGGTGATCGTCGTCCCGGTGTAGCTACCGGACCCGAAGACCATGCCGTTGGCGGAGTTCTCCGACACGGTGAATCCGGAAAGTTGCGAATTCGTCGAACCGCCGAGGAACGTGATGCCGTTGCCGGCGAAGCCGGTGATCGAGCTTCCGGCGGCGGTCATCTGCACGTTGTTCACGCCTGCGGCGACGGTGAGACCGTCCGCGCCGGAGTCGGCCGCCTTGGCCAGCTTGATCGAGAAGTCGGCGGTCGTGCTGCTGGCGGAACTGAGGATCAGGCCCGCGAGCGGCGTCACTGAACCGACCGCGCTTTTGAACTCCACGGCGCCCGTTCCGGCGGCCAGCGTCACTTTCTTCGCACCATCGAGCGTGGATGCGAACGAGATGTTGCCGGGCCCGGCGCCCGTGCTGAGCGTCACGTTCTCAGCAAGCGTGACCGCGCCCGTCAGCGTGATGTTGCCGTTCGTCGCCGCCGTCGAGATGTCGTTGGCGAGCGAGATCGTGCCCGACCCGATCGAGACGGCCCCCGCCTTCGTCGCGGTGATGCCGCCGAGCAACGACGTCGTTTCAACGTTGGCGTTGACCTGAAGCGGATTGGCGAGGGCGGTGCCTGAAAGCACGTTGAACGCCTGCCCTGCCTGAGCCGCCTGGTCCGCGACCGAAATGATGCCCGTCACGTCGGCGACGTTGAACTGCTGCGAAAAACCCCCCGTCCCCGTCACGGTGTACTTCGTGCCGTCGCTGGCAATTTCGGCCAGCACGTCGCCGGCGGCGTTGTACGCGATGACGAGGTCGCCGCCGGTGAGGGTCGCCGTCACCGCAAGCAGCGCCCGCGGCTCGAGCAATTCCGCCGCGAGCGATAACGGGGAGAGAGGAAAGCCGGAGCCGCGACGCGCTACCCCGCGTCGCGAGGCCGGCGGGCGACGGCGAACCAGCGAACCCCGCAAGTGACGGGACGGGAGTTTGGCGTGACGACTCGACATGGCGTTCATGCTCCGGCGGATCTCGGGTGGAGCTGCCACATCGGCGCGACCGCTTCCCTAGCTTGGAAAGGCGGAAAAACTGGGCAAAACCGGACGGAGGCCGGGAAATCTTTCGGTGAACGACGTAAATCCTCGATCGGCAACAACTTCCGTCGACCATGGCGATGGAAGCCAGAGGGGTTTCCGCGGCGGCGGCACAAGATCGGCGAGCCGAAGATACCGCACCGCATCACGCGGCCGTCTTCGCCCCGCGTCACGGAGAGCCGCTCCAACGTCGAGGGAGGCCAACGAGGATCGGCCGACGACGGCTCGCTGATGCTGCTTCTCGGCGCCACCGCCCTGGTTCATGGCCTCGACCTGTTTTCCAAGGACACCGTCCTCCCGAGGCACCCAGGCTTGAGCGTCGTCTGGTATGGGCGACAATCAGGTCATGAGCGACACGGAACGCGACGCCCTCGCCGAGACCACGCCGGCCGACACGGACG
>CAZXIG010000260.1:0-4151 GCA_964640405.1 uncultured Candidatus Kuenenia sp.
CGTCCCGGCCTAGTGGGCAACACAGGATTCGAACCTGTGACCTCTACGGTGTGAACGTAGCGCTCTAACCAACTGAGCTAGTTGCCCGATGCGAAGAGTGTAGCACGCTCCTCGCGGAGTGCCACGTCAGCCGCATCGCCCGCATGCTACGCGCCGGCGTCTTCCACGGCCGGCGGCGGGTCGAACCGGGGGGCGGCCACCTGCCGGGCATCGGCCTCGTCGCTCGCAAACCGGGGAGTGGCGGCGGGGCGGGGGGTGCGGCCCTCGATGTGGGCCGCCACGTCGAGCTCTTTCGCGAGCGTCGTCCACTGCCGGCGGAGTTCGCCGAGCGTCTTGCCGGCGGAGCGGCCCACCTCGGGCAGCCGCTTGCCGTAGAGCATGACGGCGATCGCGCCGATGATGACGATCTCGAATGGCCCGAGCCCGAACATGCGACAGCCTTTTGGAGCGCGAAGATCGCCGGGAGAAGGGGGCGGAGACCTCGTGGACCCCGACTAGTGACTCTCGACCCGGCCGCCGTCACGCGGCCGCGTCGAATCCTCTTCGATGCCCCCCTGCACGCCGCGCTTGAACTCGACGATGCCCTCGCCGAGCGAACGCATCACCTTGGGAAGCCGCGAGCCGAACAGCAGGAGCACGATGCCCGCCACGATCAAGAGCTCCATGGGGCCGAGACCGAACATGGCGAACATGGGCGAGAGGTGCACGTGACGATCTCCGTATCGAGCGGCAGGATGCTGGCGTGCCGAGGACGTCCCGGCCGTCGCACGAGACCGACGACACTTGAAGTGTAGTTTTCGCCGGGGGTCGGTCAAACTCCGGGCATTGCGACCCGTGCAACCGGCACGACCGCGCGCCGCGGGCATCAGGGCCGCGCCGCGAGTCGGCCGGCCTGCCGGTGCATCGGCAGATGGCGGTAGTAGACCTCGAGCGTCATCGCCGCCAATGCCGTCGAATAGACGCGACCGCCGTGACCCCCCCAGACAGGATCGGGATCCCAACTCCCGGCCAGGGGGCCGCCGTCACGCCGCTGCAGCGGCAGCAAGGCCGCCTGCAGGGCTGCATTCCAGCGATCCCACTGCGGGCCGCCGGCATGAAACGACGCCAGCGTGGCGTAGTACCACGCATAGGCATTGGGGCGGTTGCGGTCGGGCGGCGCTGCGCCGATCATCGCGAGCGCCTCGCCGGCGGCCGGATGATCGACCGGCATGCCCAGAAACAACCGGCAGACGAGGGCCTCGGCGGTCATCGGCATGCTCGGCCGCTCGCCGGCTCGGTAGGCCGCGATTCCCCCCGCCTGTCCCGAGGAGACACTCTGGAGAAACACGCGGGCCCGGGCCTTCGCCGGCTCGAGCCCGCCGATTCCCGCCTGCCGCGCGCTGGCGAGCACCATCACCTGCCAGCCGAGCTGGCTCGTGTCGCCGCGGTCGCCGGCCGCATATCGCCAGCCCCCCGTGACCGGATGCTGCATCGCCAGCGTGTAACGGACCGCGCGGTCGAGCGCGGGCCGCAGCGACTCGTCGGCCGTCAGCGCCGTGCACTCGGCGAGCGCGAGCGTCGCCATGCCGTGGCAGTAGAGCGCCGCGAAGAATTCCGCGCCGCCGGCCAGCGAGCCATCGGGCCGCTGCCGCGACAGCAGAAACTGCAGGCCGCTCTCCACCTGTCGGGCATGCGTGCCATCGCGGTGGGTGCTGCCGGCGCCGAGGAAGGCGAGCAGCGCGAGGCCGGTCACGCCATGATCGGCCTGCGCTCCCACGCCCGGGTGATGCTGGCCGCCCCCGTGACGTGCCCGGCCGGCGCCGTGCCGCGCGGCATCCCAGCGGCCGTCGGGCGACTGCGCCGCCGCCAGCCAGGCGAGCGCCGCCTGCACGGCCTGCTCCGTCTCGACCGAACCGCCCCGCGCCGCCGCCGCCGCGGCCCGCCGCGACTCGGCGCGATCGGCATACACCTCGGGCACGGCGGGCTTCGTGTCGGCCACGGCGGCGACGGCCTCGGTCGCCGCGTCCGCTGCATCATCGGCACGGGGCTTGGAATCCGCGTCGGGCTCGGCGACCACGTCGAGCAGCGGCACGAGGTCGGGCGGGGCCCCGCGGGCGATCGGCACGACGGCCGGCTCCGCCGTGGGTTCGGCCGGCGTTTCGGTCTCGGCCACGGTGTCTGCGGCCGTGGCGTCAGCGGGGGGCTCCTCCGCGGGCTCGTCGCAGAGCACGACCGTCATCGTCATCGGGCCATCGTCGCGGCTGCCCCACGAGGCGGGCGAGAGGCCGCCCACGAAAGCGCACACGACGGCGATCACCGCGTGGATCACGACGGACAGTGCGACGCACTTCTCGAGCGTGCGCGACTGCAGCCAGCGGGTGCGGACGAGCACGGCGATGCCGCCGGCCGCCGCCGCGGCGATCACTCCCCAGACGATCCAGCCGGCATGCATCGTGCGGCCTCGGTCACCTGCGGACCGCTCCCGCCCGGGGTTGGACGGAGATCGCCACGCGGCGGACGCCCGCCCCACGGCAGGCCTCGTAGATCTCGGCCATCGTGCCATGCGGCACGGACCGCTCGCCGCGGATCATCACGGCCACGTCGGGATTCGACTCGCGAATCGCGGCGAGCCGCGGACGCAGCTCGTCGATGGCCAGCGTCTCGCCGCCGAGCCGCACGTCTCCTTCGGCTTCCACCTCCACGATCTCGGGCCGAGTTCCATCGACGGCCGCCGCGGCATCGGCCGAAGGCAGGTCGAGGTCGAACTTCCGCTCGTCGCCCGAGAACTTCGTGGCGCACATGAAGAAGATCGTGAGCACGAGGATCACGTCGATCATCGGCGCGAGATTCGGCGCCGGATCCTCGTCGTCGGAGAGACGCACCAGCGGCATGGCTCACCCCGCGGCCCGGCGTTTCGGCGCGCCGATCGCCTCGTCGGAGATCTCGTCGATCACGAGCTGGCAGGTTTCGTCGAGCCGCATCGCCAGCCGGTCGACGCGGCTGGTGAACACCCAGTGCAGCACCATCGCGGGGATCGCCACGAGCAGGCCCATCGCCGTGGTGATGAGGGCCTCGCCGAAGCCGCGGGCGAGGAGGTCGGGGCGGCCCATGGCGCCCGCGCCGGCGACGTCGTTGAAGGAGCGGATGAGTCCGAACACGGTGCCGAGCAGGCCGAGCAGCGGCCCGATCGTCGCCACGCCGTTGAACACGCGACGGTAGCGGCGGAGGTGGTTGAGCTCCCGCTCGCAGGCGTCGATCGCGGCCTGCTCGATCTCGACGGCGGGCTTGCCCCAGCGGCGGATCGCGGAGGCGAACACCCGGGCGGCGGGGCTGCCATTCTCGTCGCACACGTCGAGCGCCTCGCCGCGGGTGATGTCGCGGGCCTGGAGCCGCTCGATGAGCCGCGCGACGAACAGCTTCGGCACGACGCGGCTCGTGCGCAGGTTCACGGCCCGCTCGATGCCAAAGACGGCCAGCGCGAACGAGCAGCCCAGCAGCGGGATCATGAGAATCCCGCCGTCGCGGATCGTGGCGAGCAGGTTGCCGGTGGGGATCACCGTTTCCTGCGCGGGCGGGTCGGCCGCAGGCGGCGCCGCCGCCACGCGGAGCGGTTCGCGGGCCGCATCGCCGCCGGCCCAGGCGCGGGGCGCCTGGGCAGTGGCGCGGCCCGCGAGGCCGACGAGCGCGAGGAGCAATGCGGCCACGATCAGGGCAGGGGAGTGCCGCAGGCTTCGGGGATGCCTTCGGATCTGCGCGGAGATCCCTCTCCGTCGGGCGGCCATGGGAGTACCGGTCGTGAGACTCGCGGCCGCTGCGTTCCGTCCCTGGAACCCGCCGCCGCTCCTCGGTTCATCGACGCACTCGGCCCGCCGCCCCGCGGTCTTCCGCGGCGGCCGCCTCCGGCGGCACGACCCTCACGACCGGCGCGTTCTCGAGGAGGGCGATCCCGCGGCTCTGTCCAATAGAAGCCCCCATGCGCAAGCAGGGGGATATTGCGGCGTCGATCCCGAAGCGGCCCGCATCATCCCCCGGCTTGCGCCTGGGGGCTTGGATGAGGAGGACGATTACCCGGCTTGCGTGGCGACATAGAAGCCCCCATGCGCAAGCAGGGGGATATTGCGGCGTCGATCCCGAAGCGGCCCGCATCATCCCCCGGCTTGCGCCTGGGGGCT
>CAZXIG010000261.1:0-4096 GCA_964640405.1 uncultured Candidatus Kuenenia sp.
CGATCCTCTTCATGAAGGCGACCGGCGCCGTCTGCGGCCCGCACGACCCGATCCTCATTCCGCGCGGCAGCGAGAAGACCGACTGGGAGGTGGAGCTCGGTCTCGTGATCGGCCGCGACGCCCGGTATCTGCCCTCGAAGGAGGCGGCCCGCGACCACGTCGCCGGCTTCTGCGTGGCCAACGACGTCTCGGAGCGTGCGTTTCAGATCGAGCGCGGCGGCCAGTGGAGCAAGGGCAAAAGCTGCGACAATTTCCTGCCGCTTGGGCCCTGGCTCGTCACGGCCGACGAGGTGGGCGACCCGCAGAAGCTCGGCCTGACGCTCGAGGTCAATGGCGTGCGGCGGCAGAACGGCACGTCAGCGACGATGATCTTCGACGTCTGGCACATCGTGCACTACCTCTCGCAATTCATCACGCTCGAGGCCGGAGACGTGATCATCACGGGCACGCCGCCGGGCGTCGGCATGGGGATGAAGCCGCCGGTGTTCCTCAAGGCGGGCGACGTCGTGACGCTCGCAATCGACGGCCTCGGCAGCCAGCGGAGCGTGTGCGAGCCGGCGTGACGCGGCTCATCACCATGCGGCCATTTGCCCAACCGCGTTAATTGTTATCGCCACGCGTCACCCCACCGGCTTCCGCAGGGGGCTCGTTACCGCTGCGGTGTCGGCGCCGTCCGTGAGAGACCTCACGCCAGGAGGTCGTGCACCACGCGGCCGTGGACGTCGGTGAGCCGGTAATCGCGGCCCTGGAAGCGGCAGGTGAGCCGCTCGTGGTCGACGCCCAAACGCCACCATCGTCCAGGCGGCGAGGTTGGCGGGCGCCTCGAGATCAGCATCGGCCCCGGCGGCGAGAAACTTGCGGGCGGCGGCGGGATCGGCCGCGAAGTGACCGCGAAACTCCGCGGCCTTGACCGCAAGCACGGCCCGCTCGTCGGCCGAGGCCTCGCGGCCGAGCAGCAGTTGCACCATCCGGTCGACGACGGCATCGTCGGCCGTGCCGCTCGCAGACTCCGGGGCGAGGCTGCGCACGGCGAGCGCCTTGGCCGCCTCTATATAGGTTGGGTCGTTCATGACCACGAGCGCCTGCAGCGGCGTGTTCGTGCGGGCCCGGCGGACCACGCAGGTCTCGCGGTCGGGCGCGTCGAAGATCGCCATCGACGGCGGCGGGCAGGTCCGCTTCCAAAACGTATACATGCTGCGGCGGTGCAGCCCGTCGCCCGCGTCGGGCACGTACGACGAGCGGTGCTCCACCGACACCTCCTCCCAGAGGCCGGCCGGCTGATAGGGCTTCACGCTCGGGCCGCCGACCCGCTCGACGAGCAGACCCGAGGCGAAGAGCGCCTGATCGCGAACCATCTCGGCCGGCAGCCGGAACCGCGGGCCCCGCGCGAGCAGCCGGTTGTCGGGATCGCGGGCAAACGCTTCCGGCGCCGCCCGTGACGACTGCCCGTAGGTGGCCGAGAGCACGATCCGCTTGAGGAGCGCCCGCACGTCCCAGCCGCCGCGGACGAGGCTCGTCGCGAGGTGGTCGAGCAGCTCCGGATGCGTGGGGGCCGCGCCCTGCGTGCCGAAGTCCTCGGCCGTTTCGACGAGGCCGCGGCCGAAGAGCATCTCCCACCAGCGATTCACCGCCACCCGCGCGGTGAGCGGATGCCGCGGATCGACGAGCCAGCGGGCGAGCGCGAGGCGGTTCTTCGCCGCGCCCTCCGGCAGCGGCGGCAGGAACGCCGGCACGCCGGGCTCGACCTCGTCGCGGCGGGCGTCGTATTGGCCGCGGTCGAGCACGTAGGCCGGCCGCGGCTCGGGGAGGTCGGCCATCACCATCACCTTCACGGTGCGCTCGTCGATCGCATCGAGCTGTTTCTGGGTCTGGTCGTCGGGCTTGGCGTCGCCGAGCCGGTCGCGGATCGCGGCGAGGGCGGCCTCGTCGGCATGGCTCCGCAGGTGCACGAACGGCTCGGCCACGTTGAGCCGCTTGCCAAACTTCACCTCCGGATCGGGAATGCTGTTGAAGAAGGCAAAGAGTTGGAAGTATTCCCGCTGGGCGACGGGGTCGAACTTGTGATCGTGGCAGCGGGCGCACTGGAGCGTGAGCCCCATGAAGGCGGTGCCGACGGTCTGGATCCGGTCGGCCACATACTCGACGCGATACTCCTCGTGGATCACGCCCCCTTCGGTCGTGAGCACGTGGTTGCGGCCGAAGGCGGTGGCGATCCGCTGGTCGCGGGTGGGCGACGGGAGCAGGTCGCCGGCGAGCTGCTCGACGATGAACTGGTCGAAGGGGAGGTTGCGGGCGAAGGCGCGGATCACCCAGTCGCGATACGGCCACTGCGTCCGCTCCTCGTCGTTGTTGTAGCCGTTGGTGTCGGCATAGCGGGCGACGTCGAGCCACTGCATCGCCATCTTCTCCGCGTGCCGCGACGAGGCGAGCAGCCGATCGACCACGCGTGCGCGGGCACTCGGCGAATCGTCGGCCAGAAACGCGGCCCGCTCCTCCGGGCTCGGCGGCAGGCCGGTGAGGTCGAGCGACACGCGCCGCAGCCACGTCTCGCGGTCGGCCGCCGGTGCGGGGCGGAGCCCTTCTTTCGTGAGCCGGTCGAGCACGAACCGGTCGAGCGGATCGACAGGCCAGGCGGCGAGCGCGGCGTCGGCCGGAGCCGCGGGCACGGGCGGATCGGCCACGGGCGCGAACGACCAGTGGGGCGCGTACGGGGCGTTGGCTGCGACCCACGCCTTGAGCAGTTCGATCTGCCGTTTGGTGAGCGGCTTCTTGAACTCCGGCGGCGGCATCACCGTGTCGGGATCGGTCGACTCGATCCTGGCCACGAGTTCGCTCTCGGCCACGGAGCCGGGCACGAGCGCCCGCGCGCCGGAGGGCAGTTCGCGGCTGGCCGCCTCCCGGTCGTCGAGCCGCAACTCGGCCTGCCGCGAGTGGGGGTCGCGGCCGTGGCAGTTGTAGCAGTGGGTAGCGAGGATCGGCCGGATGTCGCGGGAGAAATCGACCGTCTCCTCGCCCGCAGCGCTGCCCGCCGCGCACGCGAGGACGGCGGTCATCCAAAGCCATCTGTCTGGGGGATGCGTGCTCATCGCAGTCACGGAGAATTTCGTCGGCGAACACCCTGCGCCTCCAATAGTACGTCGCGCCCCGACGAAGTCGTCCGGTACTTTCGTACGGGGCACGCGTTCTTTCGTGGCGGTACTCTCACACCAGCCGACGTAGCAGCCCCAGGATTCCAACCGATGCCCGTTCGCTCAATCGCCGCACGCGCGATCAACGCCGCCACGACCCGCCGTGGATTCCTCGCCGCCACCGGCCGCGCCGCCGCGACGTCCTCGCTCGTCGCGCTCGCGGGCTCGTCGCCCGCCGTCCACGCGGCGGGCAGTGACGAGATTCGTCTGGCGCTCATCGGCTGCGGCGGGCGGGGTGGCGGCGCCGCCGCCGACGCGCTCTCGGTGCCGGGTGCGAACATCAAGCTCGTCGCCATGGCCGACCTTTTTCCGGAGGCGATCTCCACCCGCCGGCGCAGCCTCGGCGAGCAGTTCAAGGAGCGGGTCGACGTGCCCGAGGAGCGGTGCTTCGTGGGCATCAATGCCTACAAGCAGGCGATCGACTGCCTCCGGCCCGGCGATATCGCGATCAGCGCGACGCCGGTCGGGTTTCGCGCGGCCCACTTCGCCCATGCCGTCGAGAAGGGCGTGCACGCGTTTCTCGAAAAGCCGATCTCGATCGACGGCGCGAGCACGAAGCGGATGATCGAACTGGCCGCCAGGGCCGACGCCAAGAACCTGAAGGTGGGCGTGGGGCTGATGTGCCGCCACAGCGAGGCCCGCCGCGAACTATTCGACCGCCTGCAGAACGGCGAGGCCGGAGACCTTATCGCCTTCCATGGCTACCGCGAGCACGGCCCGGTGCAGCCGCTCGACCTGTATCCCGGCCCTCCCGCGGGCATGAGCGAGCTCTTTTGGCAGGCGCAGCGCTTCCACGGGTTTCTCTGGGCCAGCGGCGGCGTGTTCAGCGACTTCTACGTGCACCACGTCGACGAGGTGTGCTGGATGAAGAACGCCTGGCCCGTGAAGGTGGAGGCGATCGGCGGCCG
>CAZXIG010000262.1:0-4090 GCA_964640405.1 uncultured Candidatus Kuenenia sp.
CGGCGGGGGCGATGACGCGGCCCGTGCGGGGATCGATGGGGGAGAAGCCGGGCCGAGCCGTGCTCGTGGCAAGGGCCTCGCCCGCGGGCAGCTCGACGACCTCTCCCGTGCCTCGCACCGCCACTCGCCAGGCGACACCCGCCGCCCGCTCGCCCCAGGCCCGCACTTCGCCGCCGAGCTCCACGAGATGCGACTGCGAGCCGAGCTCGCGCAGCCGCTCTCCGATGCGGTCGACGGCGTAGCCGGGGCCGATGCCGCCGAGGTCGAGCCGGAGGCCGGCCGCCGTCTTCTGGATCGCGGGTGGAGACGCTCGCACCACGACGCTCCGCATGCTGCCGACGCGGCCGTCGCCGGCGGTGATGTCGAACGCGCCGCCGGTGTCGTCGTGCACGCGGCGGGCGATCGACACGATCGCGACCAGGTCGGGCGACACGTCCACCCACTCGCCGACGGCCGCCCGATTGAAGCGGCTCGCATCGGAATCGTCGCGCCACGTGCTCAAGGCCCGGTCGAGCCGCGCGAGCACGGCCTCGATCTCGCGGTGGATCTCGCCGCCGTCCAGCCCGGGCACGCCGCCTGAGAGCGTCACGCGATAGGTCGTGCCCATCGCCGGGCCAGCGAACGTGGGGAGATCACCCGCCCGGGCATGGGCGGCGAGGAAGAGAGACGTGGCGACAGCGAGGTGACGGAGATTCATCGCGGCCACCAGTGCGCGAGGATGGCGACGCCGAGGCAGGCGAGCATGACGCCGTCGCGCCACGTGAACGTGTCGGAGCGGCGATTGAGCCGCACGTGGTCGAGCAGCGCGCCCGTCGGGCAGGCATGGCGGCAGTAGGCCATCGGCCAGAAGCAGCTCGCGACGAGACTGACGGCGAAGATGAAGAGCGCCGCGGCCCCCGCCACCGTGGGCAGATACGCATCGAAGGGCTCGAGGTCGACGAGGTTGAGCGGGAGGTGAAGCACGGCCGCGAGGATCGCGAGCAAGAGCAGGGCCCACGGCAGGCCGGCGAGCCACGGCCGCAGAAACGCGGGCGGGCTGCGCCGGGGCTTGGCGAACCGCACGAGCAGCTGCTGCGCGGCGCCGTGGGCGCAGAGGTGCGAGCAGTAGACGTTTTTGCGGGTCGTGGCCGGCAGGAGGAAGGCCGCCGCGGCGAGCGCCGCAAGCACGACGGCGCCCCGCGGCACGCCCGCCTGGGCCCAGCCCCAGATTTGGGCCTGCGAGAGGAGCGCGCCAGCGCCGAAGCCGAGGTATGCGAGCACGGCCAGCGGCAGCGCGAGCCGGCCGAACCATGTGCCCCGCAGCCGGGTGAACGCGGTGACGATCCCCACGAGGATCACGCCCAGGGCGCCGATGCGCGGGGCGTCGAGGCCGTGCAGGAGCGTGCCCGCCCACGATCGCTGTCCGCCTGAAGAACCGGCGTCGCGCCGGGCCCGGGCCGCGAGCACGATCCCGCGGGCCACGGCCTGGCTCGTCATCGTGGCGCCGCTCACCCCCTCGACGCCGGTGGCGTCGGGATCGAGGCCGGCCAGCGCTTCGAACGTCATGCCGCGATAGACGCGGCGAAACGCCCGGTCGTCGCGGACATAGCCCACGTAGGGTTCGTTGTCGAACGTCGCGAGCACCGCGACGCCGGCCACCTTGCCCTGCGGGTCGAAGCCGATGAGGGCGTCGGTGGGACCCTGATAGCCGATCGTGCGGTCGGCGGCAGGGCTCGTGCGGAGCGCCCAGCCGAGCGGAATCCGGTCGGCCGCGAGCACGCGGATCACCGCGGGATCGCCGGCGTCGGGCTCGATCGCCACGGCGTCGGGGAAGATTCGCTTGAGATCGGCGAGCGTCGGGGCTTGGTCGAACCGGCTACCTCCCGCCTGGCCGCCGAGCCGAAGCGCGAGGCCTTCGGCGATCGCGAGGCAGGTGAGCGTGGAGCCGGCGACGGCGTCGGGCGGATCTGCCGCCACGTCGGCAAGCTCGTCGAGCGACCGGCCGCGAAACGAGGCAAGAAACCGGGGATCGCGATCGATGGCCGCCACGTGGTCGCGGGTGTCGCGGCTGGAGAGGATCTCCACGCCTGCCACCCGCCTCTCGGCGTCGCAGACGACGAGCAGGTCGGTCGGTCCGGAGAAGCCGATCGCGGCGTCGCCGGCCGGAGACGTCTTGAAGATGGTGCCGATGCACGCGCCCGACTCGGCGAGCACGTCGCGGCCACCGGCCACCGCCTCCGCATCGCCGCCAATCGTCGTCGCCTCCGGCAGGTGGCGGCGGATGCGGTCGATCGGCAGGGCCGCCAGGTCGGCCCCCTGCTGGCGGCCGAGAAAGGCGGCGTGCTCGCCGTGCACGATCCAGGCGATCGCGGCGACGACGGCCAGGCGGAGCGCGTGGGCGGCGAGCAGGCGGGGCTTCATGGAGTGGGCTTGGTCCGGCGGGCCGAGCCGGGCAGTTTCAGCAGTTCGTCCATCTCGGACCAGTGCTTCTCGTAGACGCCGCGCGGCGTGGTGCCGTGCTTGATCGCCACGCTCGCCGCCTTCCCCACCACCTCCCCCATCATGCCGCAGGTCTTCATCACGCGGACGGTGCCGAGGGCCTCGTGCGTGACGGAGACGCAGCGGCCCGCCATGAAGAGATTCTCCACGTCCTTCGAGTAGAAGCAGCGGTAGGGGACGGGGTAGCCGTAGTCGCGATCCACCCGCCTGTCGTGCACGGCGATCGAGATGAATGGGTTGTCGGGAAACTTCTTCGCGTATTCCTCCTTGGGGTAGTGCAGGTCGATCGACCAGGTGGAGGGCACGCAGCCGTCGGGAAACTCCCGCTTCGTGACGATGTCGTCCTGCGTGAGCACGACGTCGCCGAGAATCCGCCGGCTCTCCCGCGGGCCGCCGATATACGCCACCCAGGTGAGCACGGCATTCTTGTGGTCGGCCGCCCCATCGCCGTTTTTCATCGCGTTCCACGCGCCAAACACGGCCCGCAGGTTCCAGTCGCGGATGCCCTCGGCGTCGCCGAGCGGGTCCTTGTCGAAGCCGCTCTCCCAAAACCATTCCGCGTGGTGATTCCGCGGATAGGGAAAGTCTTCCATCGTGAGCGGCAGCGCCCAGGGCGTCTCGGGGAATGCCTGCGGGGCGTCGAGCTCGTCCCACGTCCACATGTTGCTCATGCCCATCCTGCCCTTCGGCTCCATCACGGTCTCCGCCCCGGCGAGGTGGCCGAGCGTGGCGTGGCCGGTGGCGTCGCAGAAGAACGTGCCTGTGAACCGCAGCTCGCGGCCCGTCTTCACGTCGAGGCAGGTGACACTCTTGATGCGGCCGCCCTCTTTCTCGGCCGCGAAGGCGTGCGTATTGAGGAAGAGTGCGATGTTGGGCTCGTCGCGGACGACCTTCTCCTTCTTCGCGTCGCCAAACTCCTCCGCGGTGCCCGGGCTCTTCTTCGCCTTGTCGGCGAATTCATCGACGATCTCGCCGATGTGCGGATACTTGCCCCGCTTGATGAGCCCCATCGCCCACACGCGGACCTCGCTCGACCCGTTGCCGCCGAGCACGCCCCGGTCTTGGATGAGCGCCACCGAGAGGCCCATGCGGGCCGCCGAGATCGCGGCCCCCATCCCCGAATAGCCGCCGCCGACCACGACGAGGTCATAGGGGCCCTTCGTCTCGGGCTTCTCAGGCAGGCCGAGCGACGTTCGCCGCCAGCCGGCCAGCACCGCCGAATCGTTCGGCGGCGGGGCGGAGTCGGTCGTGAACACGATGCAGTCGCAGCGGCCGTCAAAGCCCGCGAGGTCGTGGAGCGCGACGGTCGCCTCGCCCGCGGGCAGCGTGACGCTGCCGCCGTCCTGCCAGTCCCACTGTGCGCCCTTCGTGCCGAACGTCTCGGCGAGGGCCTTGCCGTTGACGAGCACCTGGAACTTGCCCGGCGTGCCCGGGGCGTTCCAGCGGGCCACCCAGTCTTTCGTGCGGACGAACACGCGGTAGGTGCCGGCGGTGGGGATCGCGACCTTCGTCGTCGCATCGGCCACCGGCTTCCCGAGGCCGTGGGCGATCAGGTAGGGCGACCCCATCTCGCGGATGAACTGCGTGTCGAGGCTCCAGCCGCCGTGGTCGG
>CAZXIG010000263.1:0-4021 GCA_964640405.1 uncultured Candidatus Kuenenia sp.
CCTTGATCGCCTTGTACTGGGCGATGGTCTGGCTGCGGACCTGCCGCTCCCACTGGGAGGCGTCGATCTTGGAGCTGTTGGAGAGCGCGGGGTCGAAGTTCGGGTCGAGCAGGTCCTCCGGATGCTCGGCGTCGTTCAGCGACTTGAAGAACTCGACGCCCCCGGAGAAGCCGGTGAGCTTCAGGCCCGAGATCGGCTCGAGCAGGATGCCCGAAGGCAGTTCGCCCGTGACCTGCACGCCGAGCGGCCCGTTCTCCGTGAGGGCCATGCGGATCGTGAAGCCCCCCTTCTTGTTGATCTCGAAGCCGCCCTGGAGGCCGACGAAGAACACGCGGTCGACGATCGGGGTGACGAAGTCGGTGGCCGGCACCTCGTTGCCCGACGACGAGACGTTGATGATCCCGCCGATCAGGCCGCCGGTCACCGTGCCGCCGAACATGTCGCCGGTGACGGTGACGCCGAAGCCGTCGAGGCCGGTGATCGGGTTCTCGCCCCGCACGAGCGCCCCGACGTCGATCTCGAGCCCCGTGATGGACCCCGAGACGTTCAGCTTCGGCAGGCCCTTGATGCCCGTCACGGCGGCCGACACGACCAGCCGGAAGTCCTCGGGATTGGTGTTGATGTTTCGCCACTGGATGCCGACCTCGGTGGGCCGGATCGGCAGGAAGGACGGCCACTTGAGCTTCTTCGGATCCATGCTTTCGGCGCCGAAGAAGACGCCGAAGCCGGCCCGGGTCTGGAGGGAACCGTCGGCCAGCAGGCCGAAGTTGGTGATCGTGCCGCTGAGCCGCAGCGGGCCGGCGGAGACGGTCGCCTCGAGGGCGTCGAACCCGACCACCGGGTTGATGCCGGTGGCGGTCGTGTCGACGATGAAGTTCGAGGCGCCGACGGTGAGGAAGCTGCCGAACTTGAGCTCGCCTTGGTCCACCTTGATGGCGAACCCGGTGGGCGAGCTGTCGGTGAACTTGAGCGTGGCCCGGACCCCCTCGCTGTCGCTGTCGTCCCCGTCGGTCAGCGTCATCTGGAACTTCTTGCCGGGGAACAGCACCGCGTTCTTGGCGGCCACGAAGAAGCCGCCGTCGACGTCGAACCGAAACGGCGCGAAGCCCACGTCGATGTCCTGCAGGCCGCCCGTCAGATCCTCCAGTTCCACCATTGAGCCGAACTCGACCTTGCCGGTCTTCGTGAGCCTGGCCTCGCCGAGGTGGAGGCCGTCGCGTCGCACCGACAGGCCGGGGACCGTGGTGCCGCCGATGATGCCGCCGGTGCGTGGATCGATGGCTTCCGCCGGTCGCGTGTACGGGCTGACCGCGCCGGTGAGCCCGAACTTCGGGATCGCGATCGAGGCGCTGTCGACCCGGAGCATCTCCTGCGAGTTGAACGCCTTCTGCTCGGCTTCGGAGATCGAGCCGTCGAAGTTCTTGTCGATGAGCGGGTCGTAACTGATGTAGACGCCACTGGCCTCGGCCGTGACGATGTCCTTGATCTCGAACTTCGCACTGCCGACGGAGATCAGGAACTTGCCCGGGCTGCTCCTGGCGTCGCCGGACGGGCTGATCACCGAGTTGATGGTGAACGAGCCCATCAGGCCGGTGATCTCGGTCTTGACCTTCTCGTCGGACCCGCCCCCGCCGAACTTGAAGCCGGCCGCGTCGACCCCCAGCGTGACCGTGCTGAGCAGCGACCACTTGCTGTCGGCGTTGCCCGCCTCCGGCGGCGCCAGCTGGAGATCGTCGACGTTGAAGTAGGGTCCCTTGAGCACCAGCGGCCCGAGTTCGATGTCGGACGAGGTGACCGTGATCCCCGAGCGGATGTCGACCGTCTGCTGCGACACGAGCGTGGTGCCGTCGACCGCGATCATGTCGTCCGTCGCCGGGTAGCACTCGTTGCCGTCGACGTCGTTCCAGGCGCCCGCGATGTAGTTGAGCGTCAGCTTCGTGTTGCTGAAATTTTCGTTGACGCGGAACAGGTCGCCCTGGAAGGCGTTCTTGGTGTCGTCGTTGGCGGAGTTGCGGTCGGAGAGGAAGTAGCGGTAGGTGTTTCCCGAGAGGTGGACGGTCGTGTAGAAGTCGGCGTCTTCCCAGCCGGAGCCGGAGAAGAAGAACTCCTGCCCGTTGTCGGTGATCGAGTCGGGGTCGATCTCCGCGCCGGTCGAGCTCGTGAAGGTGACGTCGATGTAGGCCCGGTGGTTGAGCACCGCCACGTCGATGGCGCCGATGATCGTGGTCAGCGTGGCGGGCCCGAGCTCGTCCTCGGGGAAGGTGAGCGAGTTGGTGGAGCTGGCGTTGCCGAGCACGTCCTTGCCGAGGAGCTTGACGTCGTCGAACGACGTGTCGAGCAGCTGGAAGCCGCGGTCTTGGTCCATGCCGAAGCGGAGCAGGCCGCCGAACTGGTAGGCCTCGACGTCGCCGGCATAGAGCGACAGATCCATGTTCGTCGCGTCGAAGAGCACGAGGCCCGTGGGGATCTTCGTGAGCGCGAGGTCGCCCGAGAACGTGAAGCCGCCGTCGATGGCGACGGTGCCCTTGTCGGTGCCGTCGGTCGCGAACGACGTGAAGTCCTTCCCCTCCTCGCCCGGGGCGACCGAGATCGTCACGCCGCCCACGGTCGTGTTGACCGTGACGCCCATCGTGTTGGCCGAGACGTCGAAGCTGGCGGTGAGGTCGAGCCCCGGGAGGCCGACGAACTGGCCCGTGCCGGCCGTGGCGAGGGCGTAGCCGGTGGGCCGCAGCAAGAGGCCCACGGCGGTGTCGGCGATCCGCACGCCGGTCTCGCGGTCGGTGCCGGAGGCCGTGCCCATGAACACGCTGGCGTTCGCGGACGCCGCCGTGATCGAGGTGCCGACTTCCTGGAAGGTGAACGAGCCCGACAGATCGACGAAGCCGGGCGTCGAAATGCTGCCGCTGAAGGAGGCCTGCGTCGCGTCTGGAAAATAGTCGTCGTTGAGGAACGTGGCGAAGGCGTCGCCAACGGCAGACGTCGACGGCGCGAACGAGACGCCGCCCGGCGCGGCCGCCACTTCCAAGGAAAGGCTCTTCTGATCGGCCGACTCGATGATCTTGAAGTAGCGGTCGCCGCTGGGGAACGAAAACAAACCTTCGGCGCCGGCGAACTTGCCCGACAGGGTGCCACCGACGCTCAGCACATCGAACTTCGTACCGATGTCCGGCACATAGTTGTTGACCAGAGACACTCGCAGCGTGCCGCCGAGGGAAGCGTTATTGCCCACCCGGACCTGGTCGTAGCCGTCGATGTCGTTGCCACCGATCGGGTTCCCCGCTTGAGGACCGCCAATGGTGAACAGCAGCGAATCGGAGGGCTGCAAGGCCAAGGACGGCAGGTCGATGGTCGTCGTGGCGAGGACGATCCGGTTTTCCAGCTGTTCGAGTTTCAGCTTCTGCGATTTCAGGCGAGACCGGCGCCGCCTGGCGAGCTGTTCGGTTTGTCGATCCTTGCGACGGCGGCTCTTGGAGGGTGGCACGGACCGCTTGAAACTGGTGCGCCTGGTCACTTGTTCTGTTCTCGTCGGTGGCGATGTTTTTCTGGAAAATTCGGAGGGAAGATACCTCGTTCGGGGCCCCTACCGCAAATGTTCGGCTCTTTTTCGGCTGCTCCTCGGCAACCGCACAGGGCTGGTCTGCTGGAGGGCAAAACCCTAACGTAAAAACTGGCGTCATTCATGGGGGAAGTTCAGGCGGGGCGGCGAAGAAGACGGCGAAGCGGTAGAGGCGAATAGAAGCCCCGGGGCGCGAGCCCAGGGGATCCCGACGCGGGAGCGTCGGCAGGGCCGCACATCGAGGCGGCGCGTCCGCGGCTCGTGCCGCGGGATCCCCTCGCTTGCGCTTGGGGCTTGGATGGCGGGCTGGCAACGCTCGTCACTCGATCGCGGGCAGCGGCTCGAGGGCGACGGCGGGAATCTCCTCGTCGTCGCTCCGGGGCGGGTCGCTCTCCCAGGGCGGTGCCGCGGGCGTCGTATCGACGTCGTTCGCCTTGACGCGGCCCGCCACGTGGCCGGCCACGA
>CAZXIG010000264.1:0-1806 GCA_964640405.1 uncultured Candidatus Kuenenia sp.
GGGGCGCGGCGAAGGCCGCGATCGATGCAAGCAGCACCGAAACGACGAATGATCGAAACCTTGTGTGAGTCAGTGTGGTTTCCATCGTGGTTTCCCCCGCTGGGTTCCAAAAGGCCGGGAAAAAGATTTCCCGCTGCTGCTGTGCAACATAAACCACTTCGTCCTTCGAATGCACCCCTTAGAAAGCAGGCTTTCTTGTAAATAGATTTACTTCGCGCTCACTGCCACCGCGGCCCACCCGCAATCCCGCGAAAACTGGCAGATTTCGCCCCAATGCCCGCAATCGGCCGCCACGCTCATTTTTGCAAAGGCATGTGCGCCGCGCTTATATTGGCACCATCGAGGTTTGCGAGGTGCTAGAGTCCATGCGCAATTCGGGGAAATCAAAATTCGTTGGACGAAGCCGTAGTCGGCTGCACGTCATGGAAACGAGACGATTCAAGCAGTTGCGGTTTCGCCAGCTGCGGGCCTTCGTGGAGCTCGCCGCGGCCGGCAGCTTCGCCGCCGTGGCCGAGAAGCTCGAGCTCTCCGTGCCGAGCGTGTGGCAGCAGGTGCGGGCGCTCGAGAAGGCCTTCGGCTGCGAACTGGTACACACCGAGGGCCGCCGGCTCGTCTTCACCGACCGCGGCCAGCTGCTGCTCAACATGTCCGCGCCGCTCGTAAAGGGCTTCGACGAACTGGTGCGCACCTTTTCGCACCCGCCCGAGGAGGCCCACAAGCAGCTCTCGCTCGCCGCCCCAAACATCGCGCTCACGAACGAACTCCCCGGGCCGCTCGACCGCTTCCGCCGCGAGTATCCCGAGGTGGAACTCCGGCTCGTGGACCGCGGCTCGGCCGCCTGCATCGAGCTGGTCGAAACCGGGGAGGTCGACATGGCCATCGCCGGCCGGCTCGACGAGGATCCGCTCCCCTCGCTCCGCACGGAGCGGGTGACACGCTATCCCTTCGTGCTGATGTGCCGGGCCGACCACGAGCTGGCCGAGGCGACCCGGCTTTCGCTCAAGACGATCGCCAGGCATCCCTTCGTGATCCCCGGGGCCGGCACGAACGCCCGCATGCGGTTGGACGAGGTCTTCACCGCCGCCGACCTGCGGCAGCAGCTGCAGGTGGTGATGGAAGCCAATACAAAGGAATTGCTTCTGAGCTACGTGCAGATGGGCTTCGGCGTGGCGGTGGCCTCGATGAGCCCGGTGGCGATGAAGCGATTCGGGGCCGATGGGGGCCGCGACGGGCTCGTGTTTCACGATCTTTCGCGGCTCTTCGGCCACGAGAACATCGACCTCTTCGTGCGGAAGTCGCGGTATCAGCCGCCGCACGAGCGGGCGTTTTGCGACATGTTGCTCGAGGCGTGCCGCGGCCGGTAGCGGGGCGAGAAGAAGCCCCCGGCGGGAGCTGGGGGACCTGTCACCGCGTCTGGAGCACGGGCGCCCACGTGCCCGGGCGGAGCTCGGGCGACGCGCCCCCCGGCGGCAGCGTCGTGCCAATCGCCTCGCGCAACAACTTCGCGAGCGACTCGCGGTCGGCCGCGAACGCCGGATCATTCCCGAGGTTTTTCAACTCCCGCGGGTCGGCGTCGTGGTCGTAGAGCTCCACGCCCTTCCGCCCCTCGTCCCACTCCGTGTAGCGCCAGCGCGGCGTGCGGAGCGTGTAGCCGACATATCGCGGGTCGTTGGACGATTTGTCGATCGTCAGCGTCGGCCGATTCTTGCCGCCGCCGCGGACCACCTGCGTGACCGCCCAGCCGCGGCCCGGCACCGCAGGATCGCGGAGCATCGGCACAAGGCTCTGCCCTTGGAGATTGCCCGG
>CAZXIG010000264.1:1906-3948 GCA_964640405.1 uncultured Candidatus Kuenenia sp.
CGGCAGGCTCGGGTGATCGGGGATCGTCTGCCGGAAGACCTGCTGGTTGCCGAAGATGCCGGTGGCGTTTGGGTGGAGGCCGGTGAGGAACGAGTTGCGGCTCGGGCCGCAGAGCGGGAAGGTGCAATAGGCCCGCTCGAAGAGCGTGCCGCGGGCGGCGAGGGCGTCGATCCGCGGCGTCTTGGCGAGCGGGTCGCCGTAGCAGCGGAGCATCGTGTTGAGATCGTCCGACACGATGAAGAGCACGTTCTTCACGGGCCGCGCGGGCGGCGCGGCGGCGGGATCGGCGGCGCCGGCGGGCGCGATGAGCAGGCTGACCGCGGCGAAGAGGGGCGGAAGCAGGCGAGATGTCATGAGGGCTTCTCTAGCGGGCTGACCCCGGGCTTGCCAAAAACTATACGGGCGTATATCATCGGCACCGTTCCGCCCGATCCGGCCGTACGATACAGTGGCGTGTGGCCGAGATGACCGGCTGTTGATCCCCGCTCGCTCCCCGAGGATTCGTCCCATGGCCACGCTGCCTGCCGACCTTGTCGCTGTTTCGCGGCACCGGCTCACCGTGGCCGACTTCCGACGGATGGGCGAGGTGGGGATTCTCGGGCCGGACGACAGGGTCGAACTGATCGCCGGAGAGATCATCGACATGTCGCCCATCGGCAGCCTGCACGCGGCGCTCGTCGCCCGCCTCGCTTCAACGCTCGGTCAACGCGTTGGAGAAACCGCCATCATCTGGACGCAAAATCCGCTCGCGCTCGACGACACGAGCCAGCCGCAGCCGGACCTCACCCTCTTGCGGCCACGGGCCGACTTTTACGCCGCGGCTCACCCGGGGCCGGCTGATGTGCTCCTCGTGATCGAGGTTGCCGACACGACGCTGGCGTTCGACCTCGATGTGAAGGTGCCGCTCTATGCGGCGGCGGGCGTGCCGGAGGCGTGGGTGATCGAGGCCGCATCGCGACGCACCCACGTCTTCCGCCGACCGGATGGCGGCCGATACGTGGAGCACCACGTCGTCGAGGCCGACGGTGAGGTGACAAGCGGCGGCGACCTGACCGGCCGCGAAGCGGTGGCCGATGTGAGGCTGACGCTCCGAACGCTTTTGCCCGTGTCGCCGGCGTAACGACAAGAACCCCGGCTGGAGCCGGCGGGACATGCCCTCGCGTTGCGCATTGACTCAAATGTGTACATGAGTACACTTACTGCCCATAGCTCGCCAGCTGCGGGATTCGGGTAAGATTCAATGCCAACGGTGTTTCGCTCGGGTCCCTTCCGGTTCTTTTTCTTCGCCGGCGATGCCGATGAGCCACCGCATGTTCACGTCCAGCGAGATGATTCCGAGTGCAAGTTTTGGCTGACACCTTGCACGCTTGCCACGAACAACGGGTTTCAGCCGGCCGAACTACGAGTCATCGCACGATTGGTCGAGCACCACGCGGCGGATTTTCTGGAGCAATGGCATGACTTTTTCGACGGCGACGAACGCGGCGGTGATTCAGCGGATTGAGGTCACCGGCCAAGAACTGGCGGTGTTCCTTTCCGACGGCAGGTCGGTGCACGTGCCGCTCGCGTGGTATCCGCGACTGGCACAGAGCCTTCCGGCTGATCGACAGGTGTATCAGCTCATCGGCCGCGGCCAGGGCATTCACTGGCCGGAAATCGACGAGGACATCAGCCTGGAAAACATCCTTCAGGGCCAGGCTTCTGGTGAAAGCGAACAGTCGCTGGCCCGGTGGAAGGAATGGTATTCCCGCAAAACGGCGGCCCGCACGAACACCACGCACGGCTAAGAGGCCCCCGGCGGGAGCCGGTGGGACTGCGCGCCGGGCGGTTTCACGCCAGGAGCGGCGCGACGACGGTGCCGTGCACGTCGGTGAGGCGGAAGTGCCGCCCCTGAAACTTGTAGGTGAGCCGCGTGTGGTCGATGCCCAAGAGATGCAGGAGCGTGGCGTTGAGATCGTGCACGTGCACCGGATGCTCCGCGACGTTGTAGCAGAAGTCGTCGGTCGAACCGTGCGTGATCCCGGGCCGCACGCCGCCGCCGG
>CAZXIG010000265.1:0-3940 GCA_964640405.1 uncultured Candidatus Kuenenia sp.
GCATCGGTGGCCGCGTCGCGGCCGAGGTAGATCACGAGTCGATCCTGGCTCAACATCACGAGGTCGCGGACCTTGTCGCCGTCGGCGTCGAGCCCGGCGATCCGCCGCGGCTCCGCGACGAGTTCCTTCGAATCGCCGCCGTCGTAGGGATACTTCCGATCCTCGAACACCTTCCACGACACCGACCGCTCGAGCGGATCGCCGCCATGCCGGAGCAGGGCCGTGAGCTGATGCTTGCGGTCGTCGCACAGGGCGAGATCGTCGCGGCCGTCTCCATCGAGATCGGTCGACTGGATGCGGTGGATCGTCGATTCGCTCACGCCGCTGCGGCGGCCGATACGGCCGTCGATGCTCTCGATCAGCTTGAGTTCCCAGGGCTCGCCCCGCGACAGCCGCACGATCCGCTCCTGGTCCACGAGCACGACCCCGAGCACCGGATCGTCCCGCAGGCTCACTCCCGCCGGCGGCTTCACCGTCTGCACGGGCCGCATCACGCCCGCATCGTCGGCCGCGAGCCGATGCAGAAACCCGCCCCCCTGCTCGAGCGCCCAGGCTTCGGCAGGTCCGCCCGACTTTTGGGCGGCCACGGGCAGATACGAGGCGATCTTCTGCCCTTCCGTCAGCATCACCTGATCGACGGGATGCAGGTCGTCGCCGAGCCACTGCAGCACGCCGTCGGTGAGCCGGGCCTTGCGGAGCGTGCCGGCGACATCGAGAAGCAGATACTCGCCGAGATCGACCTTCGTGAGCAGCGCCGGCGAACTGACGACGGGCTTGTCGCCTTCGAGCGTCACGAGCTTGCCGTTCGGCGCGAAGGCGTCCTGCACGATGAGCGTGGTGCCGCCGAGCCAGACGACCTGATCGACCTTCGCGCCGAGATTGGCGAACCGGGTCTTCACCGGCTCGGGCTTGTCGGCAGGCCAGACGAAGAGGTCGAGATCACTGCCCACCCGCTGGGCCCACCAGGTGGTCGAACCGACCGACTCGAGCGCGAGCACCTTGCGATCCTTGCCCTCCTGCACCCAGGGCTGGGGATAGGTGAGCCGGCCGTTCTCCCAGCGGCAGCGGTGCAGGTCGGCGGCGTCCTTCGTCCAGAGCAGAAGCAGGCCGCGGTCGGCCGCCGGCGCCGCGAGGCTGCGGATGCCGCTCACCGTCGGAAACGTCTCCTCGGCCTGCCAGCCGCCGGCGCCGAGCCGATGCAGCCGCAGCCGCGGCTGCGTGGAGTCGACGGCCACGATCGCCGGCTCCCCCGCGGCCTCACCGAGCCGCATGCCGCACCAGCCCCGCTTGCCGCCCCCCGGCATCGGCAGCGCGTCATGGCGGCCGACGTCGCTCGGCTCGCCGCGGGCCAGCTGGTAGCGACGAAGCACGCCCTTGTCGCTGCCGCCCAGCAGGAAGAGGTCGGCCTTGCCGCCCGTGCCCGACCGGTCGCCGGCCACCTGGAACCCCTCGAGGTTCTGATCGTGAAGCGTCTGCGCGGACAGCAGACTGCCGTCGGCGGCACACTCGTGCCAGCGAACGACCTGCCGGGCGACGGGCGACCACTCCACGAGATCGGCGTCGCCATCGCCATCGAGGTCGGCGAGGTGCCAGTCGAGCCGGCCCCGCGCCTCGCGGGGCGCGAGCCAGACGGCGCGTGATCCGCGCACGAGCGGAACCTGCTGAATGCCCTGCTCGTAGCTCACGAGCAGTTCGTGTTTACCGCCCGGGAGGTCGCGGACGAGCAGGCAGGTGCGGCGGCCGGTGGGCGTGCCAGCGAGCATGTTCCACTCGCCCGTCTTCTTCCAGGCGCCCGCCGCATCGACAGGCTTGTCGGCCGCCTGCGTGTAGATCGAGACGCGGTTCGACGGCGTCGTGAGCACGAGCAGTTCAGGCCGACCGTCGCCGTCCACGTCGTGGGCCACGGCATCGACCGGCATCTCGTCGATCGATACTTCGCCCCGCGACCAATCGGGGGCCAGCGGCAGCTCGTTGGGACGATCGGCGTCGGTCTTGTCGTCGCGGGTCCGCTCCGCGGCCGGCAGCCAGCGGTAGATGTCGATCCGGGCCTGCCGCGGGTTGACGAGGATCACGTCGTCGCGGCCGTCGTGGCCGAGGTCGGCCACGCTGAGCCGCTCGGCACGGCCGTCGACCTGCACGACTCGCATGCCTTGCCAGCCCGCGAACGGCGCGGCGGTGGCTGCGAGGAGACAGACGGCGACACAGCCGACCGCGGCGAGGGAGAACCGGCGAGTTGCTTTCATGCAGAGCAATGTAGCCCAGCGCGATCCGATGACGCCACGGCCGCGACCCGGGCTACTCCAGCTCCGGCATGATCGCCTCGGACGCCGCGGCCTCGCGGAGCTTTTCCAGGGCCTTGGCCTCGATCTGCCGCACCCGCTCCTTCGTCACGCCGAGGGCCGAGCCGACCTCCTTCAACGTCTGCGGCTCGTGCTCGTGGTCGAGCCCGTAGCGGCGGATGATGATCGTCTGCTCGCGGGGATCGAGCCGGTCGAGGAACTTGCCCACCTGCTGCAGCCGGTCGGTGGCCGCCAGCCGCTGCTGATACTCGTCGGCCCGCCGGTCGGCGGCCGCCTGGAGCATCTCCGTGTCGGCCGCGCGGAACCGATCCCGCCGCTTGTGCTCGTCGGGGATCGTGCGGGCGTAGTTCTTCATGATCGCCCACGAGGCGTAGGTGCTGAACTTGTTGCCCCGCGAGTAGTCGAACTTCTCGACCGCGCGGATCAGCGACATGTTGCCGTCGCTCACGAGGTCGAAGAAGCTGTCGCCGGGAGACACCCGCCGCTTCGCGATCGAGACCACGAGGCGGAGATTGGCCCGCACGATCCGGTTCTTCAGCTCCACGATCTCGCCGTAGATCTTCTCGATCTGATCCATGAGCCGCGAATTCGGCCGCTCGGGGTCGAGCTGCTCGCGGAGCTTCGTTGCCTTGTGCTTGAGGTAGTTGAACTTGCGGAACAGCCACACCTCCTGCTCGCGGGTGAGCAGCGGCACCTCGTAGAGGCTGGCCAGGTAGGCCGGCAGTCCGCTCGGCCGCCGCATCCGCTTCGCTTCCCCCTCGCCGGGGAACGGCTGATCGACCACCTTCTCGGCGCTCTTGCGATTGAAGAGCGCGTTGGGGATGTAGTCGAGCGGCAACTGCATCACGGCCTCGGCCCGCTGGGTGAGGATCACGCGGTAGATGCTCGCCTTCGAGCGGTGATACCGCCGGGCGATCGAGTCCACTGGCTCGCCCCGCAGGAAATGCTGATAGATGCGGGCGCAGCTTTCCGGCCGCAGCCGGCCGTCGGCCGCCGGAAACACCGCGTCGTCCGCCCGCTCCTGGTCGTGCCGCTTGATCGTGTAGCGGATCGTTTCGACGCTGCGTCCGAGCCGGGCGGCGATGCGGCGATGCACGTCGGCCGGGCAGGCGCCGGCCAGCGAGAGCCGCTTGGCCCACGAGATGATCTTGTCGTGCTCTTCGTCGGTGAGCTGGCTGAACCGGCTCCCCCGCTCGATCCGCAGCGGATTGTCGCGGATGAAGCGTTCGACGGCGGACTTCAGGAAGCCGACCCGCCGGCGGCCGTCGACCGTGAACCGCTGGGCGACGAGGCCGTGATCCCGCCACCGGGAGATGGTCTTCGTCGAGACGTTGAACTGCCGGGCGAGATCCTCGATCGAGAGCACCTCTTCGGCGGGCGCCTGACCGGGAAGCTCGTCGGAAAAAAGCTTCACACCATGAGCGGAATCGTTGGTTCGCATGACATTCTCCTCTTCGCGACCACGACCAGACCCGACCCGGGCGTCGCTGATGCGACCCCCCGCGTCGACGTTCTCCGGGGCCATCCTTTGCCCCGCCACCTGTCTCGAGGACGCGAGAGTTATACGGACGGGAAACGAAAAAGTTCTCGGCAGGCGAGTTTTTTTGGGGGTGGCCGCAGGGTCGACACACCCCGCACAA
>CAZXIG010000266.1:0-3940 GCA_964640405.1 uncultured Candidatus Kuenenia sp.
CTCTCATGGGCCCAGGGTGCCGATCGGGATCACGGCCACGCCGTCAGGGCGAACGTAGCCGTAGCCGTTGCCCGTGATCACCGCCAGGGCGGCGGGATCGCCGCATTTTTTCGTGTCGATGCGGTCGGCGAAGGTGCGGAGCGCGGCCGCTGCTTCGTCGATCTGCGATTGACCCAGCTTCACCTCGAACGCCGCCCAACGGCCGTCGTGGCATTCCACGATCGCATCGACCTCGAGCCCCGTATTGTCGCGGTATTGAAAGACTTCGGCATCGACTGCCTGTGCAAACACGCGCAGGTCGCGCACCACGAGCGACTCGAAGAGAAAGCCGAACCATTCCATGTCGGCCAGAATTCGGTCCGGCGTGGCCCGCAGGCAGGCCACGGCGAGCGAGGGATCGACGAACCGACGCTTCGGGCCCGACCGCAGCCGAGATCGTGACCGTAGATGCGGCGCCCAGGCTGGCTGGTTTTCGACGACCATCAGCCTTTCGAGCGCGTCGAGATAGTCGCGCACCGTCTCGTCATGGAGGCCCGTGTCATCAGAGCCGGCATCGGCAGCCAGCGTGGCCGCACTCACGTAGGTCGATTCATTCCGGGCGAGCGAGCGAAGCAAACGGCCGATCCGGGCCGGATCGCGGCGCACGCCATCCACGCGGGAGACGTCGGTCCGGCGAATCTCTTCGACATAGTCCCGGACAGCTGCCAACGTCGCCGCGGGCGATTTGCCCAGGTTCGCGGGCCAGCCTCCTAGGGCGACGAGTTCGGCGATCTGAAGGATGGTGAGGCCCGGATCGGGCGCCCGAGGAGCGGCTCCATCGAGAACAGCGGCGAGCGAAACGGAACCATTCGCGACGCCGGACTCAAACAGCGTCATGGGACGCATGCGTACGCGGGCGAGCCGGCCTGCGCCGGTGTGTCTCGTGACGTCGTCCGCAGGCACGGCGGATCCGGTGAGAATGAACTGCCCCGGCTTCCGGCGGGCATCGACGGCCCGGCGCACGTGATTCCAAATCGCTGGCACCACCTGCCATTCGTCGATGAGTCGCGGCGTGGCACCGTCGAGCACGAGCGCGGGCTCGATTTCAGCGGCCCGGCGGGCCTGCTCGTCAATGTCGAGCCGCACCTCGCTGGCTGCCATGGTCTCGGCGGTCGCCGTCTTGCCGCACGCCTTGGGGCCCTCTATCACCACCGCCCCGGCGGATTCGAGGCGAGACCGCAGCTCCCGCTCGACGATCCGACGTTTGTATGCATTCGTGGACATGCAACGTTTATAACCGTCTTTTTGCAACGACTCCAGCAGGTGCTTTGCAACTATCGTAGCGGTCGGTTGATTTCCCATAAATATGGGAATATGCTTTTCCATATGAAGACGACCGTTGAACTGCCGGATGACCTGTTCGTCGCAGCCAAGAAACGGGCGGCGGAACTGCGTCAGCCATTGCGGGCACTGATCGAGCGCGGACTGCGTGCGGAACTCGGCCGCGGCGCCGGCCGCCGCGAGACGAAGCCTCGCACGATCCGCTGGGTCACGGTGGCCGGTGGATTGCCGCCCGGGGTGGACGTTTCCGACCGCGCCGCGATGCACGACTGGCTGCGGAAGCAGCGATGATCGCGATCGATACGAATCTGCTGATCTACGCCCATCGCTCGGCCACCACCGAACACCGCCCCGCCCGCAGAGCGGTCGAGACCGCTTTGAATTCAAGGGGCGGCTGCGGGATCACGCTGCCGAGCATCGCGGAGTTTTACAGCGTCGTCACGCATCCGGCGGCCAGCGGCAGGCCGTCGTCAGCCAAGGCCGCGGCCGATTTTCTGGCGTCGCTGCGGGAGGCCGGCGTCGAAGAACTCGCGCCAGGGCCTGCGTTTGCCACGAGGCTCGTCCAGATGGCCGCCGACCTGGGAGTGGTCGGAGCCAGGATCTTTGACCTGCAGATCGGCCTCTGCGCCCTCGACAGTGGAGCCACCGAGCTTTGGACCCACGACGGGGGCTTCGTGAAAATCCCGGGTCTCGCGGTTCATGACCCAATCGAGGGAACCCCCTAGGTGGCTTGCCCGAGGGGGCATTGCCGGGCGGGGCCGGGGATGGTCTGCTTACGCCCCGGAAAGGGACTCCCCATGCGACTCCACAGCCTGCTCTGCGTCTCTCTTTGCCTCGTCGCCCTCGCCTCCGAACCGACTGCCGCGTTCGCCAATGACGAAGGGCCGTGGAAGATTTCCGTCGCGGCGGGCGACGTGGATCGGTCGAACCTGCCCCTGCGGGCCCGGATCACCGTGCCCCAAGGTTCCCCAGCCGCCGAGGGTGGGGCCGCCGTGCGGCTCAAACTCGCCGATGGCTCGCACGTGGATGGACAAGTGGTGCCCACGGAGCTGTTCGCACCTTTGCCCCGCGGGCCCTATGGCATGGAGCATCGCGACATCGTGTTCATGCTGCCGAAGCTCGAGGCCGGCAGCACGGTGGAACTCCACGCGGAGTTGCTGCCCGACGACCCCAAGGCCGAGCCGCGGCTGCGCTGGGTCGAAGAGCCCGGCGCGGCGGCCCTCCTGCTCTCCGGCAAACCGGTGGTGCGATACGAAATGCCCACCTACGACGCCTCCAGCGAGGAGAAGCGGCTCGTCACCTACAAGCCGTTCCATCACGTGTTCGACCCTGTCACGGGCATCCGGCTCACGAAGGGAGACGGCGGTGAATTCACCCATCACCGCGGCATCTTCTTCGGCTACAACCGCATCTCGCACGGCGACGACAAGAAGACGATGTCGGACTGCTGGCACTGCGTGAAGGGGGCCCGGCAGGAGCACCGGCTGATGCTCGACGAGGTGGCCGGCCCGGTGGAGGGCGTGCAGCGGGTGGCGATCGATTGGATGGGGAGCGATGGCTCGAAGGTGCTCGGTGAGATCCGCGAACTGGAAGTCATGCCGGCGCCTGGCGGCACGGTCATCGACTTTGCCAGCCGGCTCACGGCCGAAGCGCCCGTCCGGCTCGACGGCGACCCGCAGCACGCGGGCGTGCACTTCCGGGCGTCGAACGAGGTGCATGAGTCGACGAAGGCCGAGACGTATTACCTCCGGCCGGGCGTGAAGGCCGAGCCGGGTGCCTTTCGCAACTGGCCCGACGACAAGACCTACGTGAACGCCCCGTGGCACGCCGCCAGCTTCGTGGTGGGCGGCCAGCGGTACACCGTGCTCCGCGTGAACCGGATGGCAAACCCGGGTGAAGCACGGATGAGCGAGCGGGACTACGCGAGGTTTGGCTCGTATTTCGAATACGAGTTGGCGCCCGACCGGCCGCTCCAGGTGGGCTACCGGTTTTGGGTGCAGCCCGGCGAGCTTTCGCTCGACGAGGCGGCACGGATCGCGGCCGATTACCAGAAGCCGGCCGAAGTGCGAGTAACCGGCGGGTGATTCATTTTTAACGGGGATGCATTAATGACGGCGCAACAGGCGGCGAGCGGGGCGGGCAAGGTTGCCAGCGTGATGAACGAGGTGCGGGTGTTCCCGCCGCCGGCCGAGTTTTCGCGGAAGGCCCGAATCGGCTCGCTCGACGACTACCGCACGCTCTACGACGCCGCGGCCAACGATCCCGACGCCTTCTGGCACGAGCGGGCGATGGCGCTGCCGTGGATGAAGCCCTACACGAAGGTGCTCGACTGGCAGCCGCCGGTCGCGAAGTGGTTCGTGGACGGCCAGACCAATGCCTCGGCCGCCTGCCTCGACGCCCAGATTGCGGCCGGCAAAGGCGACAAGACGGCGATCGTGTGGGTGGGCGAGCCGACGGGCGAGCGGAAGACCTACACCTACCGCGAGCTGCATGCGGAGGTCTGCCGGTTCGCGGCGGGCCTGAAGAAGCTCGGCGTGCAGCCGGGGCAGGTGGTGTCGATCTACATGCCGATGACCCCCGAACTCGTGATCGCGATGCTCGCCTGCGCCCGGATCGGCGC
>CAZXIG010000267.1:0-3940 GCA_964640405.1 uncultured Candidatus Kuenenia sp.
TCACCGGCATGCCCTTCCGCGCCGCGTAGGCCTCCACCTGCTCACGGGTGATCCGATCCACTGCGAAATATCGGCTTTCCGGATGGCCGAAGTAGAGCCCGCTCACGCTCGCCGCCGGCAGCATCGCGCAGCTTTCCGTGAGCGTCATTCCCGCCCCCTTCCCCGCATCCAGCCAGGCGAAGAGGGTCCGCTTTTCGGTGTGGTCGGGGCAGGCCGGATAGCCCGGGGCCGGCCGGATGCCGCGGTATTTCTCCTCGATGAGATCCTCGGCTGTGAGGTTTTCCGCCTTGCCGAACCCCCATTCGCGACGGGCCTTGGCATGCAGCCACTCGGCGAAGGCCTCGGCGAGCCGGTCGGCCACCGCCTTGGCCATGATCGAGGAGTAGTCGTCGTGGTCGCGGTCGTACTTCCGGCAGAGCTCCTCGCAGCCGTGGCCGGCGGTGCAGGCGAAGGCCCCGAGGTAATCCCGGCGGCCGCTCTCCACGGGGGCCACGAAGTCGGCGAGGGCGTGGAACACGTGCTGCCCCTGCCGTTCCCACTGCTGGCGGAGCGTGTGCACCCGCCCCAGCTCGGCCGACCGCGACTCGTCGGCGTAGAGGATGATGTCGTCGCCCGCCGCGTTGGCCGGGAAAAAGCCATACGCGCCCTTCGCGACGAGCGCGTCGGTGCGGACGATCTCGTCGAGCATTCGCAGTGCGTCGGCGTGGAGTTTGCGGGCCTCGGCCCCGACGGTCGGGTCGGTGAAGATCGCCGGGTATTTGCCCTTGAGCTCCCACGACATGAAGAACGGCGACCAATCGATGAACGGGATCAGTTCGCCGAGCGGCACCTTGTCGAGCGTACGCACACCCAGAAACTCGGGCACGTCGATCGGAGCGGTCGCCCAGTCGGTGGTCCACCGCTTCTCGCAGGCAGTCGCGTAGGAGACGAGTTTCGTCTCCTGCCGCCGCTTGAAGTTCTCCACGTCGCGGGCCTGGGCCTCACGGGTGGCCCGCACGAACTCCTCGCGGGCCGTCGGGCTCAAGAGCTTCTCGACGACGCCGGCCGCCCGCGAGGCGTCGTTCACGTGGACCACGGCCCCCGAATACTTGGGCGCGATCTTCACGGCCGTGTGGCGGGCCGAGGTCGTGGCACCGCCGATCAGGAGCGGCACTTTCAGCCCCTCGTGCTCGAACTCCTGCGCCACCTGCACCATCTCGTCGAGGCTCGGCGTGATCAGGCCGGAAAGGCCGACGATGTCGACCTCGTTGCGGATCGCCTCCTCGATGATCTTCGTGCAGGGCACCATCACGCCGAGGTCCACGACCTCGTAGTTGTTGCAGCCGAGCACCACGCCCACGATGTTCTTGCCGATGTCGTGCACGTCGCCCTTCACGGTGGCCATGAGCACCTTGCCCCGCTTCGCCTGGGCCGAGCCCGAAGCCTGCCGCTCGGCCTCCATGTAGGGCAGCAGATGGTTCACGGCCTTCTTCATCACGCGGGCGCTCTTCACGACCTGCGGGAGGAACATCTTGCCCTCGCCGAAGAGGTCGCCCACCGTCTGCATGCCCCGCATGAGCGGCCCCTCGATGATCTCGAGGCTCGTCGCATAGTGCTGCCGGGCCGCTTCCACGTCTTCGTCGATGTGATCCACGATCCCCTTCACGAGGGCGTGCGACAGCCGCGCCTCGACGTCGAGACTCCGCCAGGTGTCGGCCTGGGCGCTCCCGGCCCCCTCCTGCTTCTTCACCGTCTCGGCGAATTCGACGAGCCGCTCCGTCGCGTCGGGCCGGCGGTCGAAGAGCACGTCCTCGATCCGCTCCTTGAGATCGGGCTCGATCTCCTGGTAGACGGCGAGCTGACCGGCATTGACGATGCCCATCTCCATGCCCGCCTGGATGGCGTGGTAGAGGAAGCAGGAGTGCATCGCCTCCCGGACCACCTCGTTGCCGCGGAACGAGAACGAGATGTTGCTCACGCCCCCCGACACCTTCACCAGGGGCATCGCCTGCTTGATCTGCCGGGTGGCCTCGATGAAGTTCACGGCGTAGCGGTTGTGCTCCTCGATGCCGGTGGCGACGGTGAGGATGTTGGGGTCGAAGATGATGTCTTCGGGGGGGAAGCCGGCCACTTCGGTGAGCAGCCGGTAGGCCCGCTTGCAGATCGCCACGCGGCGTTCGACGTCGGTCGCCTGCCCCTCTTCGTCGAAGGCCATCACGACGACGGCCGCGCCGTGGCTCCGCACGATCCGGGCGTGCTCCAGGAACTTCTCCTCCCCTTCCTTGAGGCTGATCGAGTTGACGATGCCCTTCCCCTGGATGCACTTGAGCCCCGCCTCGAGCACCTCGAACCGCGAGGAGTCGATCATGATCGGCACGCGGGAGATCTCGGGCTCGCTGGAGAGGAGCGTGAGAAACTTCGTCATCACCTTGACGCCGTCGAGCATCCCCTCGTCGACGTTGATGTCGATGATGTTGGCGCCGTTCTCAACCTGCTGCCGGGCGACGCCGAGGGCCTCCTCGTACCGCTCCTCCTTGATGAGCCGGGCGAAGGCCCGCGAGCCCGTGACGTTCGTCCGCTCACCGACGATCGTGAAGCTGCTCTCCGGTCGCAGTTCGAGCATCTCGAGGCCCGAATACCGCGACCGCCGCGGCGGATCGGCCGGCTTTCGCGGCGGGTAGTTCCGCATCACGTCGGCGATCGCCTTGATGTGGGCCGGCGTCGTGCCGCAGCAGCCCCCCACGATGTTGAGCCAGCCCGCCTGGGCGAATTCCTCGAGCACCGAGGCCATCATCTCGGGCGTCTCGTCGAAGCCGCCGAGGGCGTTGGGCAGGCCCGCATTCGGATAGCAGCTCACGAGCCGGGGCGTGATCCGCGACAGGTCGGCCACGTGGGTGCGGAGCTTCTCGGGCCCGAGCGCACAGTTGATGCCCGCCGAGATCAGATCGATGTGGGAGATGCTCGTCCAGCAGGCCTCGACCGTCTGGGCGGAGAGCGTTCGCCCCCCTTCGAAGATCGTGAACGAGGCCATGACAGGCAGCTTCCGGCCGAGGTCGGAGAACACCTGCTCGATGGCATGCAGACAGGCCTTGAGCACGAGCGTGTCGAAGGCGGTCTCGGCGAGCAGGAGGTCCACGCCCCCCTCGATGAGCGCCTCGATCTGCTCGCGGTAGGCCGCCACCATCTGGTCGAAGGTCACGTCGCGGTGCCCCGGATCGGCGACGTTGCCGGCGATCGAGAGCTGTTTGTTGGTGGGGCCGATCGAGCCGGCCACGAACCGCGGCCGGTCGGGGGTCTTGGCCGTCGCCGCGTCGGCCGCCGCCCGCGCCAGCGACGCCGCCACGAGGTTCATCTCCCGGGTGTCGTGCTGCAGCCCGAAGTCGGCGAGCGCCACGCTCGTAGCGCCGAACGTGTTTGTCTCGACGATGTCGGCGCCGGCCTCGAGATACGCCGCGTGGATGCCGCGGATCGCATCCCCCTGCGTCAGCGTGAGCACGTCGATGCAGTTCTTGAGGTCGCGATGGTGGTCGGCGTAGCGTTGGCCGCGAAACCCGCGCTCGTCGAGGGCGAGCTGGTGCACCATCGTGCCCATGGCGCCGTCGAGGATCGCGATCCGGTTGGCGAGCAGGTCGTGGAGGGCGTGGCTGCGAGACGTCGAGGCAGATCCAGACATCGAGATTCCGAACGGGGTCACGGAGAGGAAAGAACGGGGCGACCGCTCAAAACCGGCGGTTCTGGCATCATAGGCAACCAGCGAGGAGGGGCATACTGCGCAGGCTGGCGCACGCATCTGGCGGGATCGGGACCGAGAGCCGCCTCGCTGGAGCCCGAAGCCCATGCCCGGTTCAAGCGGTTCGGCCGGGGGCGACGATGGAGGGGAGGAAGGGAACCCACTCATGGACATCATCGCCCGGTTCCCCCGCCTGCCGACCGAGGCAGTCGAGGAGGCCCCCACCAGCCC
>CAZXIG010000268.1:0-3931 GCA_964640405.1 uncultured Candidatus Kuenenia sp.
GCCGATGATCGCGATCACGACCAACAGCTCGACGAGCGTGAGTCCGCGGCGGGAGATCGAAGGTGTGGTGTTCATGGTGCGGGTCGCAGTGCAGTTCGTGGCGTGGTTTTCACGCCCGGAATCCCCGGGCTTTCGCCCGGGGCTTTTTGTTGATTTGACAAGAAGCCCCCGGCGGGAGCCGGGGGACTTCGCGTGCGATTACGACCGGCGGCGGCGACGAACCCACGCCGCGGCGGCGATGCCGATGCCGGCGAGGGCCAGCGCCCCCCAATCTCTTGAAATGTAGTTCGCCGCCAATTGCCCCGCCTCCACCGAAAGGTGGAAGCCGCCGAAAAAATCGGGTCGGCCCCACAAACACGGGAAAACCAGCGCAAATATCGGGAAAACAGGCCTCCTGAGCCCCCAACGTCGGTCTGGGACGCGGCGGATGGAAACGCCGCTGGCCGACCTTTCGCCTGAGACCAATGGCTGCGCCAAAGGGGGTTTGACACCTCGAGCATGGTGTGTCACACAGAGCGTGCACGAGCAAGGATAGCCCGGTCAATGGCACCTCCGCACCGGTCTTCCGGCTGATGAGCGACTCGTGAGCCTCGGGAGGAGCGGCCCGGGCGTCCGGAGCGGGGTTTCTCGAAACGCCCCGCACCCGCTTCGGTGGCGTTTTTCTGGCGTCTGCGCAGACCGCGTCCCAGTCGGCCGTTCCCGGGGCTTCGACGCCTCGCGTCCGACGCCGGTCAGAGGCTGTGGATGTCGATCACGGGCAGCTCGTCTATCCGTCCCTGAAAGATTGCCCGGTCGTCATGGACCTGCACGAGCTCTCCCCAGTCGATCGGCGGGCCACGGGCGGGAGAGACGGGCGGTGGTTCGAGCGGTTCGCCAAGATGCGTGAGGATTTTCCGGATCGGCCCCGGCTCCGTGATGAATGCGATCAGCCGGATGTCGCCGCCGCAGGTGGGGCACGCAAGTGGAAACTCCTCCCCCACCCGAGCCATCAGCTTGGCCCAGGCAATCCGTGACGTGTCGTGCGAGCGGGGCTTTTGATTCGGATTCGCATCACAGCAGCCCCCCGTGGCTCGACCGCCGGCCGCATGCCCACCGGTCACAGCCTCGCGCCGCTTGCCGATGTTCCCGATCGCCAGCGCCGTCACGGCCCGCCTGAGCTTGTGGTTGGGTGCAAACACCCCGTGATACCTGTGCCGGTGCTTCCGCGGCGGCGGCACGAGATCGGCGAGCCGGTCGAGGAACTCAAAAGGCGAGAGGTCGACGACGCCGTTCGCCCCCGGTCGCGTGGACGTTCGCGAGCGGCCCGGGCCGACCCAGTTGGCGGCTTTGTGTCGGGGGAGCACGTAGCGGACTTTGGTTGCGCGGCCGCTTGCGTCACGTGTCACGGAGAGCCGCTCGAGCGCGAAGGGTGGCCGGGCGCAATACCGCAGCAAGTGCTCCAAGCTCCGAAAATAGCTCGGCACATCGCGGTCGATGAGCGTGATCCGAACACTGGCGTCGACTGAAAACCCGCTGTTCTCCCAGGCGAGCATGTCGGCGGCGGCCGCCGAGTCGAGCAGCCGCTGTATGCGGAACCACCGGATCACGCGGCGGCGCACCCGCTCGGTGAGCGCGGCCAGATCGGCCTGGTTGATCGGACGGGCGGGCAGGAACGCCGGTGAGGCGTCGCACCCTGCTCCGTCAGCAGCCGGCACGAAGACGCCATCGGTTGCGCACACGTGCAGGTGCACGACGACATCCTCGAGGTGCGGCTCGCCGAGGCCCGCCGCCTCGTGACCACGACCGACCTGCCGCTCAAGACCATCGCCCCGCGGGCGGGGTTCCGCTCGATCGCCTACATGACCACCGTGTTTCGCCGCCACTTCGGCACGACCCCCGCCGCCCTGCGCGCCGTGGCTCAGGGCAGCAAGTGAATCTTCCTGCAGTCCTTCCGATGCCATCATGCGTGCATCCGCGCGGGTGTGCACGACACGCGGGCTGGGGCCTCGACGCCCTCGTCGAACTTCGCGACTCGGGGGAGTCGGTGAAGCACATGCGGTTCGAGTGACCGAGCCGCACGCGGATCTCCGGCTAGTTTGCGGCGGCGGGCGGCGGCTCCACCGGCACCGCCCGGGCGACGCGGAAGCCCACGTCGTGATAGCGGCGGGTGGGGCTCGCGCTCGAGCGGGTGGCCGAGAGCATCTTCTCGTGGCTGCCGAACACGGCGCCGCCGCGGAGCATTCGCTGCGTGTCGAACACGGTGGCCTCGATCCACTCCCACGCGTTGCCCCCCTGGTCGAACGTGCCGTAGTGGCTGGCCGCGTTGGGGAAGCTGCCCACGGGCACGAGTCGGCTGCTGTAGTCGGACTCGTTGAGCATGAAGTTGGCCACGTTGGGCGAAGCATCGCCCGCCTTGCCGGCCGTGGGCTGGGCGTCGTGCCTGGTGGGATACCGCCAGTAGTGCCCCGGCGGACCGCCGGCGGCGTGCGGATGGTGGTAGGCGGCCTTGTACCACTCGTCTTGATTGGGGATCCATGCCCGTGCCCCCGCCACACGGGCCGCGAGCCCAGCCTCGGCGGCGATCTCGTAGGCGCCGGTTTCGGTAAGCTGCGCCGCGTCAGCGGGGGCAGCTGCCGGCGAGGACGCCTGCAGGTGATGCAGCCAGTTGGCAAACCGCATGGCGTCGAGAAACGTCACCCGCACCACGGGCTCCCGGTCGTGGCCCGGCGCGGCCGCATACGCGAACGCACCCGGGCTGCCCGTGCGGGCGATCGGCAGTCCGTCGTGCCAGAGGCCATGCGGGTCGGCGGTCGAAGCCACAGCCGAGAGGAAAGTGGCATACTGCCCGACCGTCACTTCGTACTTCGAGATCTGAAACGTGCCGGCCACGGCACCGCGGCCGGTGGCAGCATCGGACGGGTTGCCGGGGTCGCCGACGGTGACCCACTCGATGTCGAGGCCTGCGGCCGCGGCCGGCTGGGGGGGCGCGGCCGCGAGGGGGCCGAACGTCACGTCGTCGAAGTAGCCGTGGACCACGGTCTTCTCCTCGCTGCCGAGGCCGAGGGACACCTCCGTCTTGGGTTCGTCGCCCGCGAGCGTGGTGTAGGTGAGAACCTCGCGGCCGTCGAGCAACACTCGCTGCTCCCGGCCCCGCACCTCCATCACGAGGTCGTGCCAGACGTCCTCGGCGATCGCGAGCGGAGCGACCTTCGCGTCGTGGATGAACCGGCGGTTCCAGCCCCCCTCGGCCTTGAGTTTTGCCGCCTCCGGGCTGTCCTTGGGATGGAGCGTCGTATTGTCGATCGCCGAGATGCCGGTGGGCCGGACGTGGAGGCCGACCAGGTAGAAGCCTCTCTCCAGGATCGGGTTGTAGCCGAGCAGGCCCACCGACGTGATCCCGTTCGGTGGCAGCTTGAACCGCATCGCCAGCCGCACGTCGGTGCCCGCCGCCTTCCGCGAGATGTTGGAGCCGTGCAGGTTCGGCTGGTTGTTGCCCCGCAGTTCCTGGTTCACGACCTCCCAATAGCGCGGCCGCTGCTCCCGGGTGGTAGTGACGCCCCCTTCCGGCAGGTAGCCGTAGTAGCTCCAGTGGCGGTCGAGCGTCTCTTCAGTGTCGAACGTCTCTGTCCAGGCGGTGAGCGCTGCCGCGTCGTCGGCCGTGGCATGAACGACGGGCACGAGCGCGGCGGCGACGAGCAGGACGCCGTGGAACAAACACCAGGGGATTGCGATCGGCACGACGTGCCTCCAGATGAAGGGCATCAGGCGACCTCGAATCCGGCGAGGGCTTCGGTGGAGCTCGTGCCGAACCTGGGCACCGTCACTCCCATCTCGTGCAGAATCTGCACCCAGAGGTTGCAGAGCGGAGGCGGGTTCTTCGGGTCGTGGGCCAGGTGACTGCCGTGCTTGAACCGGCCCCCCGCCACGAGGATCGGCAGGTTCGTGGCGTCGT
>CAZXIG010000269.1:0-3925 GCA_964640405.1 uncultured Candidatus Kuenenia sp.
CCTGCTCACGTTCGACGCCGGCACCACGCTCCTCTCCGGCACGACGCTGATGGAGGTCTGGGGCACGAGCCGGGCCACTGCCCCGTCGCACGGCACGGGCTACTACGACGCGATCAACGTGATCGATAGCGGCGTGCTCACATTCGGCGGCCTGCTGCAGCTGTCGTTCGACCAGACTTTTAGCGAGAACTCCACGTTTAGCCTGTTCACGCCGTCGGGCGGCGGGTCGCTCGCCGGCAACTTCACGGGCGTGAGCGTGATAGGGTCTTTCTACAACACCCTGACCTGGAGTCAGAGCGAAGGCAAGTGGACATCGTCGCAGACGGAAAACGGTGAGTCGTTCGAGTTCGACTCCGGGACGGGCAACCTCACGTTCGTCGTCGTGCCGGAGCCGGGCGCGCTCGCCCTCGCCGGCATCGGCATCGCCGCCGCGGCGTGGGTACGTCGCCGCCGCCGGTCGTAATCGCAATGCGTCATCCCACCGGCTCCCGCCGAGGGCTTGTGGTGGGACGTAACACCACACCCCCGAAGCCCCTCGCGGAAGCGAGTGGGATGACGCGCACCATCACCATTCGCAGATGTGATCGCTCCCGTCAGGACGGCATAGCATGAACACCACACCTTCGATCTCTCGTCGCGGCTTCACCCTCGTGGAGCTTTTGGCCGTGATCGCGATCATCGGCCTTTTGATCGCGCTGCTGCTCCCAGCCGTGCAGTCGGCCCGCGCGGCGGGCCGCCGTTCCGTGTGCAACAACAACATCAAGCAGATTTCCCTCGCCTTGCAGCGGCACGAGGAAGCTTTTCGGGTCTTTCCGCCGGCCCAGCCCCAATATCTGGGCTCCGATTTCCCGGCAGACCCTCGCTTTCCAACATTACTTGGGCGGGACCGTCGTTCCTGGTTCCAGCCGATCCTTGGTTTCATGGAACAACAGACGCTGTTCGACATCGTGTCGCAGTGGGATTCGACGAGGCCCGGCTATTCAACCGAAATCGATCAACGGTGGGTAAGGACCCCCTCATTCATGTGCCCCGACGACCCTAACGCCGGGAAAAACGAGACCGCTTTCGGAACCGGAGGTATCGGTTGGTCTTCCGGAGGTTTGTGGTCCCCCCAGCAGTCGCAGGGGTTTCACGGCAACTACGTGGTCTGCAGCGGCTCGACCTCTTTCGGGAACGCCGCTGCTTCACTCAGCACCAATTCGGAGGCCGACCCAAACAACGGCCTCTTAAACGTGCGCGGCATGTTCCGGGCCGTGCGGGGCGTCGCCGCCGCGGCCGTCAGGGATGGCCTGTCAAACACGTTCATGGCGTCGGAAATCCTGCTCGCGCCCGATAGGGTTGGTGGCCATGATCTCCGCGGGCGATACCACAATTGCTTGTTCATGTCTGCCTCGTTCAGCACGGGTCAGCCGCCAAACCCGGCGGTGCCCGACGTGCCATTCGGCTGCAATCCAAACGTCTCGGGTGTGCCCTGTATCGGCGGCTCGACCAACCTGGTGATCTACGCCCGCAGCCGTCACTTCGGCGGCGTGCACGCCTCGCTCGGCGACGGCTCGACGAGGTTCGTGACGGACGGGGTCGATCTGGGCGTCTACCGCGCCATGGGGCGAAGGGACGACGGTTTAGCGCCGGGCCCGCTCGAGTGAAGGAGCCCGTCCGGTTGCGGCTGGCTGCGAGGTCCATTGATGCGATTGGTGATGCGATTGGCCATTCTCCGCGATCGACCGTTCGTGTGCCGCATGGCGATCGTCGCCGCGTCGGCCTGCGTCTTCCTGATCGGCTGCCAGCGGCCGCCCAGCGGCCCGCCGACCTATGGCGTCACGGGCACGGTCACACTCGACGGCAAGCCGCTGGCCTCGGGCGACGTGATGTTTTATCCCGAAACGGCCGACATGCCGGCCGCATGGGGCACCCTGAAGGACGGAACGTTCACGCTCCGGGCGGTGGCCGGGCGGCATCGGGTGGAGATCAACGCGTTGGGGGGCGAGCCGGTGACCGTGAGCCCGATCGACCCGCCGATCTATAAGTCCATCGTGCCGGCCCGCTACAACACCGCTTCGACCCTCACGGCCGAGGTGAGTCCGACCGCCCCCAACCAGGTCGAGTTCGCCCTGGAGTCTGGCAAGCCCGGAAAAAGGTGATGGCCACCCTGTAGTCACCGTCCGAAAGTACGGGGAGACAGTGGCTTACGACGGTGTGGCGTCTTTTCAGCGACACCGGCAGCTCGCGGCATGCGGTCATCGCCACGGCCAGCGGGAGAGCGCGGCTGAAGCCCGCCATGCGTCATTGGACTACTATTCAGGTATGGGCGCGATGAGGAATAAGGTGCCAGGTGGCGTGGTGCTGTTTGTTGTCAGCGTCGCTGCGCTCGTGACGCTCGCGCTCGTTGCGGCCGCCCGGCCGGCCGGGGCCGAGGGCCTCGACATCGAGTGGGTCACGGTCGCCGATCCCGGCAACCCGTCCGACGCCACCACCGGCCGCGGCTCCGTGGCCGAGGTGTTCGAGATCTCGAAGCACGAGGTGACCCGCGGGCAATACGCCGCCTTCCTGTCGGCCGTCGCCGCCACCGACCCACACGGCCTGTGGAACGGCGCGCAAGGGATCGCACGCACGTCGGCGGACGGAAAATTCTCCTACGCGGTCAAGGCCCCGAACGACCGGCTCCCGGTCGCGACCGTCTCGTTCCTCGATGCGATGCGGTTTGCCAACTGGCTGCACCACACGCAGGCGGGCGTTCCAGCCGGCGGGCCGCCCGCCCCGGCCGCGCTCACCGAAACCGGCGCCTACGACATCGCGGCCGGGGGCGGCCTCGTCGCGCGGTCGCCGGGCGCGCTGGCCTGGATTCCGAACGAAGACGAGTGGTACAAGGCCGCCTACCACCAGCCTCATGCGGCCGGCGGGCCGGCAGGCCACTACTGGCGCTACCCCACCAAGAGCGACGAGCGGCCGGCGGATGGCAAGGCGGGCACCCCCGCACCCAACCAGGCCAGCTTCATGGTCAACGAAGGCGACTCCACCGGGCAGACGGCGGTCGGCAGTTTTCCCGGTTCGGCGAGTCACTACGGCACGCTCGACCAGGGGGGCAATGTGTGGGAGTGGGTCGAGACGACCGTCTTCGACAGCAAGCGGATGCTCCGCGGCGGCAGCGCGCTCGCCAACCACGAACACATGCTCGCCCCGAGCCGCTCCAACGCCAGCCCCACCAAGCGGTATCCGGACATCGGCTTCCGCGTCGCCCGCCGCGTTCCTCCCGCCGCCCCGCCCGCTCCAACACCATGAATCGTGTCGCCATCCAAAAGATGCCAGGCGCGATCTGCCGCGCGCTGCTCGCGGCCTGCGCGCTCGTGCCTTGCATGGCGCGGGGCGAGGCTGCGTCTGCTCCCGCCCCCGACCCCGGCGCCGCCGTGCGGCAGGCGTTCCTCGAGCGGCATTGCATCGCCTGCCACGACGCCGATTCGAAGGAGGGCGGCTTCGACGCGACGGCGCTCCGCTGGCAGACCGACGATGCGGAGAGCCTGGCCAGGTGGGCGAAGGTGCACGACCGCGTGGCCCGCGGCGAGATGCCGCCGCCCGACGAGGACCGGCCGCCGCCCGAGTTGCGGACAGCGTTCCTCGACGTGCTCGGCGGCGGGCTCAACGTGGCGGGCCGGGCGCATCAGGCCCACGCGGGCCGCACGGTGCGGCGCCGGCTCAACCGCACCGAATACGTGACGACGATCCACGATCTTTTGGGCATCGACACGCCGCTCGCCGACCTCCTGCCCGAGGACGGCACGGCCGGCGGCTTCGACACGATCGGCGAGGCGCTCGAACTCTCGCCGGTGCACCTCGAGCGCTATCTCGAGGCGGCGTCGCTGGCGCTCGCCGAGGCGACCGTGACCACGCCGCGGCCCGAGACCCGCACGATCCGCACCGACTATTCCGA
>CAZXIG010000270.1:0-1213 GCA_964640405.1 uncultured Candidatus Kuenenia sp.
CGAACGTGTCGCCGCCGGGATGGCTCTCGTGCTCGACGTCGAACGGCGGCGGCTCGGGGATGATCGGCAGCGCCGCGGCCGCGGGGTGCGTCGAGTACTCGCAGGCCGCCGTGAACTGCCAGATCTCGTCGGCGAGGCCGGCCGCGAACAGCGTGCGGAACACGCCGGGGCCGCCTTCGACGAGGAGATTCGTCAGCCGCCGCGCACCGAGCTCGCGAAGCAGATCATGCAGCCGTTGCGCATGCGTTGGCGACTGCGACTGCCAGACCTCGCAGCCCGCCGCCCGCAGCGCGGCGATGCGATCACTCGGTGCCGCAGGCCCGGCGGCCACGAGCAGCGGCGCGTCGCCGAGCGACCGCACGAGCGCCGAGCCGAGCGGCAGGCGGGCCTCGGAATCGAGCACGATCCGCAGGGGCGTCCTCGGTCCCGGCGGCCGCGCGGTGAGCAGCGGGTCGTCGGCGAGGGCCGTGCCGATGCCGACGAGGATCGCGTCGATGCGGCCGCGGAGTTCGTGCACGAGGGCCCGCGATTCCGGCGACGAGAGCCAGCGGTCGGCTCCCGGCGGAGTCGCGGCACGGCGGTCGCGGCTCATCGCCCACTTGGCGATCACCCACGGGCGGCCCGCTTCGACGAGCGTGCGAAACGGCGCGGTGAGCCGCCGCGCCTCGGGCTCGAGCAAGCCCGTCTCGACCTCGATGCCGGCTGCGCGGAGCGCCGCGATGCCGCCCCCCTTCACGGCCGGAAACGGATCCCCCGCCGCCACGACCACGCGGGCGATGCCGGCGGCGATCACGGCCGCCGCGCACGGGGGTGTCTTCCCGTGGTGGCAGCAGGGCTCGAGCGTCACGTAGAGCGTGCCACCGCGGGCGGCCGCGCCGGCTGCGTCGAGGGCGACGACCTCCGCATGGGGTCCGCCGAACCGGTCGTGCCAGCCCTCGGCGATGATCCGGCCGCCGCCGTCATCGACAGTGGCGACGACGGCCCCCACGAGCGGATTCGGCTCCACGCGGCCCTCGCCCCGGCGGGCGAGTTCCAGGGCCCGCCGCATCGCTGATTCGTCAAAGGCGGAGAACGGCATAGGGGCAAGTATTCGCGAACCACCGCGGTTCGAGGAAGCCCCTTCCCATAAAAGCCCCCAGGCGCGAGCCGGGGGATAATGCGGGCCGCCTCGGGATGGACGCCGCAATATCCCCCTGCTTGCGCATGGGGGCTT
>CAZXIG010000270.1:1313-3911 GCA_964640405.1 uncultured Candidatus Kuenenia sp.
GCGGGCCGCCTCGGGATGGACGCCGCAATATCCCCCTGCTTGCGCATGGGGGCTTGTATTGGAAGGCGAAAGGAAGCCCCCAGGCGCGAGCCGGGGGATAATGCGGGCCGCCTCGGGATGGACGCCGCAATATCCCCCTGCTTGCGCATGGGGGCTTTTATGACGAGGTGGTTTTATGTCGCGGGGGTTTTATGTCGCGGGGCCTTTACGACGTATCTGCCCAATTCATGCGATACTGATCCCCTCTCGCAACCGCCCCCGTGAGCATCCCGATGTTTCCTGCCACCGCCGCCCCCGCCGACATGTCCCTCCACGCCCACTGCCGCCAGATCGCCGAGCGCGCCAGACAGGCCGCCATCGATCTCGCCGGCGTGCCGGGCGATACGAAGGCCGCCGCGCTGCGGGCCGCCGCCGCCCAGATCCGTGCCGATGTCGCCGAGATTCTGGCCGCCAACGCCCTCGATGTGGCTGCCGCTCCGGGCTTCGGCCTCACGCCCGCCGCGGTCGATCGGCTGTTCCTCGATGCCAAGCGGGTCGAGGGGATTGCGGCCGGCGTCGAGGCGGTGGCATCGCAGCCCGATGTGGTCGGCGAGGTGATCGAGGAGGAGACGCGGCCCAACGGCCTGGTCGTCCGGAAGGTGCGGGTGCCGCTCGGCGTGGTGTTCTTCGTCTACGAGTCGCGGCCCAACGTCACGGCCGACGCGGCGGCCGTCGCGATCGCGGCGGGCAACGCGATCATCCTCCGCGGCGGCAAGGAGGCTGCCCATTCCAGCAGCCGCATCGTGGCCAGCGTGCGGCAGGCGATCGCCGCGGCCGGCCTGCCGGTCGACTGCGTGCAACTCGTCGACGTGGCCGACCGGGCCGCCGTGGGCGAGTTTTTGAAGCTCGACGATCTGATCGACATCGCGATCCCGCGCGGCGGCGAGGCGCTCATCCGCCGCGTCTGCTCCGAGGCCCGGATGCCGGTGCTCAAGCATTTCACCGGCAACTGCCACGTCTACGTCGATCGGGCGGCCGATCTCACGATGGCCGAGTCGATCACGGTCAACGCGAAGTGCCAGCGGATGGGCGTGTGCAACGCGGCCGAATCGCTGCTCGTGCACCGCGAGGTGGCCGAGCGGTTTTTGCCGACGATCGCCGCGGCCCTCGGGAAGCACGGCGTCGAGATCGTGGGCGACGCGGCCACGCGGAAGCTCGTGCCCGCCGCCGGCGCGGCGACGGAGGCCGACTGGGCGACGGAATATCTCGGTCCCAAGATCTCCATCGCCGTCGTGGACTCGCTCGACGCCGCGATCGACCACATCAACCGCTACGGCTCGCGGCATACCGATGCGATCGTGACCGCCGATCCGGCCGCGGCCGACCGGTTCGCGGCCCGCGTCGACACGGCCGTGGCGATGGTGAACGCCAGCACGCGGTTCAACGACGGGGGCGAGCTCGGCCTCGGCGCGGAGATCGGCATCTCCACCGACAAGCTCCACGCCCGCGGCCCCTGCGGCACCAAGGAGCTGACGACCTACAAGTACGTCGTGCTCGGCACGGGCCAGGTTCGCGGATGACCCGCGTCATGCACCGATTCGTCCCGCCGCTGGCCGGCGTTTTCCTCCTGCTCGTGAGTGCCATGACCGTCGCACACGCAGACGACACCGACCCGTATCTCTGGCTCGAAGACGTCGGCGGCGAGAAGCCGCTCGCCTGGGTGCGGGAGCGAAACGCCGAGAGCGTGGCGGCCCTGGGGGCGGGAACATCGTTCGCCGCGCTCGAACAGCGACTGCTCTCGATCCTCGACTCGAAGGCGAAGATTCCCTACGTCGCGCAGATCGGCGGTCGGTTCTACAACTTCTGGCGGGACGCGGCCCACCCGAAGGGCCTGTGGCGTCGCACGACGCTGGCGGAGTATCGGAAGCCGGAGCCGGCCTGGGAGACGGTGCTCGACCTCGACGCCCTCGCCGCGAGCGAAGGAGAGAACTGGGTGTGGCACGGGGCCACGGTGCTCGAGCCCGAGGGGCGGCTCTGCCTCGTGTCGCTGTCGCGGGGCGGCGCCGATGCCGACGTCGTCCGCGAGTTCGACCTCGAGACGAAGGCCTTCGTGCCGGGTGGCTTCTCGCTGCCCGAGGCGAAGAGCCGGGTGGCCTGGCGCGGCCGCGACAGCTTGTTCGTGGCCACCGACGTCGGGCCGGGGTCGCTCACCACGTCGGGCTATCCGCGCACCGTCCGCGAATGGACCCGCGGCACGCCGCTCGCCGAGGCCCCGACCGTGTACGAAGGCCAACCCGACGACATGGTCGTCTCGGCCTGGCGGGACCTCACGCCCGGATTCGACCGCGACTTCGTGCTTCGACAAAAGACCTTTTATACGAGCGAATTGTTCCTGCGGCGCGGCGGGCGGCTCGTGAAGATCGAGAAGCCCGACGACGCCACCGCCGCAGCCCACCGCGAATGGCTGCTGATCGAGCTGCGGTCGGATTGGGAGATCGGCGGCCGCACGTTCCGGGCGGGTTCGCTGCTCGCGGCCGACTTCGAAAAGTTTCTCGCCGGGGATCGCGACCTCCACGTGCTCTTCGAGCCCACGCCGCGGACGTCGCTGGTCGCGTTCAC
>CAZXIG010000271.1:0-3900 GCA_964640405.1 uncultured Candidatus Kuenenia sp.
GAGGTGGGCGTGAGCATCTCCGGCATGCCGGGGCCGCCCTTCGGTCCCTCGTAGCGGATGATCACCACGTCGCCCCGCTTGATGCCCCCCTGCTCGAGCGCCGCGAGCATGAGTTCCTCGCTGTCGAACACGCGGGCGGGGCCGCGAAACCGGGAGCCCTCCTTGCCGGTGATCTTCGCCACGGCCGAGCCGGGGGCGAGGTTGCCGTGGAGGATCGTGATATGCCCCGTCTTCTTGATCGGGTTTTCGACCGGCTGGATGATCTTCTGCCCCTGAGCGAGCCCCTTGCTCGACGCCAGGTTCTCGGCGAGCGTCTTGCCGGTGATGGTCATGCAGTCGCCGTCCATCAGCCCCTTGTCGATCATGTATTTCATGAAGCCGCTCGTGCCGCCGATCGAGTGCAGGTCTTCCTGCACGAACTTGCCGCTCGGCTTCAGGTCGGCGAGGTAGGGGATCCGGCGGGCCACCTTCTGGAAGTCGGCGGGGCCGAGGTCGACACCCACGGCCCGGGCCATCGCGATCAGGTGGAGCACGGCGTTCGTCGAGCCGCCGAGGGCCATGATCGTGACCATCGCGTTTTCGAAGGCGCGGCGGGTCATGATGTCGCGGGGCTTGAGGTCGAGCTCGAGCAGGCGGCGCATCGCGGCGCCGGCCCGCAGGCACTCCTCGGCCTTCGCGGGATGCTCGGCGGGAATCGAGGCGCTGTCGGGGAGCGCCATGCCCAGGGCCTCGATCGCCGTGGCCATCGTGTTGGCCGTATACATGCCGCCGCAGGCGCCGGCCCCGGGGCAGGCGTGGCGGACGATGTCGCCGCGGCGGGCATCGTCGATCCGGCCGGCCACGTATTCGCCGTAGCACTGGAAGGCCGACACGATGTCGAGCACGGTGCCGTCGGCGAGATGCCCCGGCTTGATCGTGCCGCCGTAGACCATGAGGGCCGGCCGGTTCAACCGCGCCATCGCGATCAGGCAGCCCGGCATGTTCTTGTCGCAGCCCGGGATGGCGACCAAGCCGTCGTACCACTGGGCGTGCATCACCGTCTCGATCGAGTCGGCGATGATGTCGCGGGAGGGGAGGGAGTAGCTCATCCCCTCGGTGCCCATCGAGATGCCGTCGCTCACGCCGATGGTGTTGAACCGCATCCCCACCATGCCCGCCGCCACCACGCCCTCGCGAACCTTGGCCGCAAGCGTGTTGAGGTGCATGTTGCAGGTGTTGCCCTCGTACCACATGGCCGCGATGCCCACCTGCGGCTTGTCGAGGTCGGCCGGCTGGAGGCCCGTGCCGAGCAGCATGGCCTGGGAGGCGCCCTGAGAGCGGGGCTGGGTGATCCGCGAGCTGTAGCGGTTGAGCGTCGTGCTGGGCTGACTGGTCATGGCTGCGTCCCGGCTGGAGAAGAGGCGTCGGTCGATCGGTGGGAGGATAGTATGCTGCACGCGGCAGGAAAAGCCGCCGCCGTCAGGGACGGCGGGGAGCACCATGCGACCGATCGACCCGATTGTCATGCGTCCGGAATTCATCTACTTCGACCTGGGAAACGTGCTGTTCGCGTTCGACCGAGACAAGGCATTCCGGCAGATGGCCGCGGTCTGCGGCATCTCGCCGGCCGTGGTGGAGGCCGCGATCGCCGACTCGGGGCTCCAGGAGTCGCTCGAGTCGGGGCGGATCGACTGGGGGGCGTTTCACTCCGAATTCTCCCGGCGGACGGGCACGGCAGCCGACGCGGCCGCGCTCGCCCTCGCGGCCAGCGACATGTTTACGCTCCGGGTGGAGATGCTGCCGGTGCTGGCGGCCATCGAGCGGACAGGCTGCCCCACGGGCGTGCTCTCGAACACGTGCGACATCCACTGGCGGCACCTCGTCGATGCCGGCTACGCGATCCTTCCCGGCCGCTTCACGCGGCACGTGCTCAGCTACGAGGTCGGCGCCATGAAGCCGCACCCCGCGATCTATTCGGCCGCCGCCGCCACCGCCGGCGTGCCGGCGGATCGCATCTTCTTCTGCGACGACCTCCCGCAGCACGTGGCTGCCGCCCGGGAGGCCGGCTGGGACGCCGAACTCTTCACGTCGGCCTCGGCCCTCATCGACCAGCTCGCCGCCCGCGGGCTGACGTTATCGCTGTGACCGGCGGGGCGGTACGATAGAGGTTTGTTCCATGAGCGAGTCCAAGCCCACGATCGCCGATTTTCTCGAGAACGTTCGCAAGAGCGGGCTGGTCGAGGATGCGCGGCTGAAGGAGGCGACGGCCGCCTGGCCCGATAGCTCCGTCCCGCTCCCCGACGAACTCGTGCAGTCGCTGATCGACGCCGAGGTGCTCACGAAGTGGCAGACCGACCAGCTTCGGAAGGGGCGGCACAAGGGCTTCGTGCTCGGCAAGTACCGGCTGCTACGACTGATCGGGGCAGGGGGGATGAGCAGTGTCTATCTCGCCGAGCACTCCACGCTGCACAGCAAGGTGGCGATCAAGGTGCTGCCGATCAAGCGGGTCGATCAGAGTTCCTACCTGGCCAGGTTCGAGCGGGAGGCGCAGACGTCCGCGCGACTCAACCACCCGAACATCGTGCGGGCGTTCGACCTCGACACGTCGGGGTCGATCCACTTCATCGCGATGGAATTCGTCGACGGCATCGACCTGCACGCCAAGGTGAAGCAGGACGGCCCGCTGTCGCTGCGACAGGCGGTGGACTACACCCGGCAGGCGGCCCTCGGCCTGCAGCACGCCCACGAAGAAGGGCTCGTGCATCGCGACATCAAGCCGGCGAACCTGATCCTCGACGCCCGCGGCACGGTGAAGATCCTCGACCTCGGCCTCGCCTTCGCCAAGGGGGAGGATGACACGTCCCTCACGCAGGAGCATGGCGAGAAGGTGCTCGGCACGGCCGACTATCTCTCGCCCGAGCAGGCCAAAGACAGCCACAAGGCCGACGCCCGCTCCGACATCTACGCCCTCGGCTGCACGTTCCACTATCTCCTCACCGGCCGGCCGCCGTTCGCGAAGGGCACGCTGGCCGAGCGGATTCAGGCCCATCTGCGAACGCCGCCGCCGAACCTGCTCGACGAACGCCCCGATACGCCGCCGGCGCTCGTCGAGCTCTATTTCCGGATGATGGAGAAGCACCCCGAGGGGCGACCACAGACCGCCGGCGAGGTGGCAGCCGCCCTCGGCGGCTGGCTCGCGGCCAATGATCAGGCGAACCCGCAGGGCCGCCCCGAACCGCCGCGCCGCGCCCCCCCGCGGCGCACGCCCGCATCCGGCAGCGGGGCGTCGGCGGGGGTGCCGGGAGGACGGGGCCAGGGTGGCTCGGGTATCTCCGCGCCGGGGCGGGCACCGGCCGGCGGCCCGCCGCGCGGCCCTGGCAGTTCGGGCCCGCTGTCGACCAGTCCGGCCGCGGGATCGGGCCGCGCCGCTTCCCTGCCGCTTCCGCAGCCGGCGCGAAAAGGGAGCGGCCCCTCGCGCCAGGGCCCCCGCAGCAGCGGCATCCGACTCGATGTCGGGCCGGCCGCAGCGACAGGCAAGGCGGAACCGGCGCAGCATGCCGCGCCTACCAAGCGGTCCGCATTCCGATTCGCCGCCCCCCTCGGAATTCCGATCGCCGCCTGGATCGCCGTCGCCGCAGGGCTCCTGCTCGCGGCCTATCTCGGCCTGCAGCTGATGCAGAAGCCGAAGGCGGGCGGCAAGAAAAAAAATGAAGGCAAGCCCGCGGCTGGAGAGACCGCCGCGAGCGAAGGCAAGAAAGAAGGGAAGGAGTCGGCGCCCAAGGACGACAAGGCTGCGTCGCCAACCAAGGGCGACGAGAAGGAGAAGCCAAAGGAGCCGCCTCCGCCTGACGACAATGGTCCGCTCGCGCAGGTGCTGAAGGCTTCAGCTGAACCAGAGCCACCGGCCGCCGAGCCACCGGC
>CAZXIG010000272.1:0-3897 GCA_964640405.1 uncultured Candidatus Kuenenia sp.
GTCGAGTTAGCGACGCGGGGCGGGTTCGCTGCGGATGAGCTCGATGTCGAAGATGAGCACCTCGTTGGGCTCGATGGCCGGGGGGGAGCCCTCCTCGCCGTAGCCGAGCTCGGCAGGGAGATAGATCCGCCACTTCGCGCCGGCCTTCATCAGGGGGAGCGCCTCCTGCCAGCCGGGCACCACACCCCGCAGCGGGAACGATGCCGGCTCGCCGGCCGGATCGGTGCCGTCGAATTCACGGCCGTCGACGTGGGTGCCCTTGTAGTGGGCGAACACGATGTCGTCGGGCTTCGGCTGTGGGCCGGTCCCGGCTGCAAGCACCTCGTACTGCAGGCCGCTCGGCAGCGTCACGACTCCCTTGCGCGTGCCATTGGCCACGAGGAACTCGCGGCCCTTCTTCAGATTGGCCTCGGCCGCCGCGGCCATCTTGGCCATGAACTCCTGCTGCTTCTTCTGCATCGCCGTCTCGAATTCGGCGAGCACCTTGCGAAAGGCCTGCTCGTCGAGCTTCGGTGCGGCGCCGAGCACGGCGTCGGCGAGGCCGCGGGCCAGCGACTCCTGGTCGATCGTCATGTCGAGCGACTTGTGGTCGGCCACGATCCGGCCGCCGATCCGATAGCCGAGCGCGTAGCCCAGCTGCTGTGCTGGCGTCGCCAGCGGCGCCGCGGTCGCCTGCTTCGCGGCCGGCGTGCCGGGCGCCGCGATCGGCTCGATATCGGTGTCGGCGGCGATCGCACTGCCCGCCAGGGCGATGGTCAACGCGATCCCCAGCAGCTTCATAGCCGCAGCCAGCGACGGGTTCATGGTTCAGCGCTCCGAGTGGTGGAAGGCGGCCGTCAGTCGGCGGGCTTGGCGAGCGCGCCGCGGGTGAGTTCGAGAAACGCGGTTTCGAGGTTGACATCCTGCTCCCGCAGGCCGAGCAGGCCGTGGCCGGCGGCGACGAGCCGAGCCGCCAGCGGCGAATGATCGGTGACGCCGTCGGCCAGCGCCACCACCACCTCGCCGTCGCGGACGGCGATGCCCGCCGCCTCGGGGCTTCCTTCGAGCGTCTTCGCCGCGGCCTCGGGGGAGCCGGCCACGCGGATCCGCAGGGTGGGCCGGCCGCGGACCTGGGCCAGCAGATCCTGGACGTCGCCGCAGGCAAGCAGCCGGCCGTATTCGATGATGCCCACGCGGTTGCAGATGTCGGCCAGCTCCGGAAGGATGTGGCTCGACACGAGGATCGTCTTCCCGAGGCCCTGCAGCCGCTTGAGCAGGTTCCGCATCTCGATCCGGGCTCGCGGGTCGAGCCCGCTGGCCGGCTCGTCGAGCAGGAGCACCTGTGGGTCGTGGAGCAGCACGCGGGCGAGCCCGAGCCGCTGGGTCATGCCGCGGGATAGGCTCGTGACGAGCTCGTCGCGTTTGGCCACGAGATCGACGAGCTCGAGGCAGCGGTCGGCCACCGCTCGCCGGGCCGGGGCGTCGATCCGGTAGGCGGCCGCGAAGAACTCGAGATACTCGATCACGAGCATGTCGTCGTAGACGCCGAAGATGTCGGGCATGTAGCCGATCGACCGGCGGATCTCCCGCGGATGCGTGTAGATCGAATGGCCGCAGACGTAGGCCTCGCCCCAGGTCGGAGCGAGCAGCGTGGAGAGGATGCGGATCGTGGTCGTCTTGCCGGCGCCGTTGGGCCCGATGAACCCGAAGAGGTCGCCTTGCGCCAGCTTGAGGTCGAGCGAGTCGAGCGCGCAGAAGTCGCCGTACTTCTTCGTGAGATCGATCGTCTCGATCATCGTGACGCTGCTCCTTCCGCCAACGGAATGACGATCCGACAGAGCCGGGCGGCCGAGCTGACCGGCACCTCGGACGCCGGCCGGCCCTGCCCGTCCTTCACGATCCAGCCTGCCGACCATTCTGGCTCCGCGGTGCCGACGGCGCCGAACAGCACCGCCCGGTCGACGGCCAGGAGCGGCGAAAGATCGAGTCGGGCCAGGCGGCCTGCGGGGAGTCCCGTGTAGCCGCTCCCGCCGGCAGCCGCGTGGAATCCTGCGATCTCCAGGATGCGGGCGACGTCGGTTTCAGCCGGATTCCACCGGGGCGCCACCTCGCGCTCCCGCACCGACTCCCGTCGGGCGAGCGCCCCCGCGAGCGACCGAGGGCCCCTGCCCTGTCCGAGGTCGTGGGCCTCGCCCGGTGCGAGCCGGCCGATGTCGTAGAGCCAGCCGGCGTAGGCCAGCTTGCAGCCTTCGAGGGGGAACGGCAGGTGATGGGTGAGCGTGCCTTCGAGCGCGCCCTGGGCGTCGCGGGCAAGGGTGGCCGTCACCGCAGCCGCTTTGCCCATACTGGCAGACCAGGTCGCCTCGAAGAGGCGATCGGCCGCCGCCGCCACGGGCACGCCCACGAGCCCGCCGAGCGAGTCGCCGTAGGCGTAGTCTCGTGCGGCCAGCGATGGATGGGGCAGCGCGGCATCGATTGCCCCGAAGCCGGTGCCGGCGTCGGCCCACCACGACACGGCGGCTGATTCGCGTCGCGGGCTCGTCGATCCTGTGGCTGCCGGCACGGCGACGTCGACGACCCCGTTGTCGTTTCGCCACGTGGCCGCCCACGCCGACCCTCGCACCGAACCGGAGGCGACATCGACGTCGATGATCTCCGCCGCGCGGCAGGCAAGCGGCTCCCGCGGCTGCCACCCTCGGGCAAGGGCTGCGGCGCCGCCGGTGAACGCCGCGATGATCAGAGGGAGCGTGATCCAGGCGAGCCACGGGCGGCGGCGTCCCCGCGACACGAGCCACCAGTCGAGCGGATAGAGGCAGGCTACATATAAAAGGCCGAGGCCCATGATCGCCTCGAAGGGCACCGGCGCGATCCGGCCCGCCACGCCGCTCGATTCGATGGCGACTCGCAGCTGCGATGCGAGGTCGGGCGTGCCGGTAGTCTCCACGGCCTGATTCTCGGCGCCGTCGGTCGCCCGTTCTCCCAGGAGTCGCACGACCAGCGAGTCGGCACCGGGCCAGCTGCGAAAAGGCTCCGCGTCGAGGTCGATGCCCAGCCAGGTGATCGTGCCGAAGCCGTGCGGCCGCCGCACGACGAGCGGCAGGTCGGTCGCCGCCGCGCCGTCGAAGGCATCGACGATCCCGGCCAGTCGTTTGCGCTCGGCGAACAACGGCACCAGCGGCGGCGTCTGCGCGGCGCGGACGGCGAGCCCGCTCCCGCGGGCATAGGCCTCGATCGCCGCCAGCCGCCGCAGCGGCACGAGCCGCTCGACCGAACCGGGCAGCCAGGCTGCGGCCGGTCCCCTGCCCTGCTCCACGTCCTGTGCGGATGCGCCGGCGGCGAACACGAGCCGCCCCCCGTCCCGTACCCAGGCGTCGAGACCGGCGACCGTCTCGGTCGGCAGCGTGTTGATGTCGCGGCCGCACACGATAGCCGCATCGGCACCGTCGTAGTCGCGGGCCCATGCGCCGGCGGCGAGCTGCGTGCGGGCTTCGGCATCGGTGATCTCCACGGCGTGCATCTTCCGGCCACCGTCGGCGCCGATGAGCCGCACGGCACGGCGGGCGGCGGGCACATCGCCGAGGACGAGCAGCACCCGATGCGTGGCCGGCAGCGGCTGCGGCAGTGGCTGCTCGCTCGTCGTCCCCTGGCTTCCGCGGGTGTGCTCGACCCGCACGCGGCCCGTGGGTCGACCGACCCGCAGCCTCACACGGGCGGCCGCCAGCCGCTCTCCATCGCGAGCTTCAAGAGTCGCGGGCGGCGAACGCACGAACTGCCCGTCGGCATCCTCCGCCCACACGTGAATCGTGTCGCCAACACCGGCCGTCGCAGGATCAGCGGGCGACACGACCACCGGCGTCCACGACCCCGCCCGATACGCCCCCGCAAACCCGACATCCACCCGCCAGGTCTCGCCGGCAG
>CAZXIG010000273.1:0-3888 GCA_964640405.1 uncultured Candidatus Kuenenia sp.
ATCATCGCCAAGAAGCTCCCCGACATGCTCGACGGCCGGCTTCAAATCTGGCTGTGACGGGTTCGCGCACACGCCGGCTTCGGGCTCCCGACGCCCTGAGCCCCGGACGTTCGCTGCAGCCATCCTGGCTTCCGCTCACTCGGAGCTGGCTGCGCTTCGCCATCCATGGCTGCGCTTGCCAGCTACGCCGGCTCTCAGGGCATCGGGAGCCCGAAGCCTCCCCTTTTACGATTGAGGAAGGCTCGGGGCTGCCCGTGCTCACTCGCCGGCGTATGACGACAAGCGCAGCCAGGATGGCGGAGCGCAGTCGTCATCCGAGTGAGCGAAGGGCAGGATGCCTGTAGCGAACGTCCGGCGAGGGAGCACGGGCAGCCCCGAGCCGGGTTGGGCGAGTTGACCGCGTCGCCCCGACCGCGTCGCCCCGCCGTATAGTGACGTGTGCAATGAATGCGTCTCCCCGTCACGCCTACGTGCACGTGCCGTTTTGCCGCCATCGCTGCGGCTACTGCGACTTCACGCTCGTGGCGGGCCGCGACGATCTGATCGAACGCTACTTCGCGGCGGTCACGGCTGAACTTCGCCGCGTCGTCCAGCCGCTCGTGCTCGACACGCTCTACCTCGGCGGCGGCACGCCGTCGCACCTCGGGCCTGCGGGGCTGCGGCGGCTTTTCGGCCTGCTTCATGAACGGCTCCGGCCCGCCGCCAACGCGGAGGTGACGGTCGAGGCGAACCCGCTCGACGTGACGGCCGAGTTCGTGGCGGCGGCCCGCGACTGCGGCGTGACCCGCGTGAGCCTGGGCGGCCAGTCGCTCGACGCGGCCACGCTTCGGGCGCTCGATCGCGACCATGGGCCCGACGACGTGCGGGCCGCGACCCGCCGGCTCCTCGACGCCGGGCTCGTCGTGAGCCTCGACCTGATGACGGCCGCGCCGGGGCAGACGCTCGCCGGCGTGGAGGCCGATCTCGCGGCGGCTGCAGCTCTCGGCGTGCAGCACGTGTCGGTCTACTGCCTCACGTGGGAGAAGGGCACGGCGTTCGAATCGGCCCGGCTGCGGGGCGAGCTCGCGCCGGCGGAGGAGTCACTCGAGCGGACGATGTTCGAGACGGCGATCGATCGGCTGGAGGCGGCCGGCTTCGAGCACTACGAGGTGTCGAACTTCGCCCGGCCCGGCTTCCGCTGCCGGCACAATGAGGCCTACTGGGACTGCCGTCCCTGGGAGGCCTTTGGACCGGGTGCCGCGCGATTCGACGGGCGGACCCGGATCACGAACCACCGCAGCACGACCACCTGGATGAACAAGGTGCTCGCCGGTGAGCCCGCCAGCGGCGACATCGACGCGATGACCGACGAGCAGGCGGCCCGCGAGCGGATCGTCGTGGGCCTGCGCCGCCGCGACGGGATCGATCGCGGTGCTTTTCAGGCAACGAGTGGATTCATGCTCGACGACCTTGTCGGCCCCGCGATCGCCCGCTGGGTCGAGCAGGGCCTCGCGATCGACGATGGGAGGCACGTCAGCCTCACCCACGCCGGCCTGCTCGTCTCCGACTCACTCTGGGCCGACGTACTGGTGTAGCCGGGAGGGGTTGCTCGTGCCGTCGAGCCGGCGTTGGCGGCAAGCGGAGCCATGGATGGCGAGAGCGCAGCCGGCATCGAGTGAGCGGAGGGCAGGATGCCCGGAGTGAACGTCCGGGCGAGACGGCACGGGCAACCCCGACCCACGAGCGGGGTCGTTCAGCCCTTCTCGAGCGCGGCCGTGAGATCCAGGATGGCCTTCTTGCCGTCGGCGAAGTACATGAGCGTGTTGTCGGCGGCGAAGAGGGGGTTGGGGATCCCCGCGAAGCCGGGCGAGAGCGACCGCTTCACCACCACCACCGTCTTGGCCTTGTCGACGTCGAGGATCGGCATGCCCGCGATCGGGCTCTTGGGATCGGTGCGGGCCGCGGGGTTCACCACGTCGTTGGCCCCGATCACGATCGCCACGTCGGTCTCGGGGAACGTGGGATTGATGTCGTCCATCTCGCGGAGCTTTTCGTAGGGGATGTCGGCCTCGGCGAGCAGCACGTTCATGTGGCCCGGCATGCGGCCGGCCACCGGATGGATCGCGTACTCGACCGTCGTGCCCCGCTTTTCGAGGGCATTGGCGAGCTCGCGGACGGCATGCTGGGCCTGGGCCACGGCAAGGCCGTAGCCCGGCACGATCACCACGCGGTCAGCGCCCTCGAGCACCATCGCGATCTCCTCGGCGCTGGCGCTCTTCACCTTGCCGGCGTAGACGTCGTCGGCATTCGCGGCGGTCGTCGTGCCGAGGCCGCCGAAGAGCACGCCCACGAGCGAGCGGTTCATCGCCTGGCACATGATCGCCGTCAGAATCAGCCCCGAGGCGCCCACGAGCGAGCCGGCGATCACGAGCACCGAGTTGTCGATCACGAAGCCCGCGGCCGCGGCGGCGAGGCCCGAGTAGCTGTTGAGCAGGCAGATCACGACCGGCATGTCGGCCCCGCCGATCGGGAGCGTGAGCGTGCAGCCCAAGGCACTGCCGACGATCACGAGCAGCCAGAAGAGCAGATTCGACGACGGGTTGGCGCACACGCCCCAGATCAGCAACAGCGTGGCCACGGCGAGGCCGATGTTGATCCAGTGGCGGTTGGGGTTCGTCCAGGCCTTCTTGAACTGCGGCAGCTCCTCGAGCTTGCCGAAGGCCACGAGGCTGCCCCAGAAGGTGACCGCCCCGATCAGGCCGGTGAGGGCCGTGGCAATCGCGAACTGCGTCCACGGGGCGAGCGGATCGCGAGGAGGCAGCGCGGCAGCCGATGCATTCCAGAGTTCGGCTCCGGCCACGAGCGTCGAGGCCGCACCGCCGAAGCCGTTGAGCAGGGCCACCATCTGCGGCATGCCCGTCATCGGATACTTGAGGGCCATCATGGCACCGATCACGCCGCCGATCAGGCCGCCGATCGCCAGCATGATGAGCGGCCAGGAGCCGTTCTTCGCCACGCTCGCCACGACCTGATGCTCGAAGCAGGCGGCGACCAGGGCGATCGCCATGCCGGCGGCGCCGAGGTAGTTGCCCTTCACGGCCGTCCGCGGGCCGGTCATGAGCTTGAAGGCCACGATGAACAACATCGAGGCGGCGAGATAGGCGAGATTGATCCAGGCTTGGCTCGACATGTCGGTCTACTTCTTCCTGGTCTACTTCTTCTTGGGTTGGAACATTTCGAGCATGCGGTGGGTGACGACGAAGCCCCCCGCGACGTTGATCATGGCGAGCACCACGGCGAGGAAGCCGAGCAGCGTGCCTCCCTTGGTGGCCAGCGCCCCGGCGACGACGATCGCGCCCACGGCCGTGATGCCGGAGATGGCGTTGGAGCCACTCGTGAGTGGCGTATGCAGCCGCTGCGGCACCTTCGTGATCACCTCGAAGCCCACCCACATCGCGAGCAGAAAGACGGTGAGCAGGCGGATGAACCGGGCCGCGGGATCCTCCGTGGCGACGGCGTCGGCGAGCAGGGGGAGAAAGAAGCTCATGGTCATGGCATCCGAGGGCGTCGGGCTGTGTTCAACCGGCCGGGGCCGGTTCCAGTGGAGGCAGGCCGGCCCGTTCGCGGACCTTGGGGTGAACCAGTTGGCCCCCCTTCGCCACGAGCGTGTCGCGGCAGATTTCGTCGTCGGCCGCCACGTCGGGGAGGCCGTGCTTCACGAGGTGGGCGAGGAAGGTGGCGATGTTCTTGGCGTAGAGCTGGCTCGTGTGGACGGGCACGTCGGCCGCGAGGTTCGTGGGGCCCAGGATCGTGACGCCGTCGAGGACGACGGTCTCGTCGGGCTTCGAGCCCTCGCAGTTGCCGCCCCGCTCGGCGGCCATGTCGACGATCACGCTGCCCGGCCGCATC
>CAZXIG010000274.1:0-3848 GCA_964640405.1 uncultured Candidatus Kuenenia sp.
GCGGCACCGTGGGAAATCGCCGGGAATGGCTAAGAACCTGTGGGAGCGGCAGATAGGCCGCCCCCGCCCCGCCTCGTCCCGCCCGGAAAGCTTTTCCCACCATGAGCCTGCACCGTTCCGCCGCGCGTTTCGCCCTGCTCCTCGCCTGCCTCGTCGCCCAGGCGATCGCCCAGCCCTGCCTGGCCAATGACAACGGCCGCGGCCGCCACAAGCAGCTCTACGCCGTGCCCGCGCCCGGCAAGGTGACGATCGACGGCAAGCTCGACGAGTGGGATCTCTCCGGCGAGATCGAGATGTTCGTGATCCAGGCCACGCGGGCCACCATGAATGCGAAGTTCGCCGTGATGTACGACGCCGACGCGATCTATCTCGGCGCTGACGTCAACGACCCGAATCCGATGATGAACATGCGCGGCCCGGAGACCGATCCCTTCCGCGGCTGGGACGCCGACTCCTGCCAGTTTCGCCTCACCACCGACCCGAAGGTGGGCTATCCGATCCTCGACGAAAACACGTTCAAGTACAAGGGCGAAGGCGACCCGACGGAGACCCGCGACGACATCGTCCACCTCACGCTCTGGCACTACACGGAGACCAGCGAGCCGCAGCTGGCGATGCAGCTGGGCATGACCTACCGGAAGCCGAAGAACGCCCCGCGCGGCCTCGTGCCGCAGGACCAGTTTCAAGCCAAGTATCTGAAGCGACCCGACGGCACCGGCTACTCGTTCGAATACCGCATCCCGTGGACCACGCTCAACGCCAAGGCGCCGCTCAAGGCCGGCGACATCGTCGCGAGCACCGTGCAGTTCAACTACTCGCGGCCCGACGGACAGGCGACGGCCGGCGGCGCGGCCTGGGCCTATGACCTCATGCGCGAGGCGGGGTTTCCGTTTCAGAGCACGAAGTGCTGGGGCAAGCTCGTCTTCTCCCCCACCGGCAAAGTCGATCGCAAGCTCGTGCTCGAGGGCGTGCCGCCGGACCGGCCGCTGCCGCTCGACTTTACTTACACGCTGCCCGAAGACACCGAGTGCACGGTCCAGCTCTTCAACGAGAAGAACGAAAACGTCCGCATCCTCGTGCCGCAGCAGGAGCGGCTCGGCGGCTCGAACACCGAGCGGTGGGACGGCTGCGACGACAACGGCAACCTCTTGCCCGCGGGCACCTACACCTGGCGGGGCATCTACCACAAGCCGGTGAAGGCCGAGTATCGGTTCAGCGTGCACAACTCCGGCCAGCCCGCCTATCCCACGGTGGACGGCAAGGGTGGCTGGGGCGCCGACCACGGCTCGCCGCGCACGGCCTGCGCCTTCAACGACGGCGTGCTCCTCGCCTGGGACGGCAGCGAATTCGGCTGGGGCGTGATCCGCACCGACTTCAACGGCAAGAAGCAGTGGGGCTGCAACTTCGACGCCACGCATCTGGCCACCGACGGCACGACCGTCTTCTCTGCCGGCGGCCACGGCTTCACGAAGAGTGTGGGCATCCAGCTGATGACAGCCAAGGAAGCGCGGCCGATTCAGCTCGGGGGCAAGGATGAGATCAACGCGCCACCGGGCGGCGACGACAAGACCAACGTCGTCACCGGCCTCGCCTGCGACGGCAAGGAACTCTTCGCCAGCTACAAGGCCCGCAACCTCGTCGCCCGGTTCAATCCCAAATCCGGCGCGGTGATCGGCACCTGGGATGTGCCCGCGCCCGAGCGGCTGGCCGCGCTTGCCGATGGCTCGCTTGCCGTGATCAGCGACGGAAAGGTGCTCGTGCTCAAGGACGGCAAGACCGTCGCCACGATCGGGGAGAACCTCGACAAGCCTGCCGGCATCGCCACGTTCGAAAACATGATCCTCGTGGCCAATGCCGGGAAGCTGATGAATGTGTCGGTCTTCGATGCGAACGGAAAATACGTCCGCAGCATCGGCAAGGAAGGCGGCCGGCCCGCGAAAGGCAAGTATGATCCGCTCGGCATCTACATGCCCGGCGGGATCACGGTCGACAAGACCGGCCAGCTCTGGGTGGCGGAGACGACCGACTCGCCCAAGCGGTTCAGCGTGTGGGACGCGAAGACCGGCGCCTTCAAGAAGGAATTGTTCGGTGGCAGCGACTACTTCGCCTACGGCTTCATCGATCCGGCAAAGCCCGACGAGATCCTCGTGCACAACGTGCTCTGGAAGATCGACTGGAAGAACTACAAGGTCACGCCCGAGACCACGATCTGGCGGAAGACCGAGCCCACGATGATCCCCGCGTTGGGCGTGGGGGCATACACCGGCAACACCAAGATCCTCACCGCCGCCAACGGTCGCCAATATCTCTACGGCAATAACTACGCCCACTACTCCGGCCTCTTCTATCGCGACGGCGACCTCTTCAAGCCCACGATGAGCATGATCCACGTCGGTTACGCCTTCATCGGCCCGGCGGGCATCCCCTTTATGGACGACGACCGCGCGAAGTATCCGCAGGGCAGGTATTTCTGGCAGGATCAGAATGGCGACTTCTGCGTGCAGCCGGAGGAGGTCGTGCCGCTCAAGGGCACGCCGGTTGAAAAATTCAACATCGTGCACGTCTTCCCCGATCTCACGGTGCTGCTCGCCAGCGGCCATGTGCTCAAGCCCGTGAGCGTGGAGAACGGCATCCCGAAATACGACCTCGCCAAGGCTGAAAAATATCCGCTGCCCGTTGGCTACAGCTCGTTGCCGCTCGACGATGGCGGCATCGTCACCTACACGAACAACGGGACGCTCGCCCGTTACGGCAAGGACGGCCAGCCGCTCTGGAACTATCGCGGGATCGCCGATTGGCATCGCTCGCTGAACCTCGGCGTGACCGGCCCGGGCCGGCTCTGGGGGATGACGCAGTGCATGGGCAAGGGAGGCGACTTCCTCGTCTATCAGACCTACTTCGGCCCCAACCACGTCTTCCGCACCGATGGGCTGTATGTGGGCGCCCTGCTCAAGGACGGCCGGCTGATGCTCAACCGCGGCCAGGACGAGGGACAGCCGGAGGGCCAAGGCGGCTACTTCGGCAAGCTCGATATCGACGGCAAGCAGCGGTATTTCGCGATCGGCGGCGGGCAAGACGCCCGCGTCTGGGAGGTGGTCGGCCTCGATACGATCAAGGATCTCCCGGGTGGCACCTACGTGCACACGCCTGAACTCGCCGCGAAGGCCGAGCAGGCGCAGCGGGACTACAAGATGGCGCTCGCCGCCGCCAACCGGATCGTGATCGGCAAGGATCTCGCCACGGCGAAGACAGTTGAGAAGGAGTTGGAAAACAGCTGGGGCTTCAAGGCGAAGACGGCCCGCGACTCGACGAGCCTGCTCGTTGAATACGACGTCACGTCGCCGACGCCGCTGGTCAACGCCACGCCCGACCCGAAGCTGATCTTCAAGGGGGGCAACTGCCTCGACATCCAGCTGGAAAACGACCGCGGCGAACCGGTGCGGGTGCTCGTCACGCAGCATCAGGGCAAGCCGCTCGCCACCGTCTACTTCCCGAAGGTCAAGGACTTCAAGGGGGAGCCGACGGTCTTTCATTCACCGACGGGCAAGGAGAGTTTCGACGAGATCCGCTTCCTGGAAAACGTCCCCCTCACCACCGAGAAGACCGACAAGGGCTTCCGGGCCAAGGTGGCGATTCCGCTCGAGGCGTTGCGGCTGAAGCTCGATCCGGGGGAGAAGCTCAAGATGGATCTTGGCTACATCTTCGGCAACGCCCAGGGCGTCGGGAAGGCGGTCCGCCGCGCGTATCTCGCCAACAACAGCTTCTCGGCGAACGTCGTGGACGACATCCCGAACGAATCGCGGCTCGAGCCGAAGGAATGGGGCGAAGCGAGCGTCGAGTGAATAATC
>CAZXIG010000275.1:0-3847 GCA_964640405.1 uncultured Candidatus Kuenenia sp.
GCGAGGCGGCCGCCCTCTCCGCGCTCTATGAAGACGTGTCGCGGTATCCCGAGCCGCACGGGCAGAACCTGCGGTGGCTGCTCCGCGACTACACCCGCTACGTGATCAAGTATGCCTGGCCCTTGCAGCAGAAGGGCATCATGCCCGAGGAGGGCACGATCCGCGCGGCCGCCGTGCACGACCAGCTGCTCGAGTTTCAGCCGAGCACGCCGTCCGAGGAGATCGTGCACGCCGAGGCCCTGCGGCAGCTCAACCATTTTCTGGAGTGCCGGCGGATGCGGCTCTACTCCGTGAAGTCCTCGCTGCCGTCGTCGATGTGGTTCGTGATGCTCTTGGGCGCCATTTTGAACATCGCGATCTGCTGGCTCTTCGACATGCGGTTCATCACACAGCTCGTGCTCGGCGGCATTCTCGCGGCCTACCTGGGAACGATGATGTTTTTGATCTTCGACATGAACCAGCCGTTCCGGGGCGACGTGAGCATCTCCCCCGAGGCGTTCGAAGCACTCTACGTCCGGATGAACGAGGGCTGACCATGGCGCACGAACGCCCCGCCGCCGAATCTCCCCGGCTCCTCTCCCGCCGCCGCGCGCTTTCCGACGGCGCGGCGGCCACGCTGGCCGCGGCCCGGGTCTTGGCCCCCGCGCTCTTCACGGGCTGCTCGCTGGGCCTTCCGCCGCGGGCCCGGACCGTGACCGTGGGCATGCTCCATTCGCAGACCGGTCCGCTCGCCATCAGTGCGACGGGCCTCCGCGACATCGAGCTGCATGCTTTCGAGCAGATCAATGCCGCCGGGGGCATCCTCGGCCATCGCATCGAGACTCGGGCCCCGGATCCGCGTTCGCGGGTCGAGCTCTTCGTGAAGAAGGCCCGTCAGCTGCTCGACGAGGGCGTGGCCTGCCTCTTCGGCTGCTGGACGAGCGCCAGCCGCAAGGCGGTGCTGCCGCTGGTGGAGGAGGCGCGGAAGCTCCTTTTCTACTCCGTGTCATACGAGGGCAACGAATCGTCGAAGTACGTCGTCTACGGCGGGATGGTGCCCAATCAGCAGATCTTTCCGGCGCTCGACTGGCTCGCGAGCCCGGCGGGCGGTGACCGCAAAAAGATCTTTCTCGTCGGTTCCGACTACGTGTTTCCGCGGACGGCCAACTACATCGCGAAGAAGTATCTCGAAGACAAGAGCCTCGAGGTCGTCGGCGAGGCCTACCTGCCGCTCGGCGATCGCGACTTCGCGGCGACGGTGCAGCGGATGCTCGACTCCGGCGCCGACTGCGTGCTGAACACGGTCAACGGCAGCTCGAACCTGGGGCTCGTTCCGGCGCTCGCCGCGGCGAAGGTCGATCCGGCGAAGCTCCCCGTGCTGTCGACGAACATCGCGGAGGATGAGCTGCGAAGTTTCCGCCCCGCGGACGTCGAGGGGCACTACGCCGCTTCCTGCTACTTTCAGAGCCTCGACACGTCGGCCAATCGTCGCTGGGTGGAGGGTTTCCGCGGCGAGTTCGGCTTCGACCGCGTGACGGGCGACCCGATGGAGCCGGACTGGTGCCTCGTGCATCTCTGGAAGCAGGCAGTCGAGAAGGCGGGCTCCTTCGAGACGGAGGCCGTGCGGCAGGCGTTCCGCGACGGGCTCTCGTTCGCAGGCCCCGGCGGCACGGTGCGGCTCGACCCGAAGACGCAGCACACCACGAAGCACTTCCGACTCGGCCGCATCCGGGCCGACCGGCAGTTCGAGATCGTGCACGCGTCGGAGGAGCCGATCGCCGCCGACCCGTATCCGCAGATCGCGTTTCCCGGCTGGGGCGTCGACTGGACGACGGGGGGCATCACCCGCGGTGCGGAGGTCGACATCGATGGCGAAGTTTGAGGTCGAGCAGACCGAAGGCATGCGGTGGGTGCGGGTCGATCTCGACGACGACGACGTCCGCACCGAGCGGGGCGCCCTCAACCACATGAAGGGCGGGCTCACGATGGACGTGCCCCTGCCGTCGCTCCAGGCCTGGTGGGTGTCGCTCTTTTCCGACGAGTCGCTGCTCCGGCCGCGGTACAGTGGCACCGGCAGTGTCTGGCTCGACTCGACGCTCGGTGGCTATCACGTGATGAAGATCCGCCGCAACGAGCAGTGGATTCTCGATACGAAGTGCTTCTGGGCGAGCGACGGCGAGGTGAAACTGTCGGTGCACCGCGAGCGGTTCTGGACGAGCTATTGGGCCGACCAGGGGCTCTTCTGGTACAAGACCGCGCTCTCGGGCTCGGGGCAGGTGGTGCTCTCCGTGGACGGCCCCGTCGAGGAGGTGAAGCTCGACAACGACCGTCTCGTGACCGACGGCCCGATCGTGATCGCCCGCACCTCCGGCATCCGGCTCACGGTGAAGCGGCCGGCCCGCTCGCTGCTGAGCTTCTGGCTCTCGGGCCAGAAACGGGCGTATGTCTACGAAGGGACCGGCAGGCTCCTCCTCTGCACGACCCCCTACTGGCGGCAGCGGATGCAGCGGGAGCGGGGAACCGCCGCCGCGTACGTCTGAGAAAGCAATCGCGCCGTGGTTGGGATAAAAGCCCCGCTGCACATAAAAGCCCCCATGCGCAAGCAGGGGGATCATGCGGCATCCATTCCGAACATCCCGGGCCCTTGTGGTTGAAGCGGCCCGGATCATCCCCCGGCTCGCGCCTGGGGGCTTGGATGAGAAACTCGCGCGGCCATCCCAAGAAAAGCCCCCATGCGCAAGCAGGGGGATCATCCGGCCCCGAGATACGGCACCCCGCTTGCGGGTCGGCGGTTTCGTGGGATATTTGCCGCGGATCACCCGGATCGGCAGCCTGTTCTCCCGCGAGGCCGTCATGAAGATTCACGAGTTCCAGGCCAAGGACCTTCTCCGGGCGGCCGGTGTGCCGGTGCTCGCCGGTCGTGTCGCCCGCACGCCCGACGAGGCGGCCGACGCCTTCACCGCCCTCGGCACGCCCGTCTGTGCCGTCAAGGCGCAGATCCATGCCGGCGGCCGCGGCAAGGGGAAGGTGCAGGGCTCCGAGCAGCGGGGCGTGGAGCTGGCGAAGACCGCCGCCGACGCCCGACGGATCGCCGAGGGGCTGCTCGGCAAGACACTCGTCACGATCCAGACCGGCCCGGAGGGGCAGGTGGTGCGGCAGGTGTTCGTGGAGAGCGGTTGTGCGATCGACCGCGAACTCTACTGCGCCGTGCTCGTGGATCGCCGCGTCGGCTCGCCCGTGCTCATCGCGAGCACCGCCGGCGGCATGGACATCGAGGAGGTCGCGGCCAAGACCCCCGAGCTGATCCTCAGCGAACCCTTCGATCCCGACCGCGGGCTCGGCGGCTGGCAGGCCCGGCTCCTGGCCTCGAAGCTCGGTCTGCCCACCGCGAGCTGGCGGCATGCCGAGACCTTCTTCCGCAAGCTGTGCGCGGCCTTCGTGAACCTCGACGCCTCGCTGCTCGAGGTCAACCCGCTCGTGCTCACGAAAGACGGCGCGCTTGTGGCGCTCGACGCCAAGATGACCTTCGACGACAACGCCCTCTTCCGCCACAAGGACGTCGCCTCCCTGCGCGACGAGGCGGAGGAGGAGCCGGCCGAGATTCGGGCGGCCGCAGCCGGGCTCTCCTACGTGAAGCTGAGCGGCACGATCGGCTGTCTCGTCAACGGCGCCGGCCTGGCGATGAGCACGATGGATCTCGTCAAGTATCACGGCGGCGAGCCGGCCAACTTCCTCGACGTCGGCGGCGGCGCCGACGTCAACCAGGTGACGGAGGCCTTCCGGATCATCCTCTCCGACAAGAACGTGAAGGCGATCCTCGTCAACATCTTCGGCGGCATCATGCGGTGCACGACGATCGCCACGGCGC
>CAZXIG010000276.1:0-3833 GCA_964640405.1 uncultured Candidatus Kuenenia sp.
CTCCACCTCGCCGCCGAAGTCGGCGTGGCCGGGGGTGTCCATGATGTTGATCTTCGTGCCCTTCCACTCGACCGCGATGTTCTTGGCGAGGATCGTGATCCCACGCTCCTTTTCGAGGTCGTTGGAGTCGAGCATCCGCTCGGAGAGCTGGCTGGCCCTGAATTGCCCGCTCTGCTTGAGCAGGCAGTCCACGAGCGTCGTCTTGCCATGATCGACGTGGGCGATGATCGCGATGTTGCGGATGTCGGTGCGGCGGGTGGCGGCGGAGTCGGAAGACACGGGGAGCGGGAACCTGTGAACGGGGAAGGGTCTGGGGAGCCGGCCGGAACGAAACGGGCCGAAATGAGGAAGGCCGGAGTCAATCTTACAGTATTTCAGGAACGGCGCATCGCTGCATAGGCCCGCTCGATGATCGAGCCGGTCATCTCGGCCGGCTCGGCCTCCATCGCCGCGGCCCGCATGACCGGCACCCCCACCGCGACAATCGTTGCAGCCGTCACCCGGGCCCGCTGGACCGCCTGCGGCCCCGTGAACACGGCGACGAGCTCGTCGCCACCGAGCCGCGCGACGATCGTCGCCTCCGTGGCCGCCTGCCGCAGCCGCTCCGCCGCCTGTCGCAACACGGCATCCCCGGCGAGAAAACCGTCCCGCTCGTTGACGGCCTTGAGCCCCACGACGTCGACGATCACCACCGCGATCGCCAGCCGCCGCGACTCGAGGAAGCGATGCAGGTCTCCCCGCGTCGCCAGGCCGGTCACATGATCGAGTTCAGGCATCAGGCAAACGACCTCACATGCAGCCACAAGCAGACTTGCCGGATTCTCGGAAAGGACTGCGTAGGGGTTGCCCATCCCCTCGAGCCGGCGTTGCTGACCAGCGGAGCCATGGATGGCGGAGCGCAGGCAGCATCGAGCGAGCGAAGGGCAGGATGCCCGCAGCGAGTGTCCGGCGAGAGGGTGTGGGCAACCCCGGAGCCACGCCGGCCAGGGTGGTGCTGCGACCGGCGGGCTTGAAATGGAGACGAAGGGGATCGAACCCTCAACCCCCGCCTTGCAAAGGCGGTGCTCTCCCAATTGAGCTACGTCCCCGTATTGCGGGTCGCTACGGCCATGAGTGTAGCCACTCGTTACCGCCCGCCACAACGGTCGTGACTCGACACGCGGATGACGTAACCGCGATCGGTATACTCCCGCCTCGATCTTCGGTGTCGGTCTTCGTGGCCCAGGGAAGGATCTCGATGGCAGCCTTCGTCGCCTGGTCGGCGCATCGCGCGGGTTTTGGTCGCATCGCGTGGGCTTGTCTGGCAGCCCTTGCTCCCTGCCTGGCTCTGGCAGCCGACGTGCCGGATCTCTGGACGCGGCGGCGGGGGAGCGACTGGCCGGCGTTCCTCGGGCCGACGGGCGACGGGAAGAGCACCGAGACGGGGTTCTTCGTCGACGGCCGCGTGCGCGGCGCAAAGGTGCTCTGGCACCGCGAGATCGGCTCGGGCTACGCGATGCCGTCGGTCAGCCGCGGCCGCCTGTTCCAGTTTTCGAGGTACGGCGATCGGAATCGGCTCGAATGCCTGCGGGCGGAGACGGCCGAGGCTCTCTGGGATTTCGACTACCCGACCGCCTACGAGGATCTCTACGGCTACGAAGGGGGGCCGCGGTGCTGCCCCGTCGTGGACGACGACCGCGTCTACATCATGGGAGCCGAAGGGGTTCTGCACTGCCTCTCCGTGCTCGACGGCAGCGTGATCTGGAAGGTCGATACGGCGCAGGAGTTCGGCGTCGTGCAGAACTTCTTCGGTGTCGGCAGCACACCGGCGGTGGAGGGGGACCTTTTGATCGCCAATATCGGTGGCTCGCCTGCCGAGAGCCGCGCGGTGCCGCCGGGCCAGCTCGATCGGGTGCGAGGCGCGGACTCCGGCGTGGTGGCCTTCGACAAACGCACCGGCGCCGTGCGGTATCGGTTCAGCGACGAACTGGCCAGCTACGCGAGCCCGACGCTGGCCACGATCGCCGGCCGGCGGTGGGGATTCGTGTTCGCCCGCGGCGGGCTCATCGGCTTCGATCCGCCCACGGGCCGGCAGGATTTTCACTTCCCGTGGCGGGCCTCGATCCTGGAGAGCGTGAATGCGGCGAATCCCGTCGTCGTCGGCTCCGAGGTGCTAATCAGCGAAACCTACGGCCCCGGGGCCGCGCTCCTCCGCGTGCAGCCGGACGGCCCGGCGGTGGTCTGGCAGGACGAGCCGCGGACCCGCCGCAAGATCCTGCAGAGCCACTGGAGCACGCCGATCCACCACGAAGGCCACGTCTACGCATGCAGCGGCCGCAATGTCGGCGACGCCCAACTCCGGTGCATCGAGTGGGAAACGGGCGAGGTGAAGTGGTCGGAGGCCGGACTCGGCCGCAGCAGCCTGCTGCTGGTCGACGGCCATTTCTTCTGCCTCCTCGAGAACGGATCGCTGTTCGTGTTTCCCGCGAATCCGGAGCGGTTCGAGCCGAGCGCCGAGATTCCGCTCGAGGCCGAGGGCCCGACGGGCGAGCCGCGGCGGCTGCTCCGGCATCCTTCCTGGGCGGCCCCGATCCTCGCGCATGGCCTGCTCTACGTCCGCGGGCCGGAGCGGCTGGTGTGCCTGGAGCTGGAGCGGGCCGATGACCGGCCCTGAGCGGCAGCTGGCGGCGGTCACGCGACTCGTCGCCGGATCCATGCTTTTCTGCATGGCCTTTTCAGGGTCGCTCTGGATCTCGACGCGGACCTATCCGCTCACGCCTGCGTTCGGGATCGTGCCCCCCTTCCCCTGGCCGCTCGACGCGGCCGTCGCCGCCCTGCTCGTCGGGCTGCTGCTCGCCGTGATCGCCCGGCCGCGGGCCTGGCAGCCGGTGGCTGCGGTCGTCGTCCTGCTGGCCGTGCTCTTCGCCCAGGACCAGAGCCGCCTCTGGCCTTCCTTTTACACGTTCTTCCTGCTCTTCCTGCTCGCGCTCGGGCACGATCGTCGTGGCGGCGAGTCCGAGGCGAGCCGCACGCTGACGGGCATGCGATTCGCCGTCGCCGCGATCTATTTCTGGGGGGGCGTGCACAAGCTCACGCCGCACTTCTTCACCGAGGAGTTTCCCTGGTTCATCGAGCCGCTGACGAGCCTGCTGCCGATCCCCGCGGCTTGGATTGCCCCGCTCGGTGTCGCCGCGGCGGTCTTCGAGGTGGCCTTCGCGATCGGGCTCTTGATCCCCCGGCTTCGGCGGTTCGCCCTCTGGGAGGCGCTCGCGATGCATGCCGTCGTGTTGATCTGCATCGGGCCCATCCGCGGTCACTGGAACGACAGCGCCTGGGCCTGGAGCCTCACGATGGCGGCGCTCGTCTGGCTGCTCTTCCGCGACCCGACGCCATCCCACTCGGCACCGCTGCTCCAAGGCCCCCTCGTGCGACTTCTGCCGCAGGCCGTCGTCGCGGTGCTCGTCGGCATCATGCCGGCCTTGAACGGCGTCAACCGCTGGGACTCGGCCCTGTCGTTCAACGTCTACACCGGGAACGTGTCCACCGGCCTCGTAGTGATGCCGCCGGAGGTGGTGCGCAGCCTCCCGCCCGCCGTCGCCGCCCACGTGACCCCAGGCGACGAGTGGGCCGTGCTCGATCTCAACGTCTGGTCGATGGCCGAGTTCAATGCCGGCGTCTACCCGGAACGCCGCGTGTTCTGCCGGCTCTGGGGCGAGATTTGCCGGTGGGTTCCCTCCGGCTCCGCCCGACTGGTCGTGGTCGAGAAGGCCACGTGGTTCGCCCCAAAGGCCACCACAGTCGAGCGGTGAGGGGGAAGCGGAACTGCGCGCGCCAAGATTCGAACTTGGGACCTC
>CAZXIG010000277.1:0-3822 GCA_964640405.1 uncultured Candidatus Kuenenia sp.
AAGCCCCCAGGCGCGAGCCGGGGGATAATACGTTTCGCCTCGGCTTCGACGCCGTGTTGTCTGCTTGCGCCCGCACTATCCCCCTGCTTGCGCATGGGGGCTTCTATTCCCAATGCCATAAGGAAGCCCCCCACCACACGCCGGGGGATGCGCGACGTTCGTGATACGCTACTGAAACTTCCATCGTACGCCCCACTCTCGCACCGTGACCGCCGCCCGCCCCCGCATCCACTTCGTCACCGGCAAGCTCGCCGAGCACTCGCTGCGGCAGGTGCTCGACCGGCTCGCGCCGCGCGCGGGCTTCGACTATTCCGTGCAGGTGCTCAACATCACGGTGGCGGCCCTCATGACCACGCCCTGGATCGCGAAGCGGCTCCAGGTGCCGCCGGGCACGAGCCGCGTCTTGATCCCCGGCGCCTGCCGTGGCTCGCTCGAGGCCTTCGCCGAGGTGAGCCCCGTGCCGGTGGAACGCGGCCCGGATGATCTGCGGTGCCTCGACGAGTTCTTCGGTCAGCAGGCCCGCGACCGGGCCGACTACGGCCGGTTCGACATCGAGATCATCGCCGAGATCAACCACGCCCCGCGGCTCGCGGCGGCCGACCTGCTCGCCGAGGCCCGCCGGCTCGCCGCCGCGGGGGCCGATCGCATCGACGTGGGCTGCGACCCCGGCGACGTGTGGACGGGGGTGGGCGAGGCGGTGCGGATGCTCGTGGCCGAGGGCTTTCGCGTGTCGATCGACAGCTTCGAGCCGCGGGAGATCGCCGCCGCCACGCGGGCGGGGGCCACGCTCGTGCTCTCGGTCAATTCGACGAACGTCGCCGCGGCCGCCGACTGGGGCTGCGAGGTGGTGGTCGTGCCCGACGTGCCCGCCACGATGGCCGGCTTCGACGAGACGGTGGAACGGCTCGCACAGGAACGCGTGCCGTTCCGGCTCGACCCGGTGCTGGAACCGATCGGCTTCGGGTTCGCGGCGAGCCTCGGCCGCTACCTCGACGTCCGTCGTCGCTATCCCGCCGCCGAGATGATGATGGGCATCGGCAACCTCACGGAACTCACCGACGTCGATTCCGCCGGCGTCAACACGCTGCTCATCGGCTTCTGCCAGGAGGCGGGCATCCGCTCCGTGCTCACGACGGAAGTGATCCACTGGGCACGCAGCAGCGTGCAGGAGTGCAGCCTGGCGCGGGCATTGGCCTACCACGCCGTGACCAACCGCACGCTCCCCAAGCACGTCGAGCCCCGGCTCGTCACGCTCCGGGCCGGCAAGCCGCAGGAGCACGGGACCGAGGTGCTCGACCGGCTCGCGGCGGCGATCCGCGACCCCAACTTCCGGATTTTCGCCGAAGGGGGCGAACTGCACCTCGTGGGGGCGAACCTCCACCTGCGCTCCCGCGATCCCTTCCAGCTCTTCAAGGACCTCGAGGCCGCGGGCCGCACCGACGTCGATCCCGGCCACGCCTTCTATCTCGGCTATGAAATGGCGAAGGCCGTCACGGCCCTGACGCTCGGCAAGGACTACCGGCAAGATCAGGCCCTCGACTGGGGCCACCTCACGCAGCCGGAGATCGGCCACGGGCCGTCGCGGGCGGCGGCCGAGGCGGCGCAGAAGGCCGGCGAACCGACGACATGATGGGCGACGTGATGGACGGCGCGACGAAGTCACAGTGGAGCGCACGGCAGTGGTTCACCGCCTCGGGCTGCCTCGTGGCGGAGGCCGAGGCAGGCGTCGTGCCAGCCACCGTGTTTCGCCATGTGGCCGGCCTGCCGCATCCGCTGTTTCTCGACAGCGCCCTCGTCGACGCGGCCGCCGCGGCGCCCCGCCTCGGCCGCTTCTCGTTCGTGGCCGCCGACCCGATCCACTCCGTGCAGGTGCCGGCCTGCGCGGGTGAGGCCGCGGCCCATGGCCTGGCTTCGGCGCTGGCTCGGGTGCGGCAACTGCTCGCCGAACTCGCCTGCCCCACGATCCCGGGGCTGCCGCCGTTCCAGGGGGGAGTCGCCGGCCTGCTCGCCTATGAGTGCGGGCTGGCGCGGCTCGGCATCGCCCCCCCGAGCCCGACCAGCGGCCCCGTGCCCCTGCTCTCGCTCCACGTCTACGACGTCGTCTTCGCCTACGACCACGACCTCCGCCGCGGCTGGTTCATCTCGCAGGGCGTGCCGGCGCGGGGACCGGTGGAGCGACAGCGCCGCGCGGCCGAGCGGCTGGCCGTGTTTCTCGGCGGCGCACCGCGCGTCCACGCGGCGCCGGCGCCGCCGGCCATGCCCGCCTGGGCCACGCACGCCCTCGCCGGCCATGCAGGCGTGTGCTCGAGCCAGTCACCCGAAAGCTATCGCCAGATGGTGAGCCGCGGCATCGAATACGTGCGGGCGGGCGACATCTTCCAGGTGAACCTCGCCCAGCAGTTCGCGGTCGCGGCGGCCGTCGATCCGGTCGCCCTCTATCTGCGGGCCCGCGAGCTCAATGCCGCGCCCTTCGCCGGCTTCTTCGACACCGGCGAGGTGCAGATCGCGAGCATGTCGCCGGAGCGGTTCCTGCAGGTGAGCCGCGGCATCGTGCGCATGCATCCGATCAAGGGCACGCGGCGGATGATCGCCAGCCCGGAGGCCGATCTGTTCGCCGGCGACGACCTCGAGGCGAGCCCGAAGGATCGGGCCGAGAACGTGATGATCGTCGACCTCGTGCGGAACGACCTGGCCCGCGTCTGCCGGCCGGAGAGCGTGCGGGTGGAGGCGCTCTGCCGGCTGGAGCGGTATCGCTACGTGCAGCACCTCGTGTCGATCGTCGCCGGACGGCTGCGGCCCGGCCTCTCGGCGGTCGACGCGCTCGAGGCCGCGATCCCCGGCGGCAGCGTGACCGGCGCCCCGAAGCACCGGGCGTGCGAGATCATCTCCGAGCTCGAGGGCGTGGCCCGTGGGGCCTACTGCGGCTCGCTGGGCTACGTCGGCCTCGACGGCACGGCCGACTTCAACCTGCTCATCCGCACGATCGTGGCCTCGCCGCAGGGCCTCACGTTCGCCGCCGGGGGCGGCATCACCGCGGCGAGCGATCCCGCCGCCGAGCATGCCGAATCGCTGCACAAGGCCGAGGGCATGCTCCGCGTACTGGCTGCCGTCGACGCAGGCCTGGGGGCGCCGGCATGATCGTCGTGCTCGACAACCGCGACAGCTTCGTGTTCAACCTCGCCCGCCACATCCAGCTCTTGGGCGTGGAGGTGATGGTGGTGCCCAGCCACGACACCACCATCGCCGACCTGCGGCGGCTCGCCCCCGCGGCCCTCGTGATCTCGCCCGGCCCGTGCACGCCGACGGAGGCGGGCTGCTCGGTCGAGGCCGTGCAGACGCTGCGGGGCAGCGTGCCGATCCTCGGCGTGTGCCTCGGACATCAGGCGATCGCGGCCGCCCTCGGCGGACGGATCATCCGGGGCCGGGAGCCGGTGCACGGCCGGGTGAGCGGAATCCATCACGACGGGATCAACCTGTTCGCCGGCATCCCGAGCCCGATGACGGCCTGCCGCTACCACTCGCTCGTCATCGACGCCGGTGACTTGCCGCCCGGCCTCGGCGTGATCGCCCGCGACGCGGAGGGCACGATCATGGCGGTGGCCGACGAGGCGGCGCGGCTCTACGGCGTGCAGTTCCACCCCGAGTCGATCCTCACGCGGCACGGCTTCCGGCTGCTCTCCAACTTCCTCTCGCTGGCCGGCGTGCCGCACCACGCCGGCCTCGCCGCCGCACTCGACGAAGACCTCGAACGGCAGGCCGCCCCAGCGGTCGTCACCGACGATCAGGATGCGGCCCGCATCGTGACGTTTTGAGAGCGGATTC
>CAZXIG010000278.1:0-3798 GCA_964640405.1 uncultured Candidatus Kuenenia sp.
CACGGTCGATCCGGCCGTGCCGGTGAGCATGCCGATCGTGCGACCGCCGCTCGCCCCGGAGATGTTGAACGTCGCGCCGGATCCCGTGATCGCGACCGGGCTCGTCGACGCCAGGCTGCCGGCGCTCGAGAGCGCCAGCACTCCGCGCGAGATCGTAGTGGTGCCGGTGTAGGTGTTTGCCGCCGAGAGCGTGAGCGTGCCGCTCCCGAGCTTCGTGAGGCCGCCGGCTGGCGAGCCCGTGCCGGCCGTCAGCGCATCCAGGAAAGTGCCATTGAAGCCGTTGGTGTCGATCACCGCCCCGCCGGAGTGGATCAAGACCCTGCTCAGGGAGACGGCGATGTTCGCGCGGTCGGCGGCGAGCTGCAGCGTGCCCCCGTTGAAGGCCAACGTCGTGTCGCTGCCGCTGCCGTTTTGGATCTGGCGAGCGGTGCTGAAGACGCCGCCGTTGAGGATCAGTTGGCTCGTTCCGGACGAATACGGAGCGAGCCAGACGGCGCTCGTATCCTGGCCTCCACCCGCGCCGCCCGCGGCAACCGTCACGGTGCCGCTGTTGAGCACGAACGTGCCGAGGCCGCCGGATGTGCCCAAGCTCTGACGGCTGCCGCCGATGAGGAACGCGCTATTGCCCACGGCCAGCGTTCCGCCATCGATCGACGTGGTGCCCGTCGTGTTCAGGATGCCGTTGCCGACGGCGAAGTAGGTGTTGGACGCCATCGTCACGCTGCCGGAAATCGAGAGCCGCCCCCCGGCCGTCGAATTGATGCTGCCGGCCGACGTCAGCGCTCCGCCCGACGCGATCTGCAGCAGGCCGCCGTTGATGTCCGTGGCGCCGGTGTAGGGATTGGCGGCACTGAGCGTGACCGTGCCGGCGCCCTGCTTCGTGAGGCCGACCGAACCGGCCAGCGGAGCCGAGATCGAGCCCGACGTGACGGTGAAGCCCGACGTGCTCGTCAGCGTGCCCGTGCCGATGATGTTGCCGCTGGTGAGCGTGACGGCGCCGACCGAGTCGTTGAATGTGGCGAGGTCGAGGGTGGCGCCGCTGTCGACCGTGACGGCACCCGTCGAGATGGCGTTGGCGATACCGTAGCGGAGCACGCCACCCGAGACGGTCGTGGTGCCGGTGTACGAGTTGGCGACCGACATCGTGAGCGTACCGCTGTTGATCTTCGTGAGGCCACCGGCCGTCGCGCCCGTGCCAGTGGCCAAGGCCACGTTGAGCGTGCCGTTGAAGCCGTTGGTGTCGATCACGGCTCCGCCCGAGTGGATCACGTTCGTCGTGGCACCACCGACGCTGATGCTGCCGCCAAGTCGCAGCGTGCCGCCGTTGTACGCCACGAGCGACTGTCCACCGCCGCCGTCGCTGATCGGGCGGGCGATGCTGAACACGCCACCGTTGAGGAGCAGCTGGCTCGTGCCCGAGGTTGCATACGGATTGAGGTAGACTCGTTGGGTGTCCTGGCCGCCGCCCGCGCCGCCGGCCGCCCCGACCGTGACGGTGCCGCTGTTGACGACGAACGTGCCGAGGCCTCCGTTAGCCACGCCGGAGCGGCCGCCGCCGATCAGGAACGCGCCGGTGCCGACATTGAGGCTGCCGCCGTCGATCGACGTGGTGCCCGTCGTGTTGACGATGCCGTTGCCGACGGCGAAGTAGGTGTCGGCCGCCATCGTCACGCTGCCGGCGATGGAGAGCTGCCCACCGGCCGTCGAATTGATGTTGCCTGCGGATGTCAGTGATCCGCCCGAGGCGATCCGCAGCACACCGCCGTTGATATTGGTGGCCCCCGTGTAGGTGTTGGCCGCCGAGAGCTCCAGCGTTCCGGCGCCCGTCTTCGTGAGCGCGCCTGCGCCTCCCGACAAATTTTGAAGGACGGTGCCGATCGTCAGGTCGGCGGCGGCGCTGCTGGTGACGTCGGCGACATTGACCGTGAGCGTGGAGTTGCCTTGGCCGCCGATGTTGACCTGGTTGTTCGATCCGCCGCCGACGGAGATGTTCGACGCCGTGGTGCCGTCGACGGTCAGCGTGCCAGCCAATTGGAACGTCGGAAATGACGAGGCGGCACCGCCGTTGGCCAGCAGCGTGCCGCCGTTGAGGTTCACGTTCCAGAGCGTGTTGAAGAATCCGCCGCTCGCAAGCGTGCCACCGGAGCCGAGTCGGATGACGGGCGAAGACGTTGTCGCGCTATTGCCGAACGTGTCGTTTCCCGCGAACGAGACGGTGCCGGAGTTGATGATCGCGGTGTTCGTGCCGGAACTGCCAGCGGGGAACGTCGTCGTGCCGGTGGAGGTGATCCAGTTGGATGTTGTCCACAGGGCGTTCGTGCCAGACCAGGTGTAGTTCTGTGCCGAGGCGAGTCGTGGCCGAGCCACCAGAACCATGCCAACGACCGCGACCATGACCGCGGTCCGGCACCATACTGCGAAGAACCTCGCACGGGTGCGACGGATGGGAGAAGTGACACTCATAACTGAACCCCTCTGCGAAGGAGATCCGTCGGCATGAATTTCAGCGAAGAATGTTCCGAGCATGATTGACCTTACTTCTGCGGGCCCCCAAGCGGACATGTCTCCCAATAAACTTAGTAAAGGTTTCCGGGGCGTCCATGACGGAAATGCGCGTCTTGATGACGGAAAACCACGGCGGGGCCGAGGCCGTGCCGCATCGCGTTATGCCGGCAAAAACCAAAGGAAAGCACGGCGGCGACCGCTTACACTGGAAGCCCGGAGTTGGGCATGAGTGACATCCACCTGGATCTCGTCGAAACGACCGTAGACGGCCCGGCCAGCCGGCTTTGGGCGCTGACGTCCGACGACTTCCCGGAGTTGGCCGTGCATCGGATCAAGCGGCTCGGGCTGGCCGACGCCGCAGCGCCATATCGCCGCGTTCGGGTGCGGCCCACTGGCAGCTTCTTCATGGTGTGCCATGAAGGCCGCGGGCAGATGCTCCTCGACGGTCGCTGGCAGTCGAGCCGCAAGGGCGTGGCGTGCCTCGCTCCTCCGCGGGTGCTCAACGCGTTTCACGCCGTACCGAACTCACGGTGGCGATTCGCCTGGATCCGCTACGACGAACCGGCGCACGTGAGGCCGCTTGTGTCTGCCGCCTCTCCGGTGCGGGTGAAATGCGACGCCGAGTCTCTGTGGCGGATCGTGTCGGGTTTGCGGTTCGAGTGGGAAGGGGCCCGTGATCCGAGGCTCCTGCACCACTGGGTCGAACTCGCCCACGGTGAGGCGAAGCGGATCGCGCAGCCCTGGCGGGTCGACGACCGACTGTGGGCGGTGTGGGATGAGGTGGCGCGCAACCTCGCCGCCGAGTGGACGCTCGAATCCCTCGCGGCCCGCTTCAACGCCAGCAAGGAGCAGTTCCGCCGCGTCTGCCTCCGCGACCTGGGCCGCAGCCCGATGCACCATCTCGCGTCGCTGCGGATCGAGCGTGCCCAACACCTATTGGCCACCACTGACAACAAGGTGGAGTCGATCGCACGGCAGGTCGGCTTCGAGGACGCGTCGGTTTTCTCGCGCGCGTTCAAGCGGTGGGTTGGCCGCAGCCCGAAGGCCTTCCGTGACTGACCGCGCGAGGCAGGCTGGAGGCCCGTTCCCCTCGAGCGTTCGCTGAACGCCTCGCCGCCCCCGGCTGTTGCTTCTACCGGTGCGCTCCGTTCGGCCGACGCTTGCCGAAGTGCCATTGGACGACCTATCCTCACTCACTTTCCGGAGTCCGCCGATGTTCACGACAGACCGCCCGTTCCGCCGCATCTGCATCGCCTGGCTCGTGGCCGGAACGTCGGCCAGTCCGGGATTGTT
>CAZXIG010000279.1:0-3796 GCA_964640405.1 uncultured Candidatus Kuenenia sp.
AGCCCGGCCGCAACGGCCGGATCGAGCGACACGACCCGCGCGACGGGATGGGCTGCGGCGTCGGGAGGGGCGCTCGCACCGCCAGGAGGCCACGCCGCCTCGCGCGGGATGCGAAATCGTGCCTGACACTCAGGGCAGATGCCCTTGCGGCCGGCCAAGTCGTCCTTGACCTTCACCCGATGCCCGTTGGGACAGTAGGCCACAATTCCCATTGCGTGTCTCCCGCGCGAGTGCCGACGGCGGCTTGTGGACGCCCGAACCTCGCCTTAGTCTACGCCCTAGCGAAATTGGCGGCGGCACACCGACGCGGCCTGTCGCTGCACCGCCCCGGAGCCCCAGCCAGACATGGCACGACGCGAAGCCCCGCCCGCCGAGCAGGAGGAAGATCGTGGCCCGCTCGAGATCGCGCTCGTGGGCGACCTTACCGACAACGCGGCGGAACTGACCGATCGGATCCTCAGTCTCGAGCCGGGCAGCGAGTGCACGATCTACTTCGACTCGCCGGGTGGCAGCCCCTACTGTGCGATGTCGCTGGTCGGCCTGCTCAAGCTGCGGGGCATCGCCGGCACGGCCGTGGTGACGGGGGAATGCTCCTCGGCTGCTCTCTGGCCGTTCGCGGCCTGCCGGCGCCGGTTCGTCACGCCCTACAGCGTGTTCCTCTTTCATCCGATGAAGTGGCAGAGCGAAGAGCATATCGGCATCCGCGAGGCGGCCGAGTGGTCGCGGCACTTCGCGGACCTGGAGCGGGAAATGGACGAGCTGCTGGTGGAGCTGTTCGGTCGCGAGGCCGAGCGGATCAACGAGTGGATTCGCACGCACCGCTACGTCACGGGCCGTGAGATGGCCCAAGCCGGCCTCGCCGAACTCGTCGAGCTCAAGCCGCTGCCACACCTGGCGAAACGCTGACCTTTGCAGCCTGGCTTCGGGGCTGCCCACGCCCCAGGAGCCGGACGTTCGCTGCGGGCAGCCCCTCGCAGCGTGTTTGTGCTGGCAATCTAGCTCCGGTAGTCGCCGTGGCAGGCGTCGCAGGATTGCTCGAGCTTGCCGGCGGCGGCGCGGGCGGCTTCGTAGTCGCCCTCGAGGCAGGCGTCGCGAACCTGCACGGCCGCGTCCCGCATCGCGGCGGCGTAGCCGCGGTAGCTGTCGTCGTCGTGATACTCGAAATCGGGCTGCTGGATCACCTCGCCGATCACCGCGACGATCTCGGCCGCGTGGCGCAGCTGGTCGGCGAGCTTGTTGAAATCGGCCTTCGACGCGATCGCGGGCCGCATGGCCTCTTGGGCCATCTCCAGCCGCGTCATGAGCGGCGGCCGTCCCGTCATCTGGCTCCAGAGTTCGGCGGGCTCGATGTTGGGATTCGGCTCCGGAGAGCTGCCGTCGAGCAGGCCGGCGAGATCCTCGAGCCGCGCCTTGGCCTCGGAGAAGGACTGATCCGTGCCCACCTTGCAATTGAAGCCCACGCGGGCGAACAGGTCGCGGGCCGTCGCGGCATCCTTCCGCCAGCGGATGTCGGGCTGATCGTAGGCGGCGATCACGCCGAAGAGCATGGCCAGCGAGCTGTAGCCGCAGCGTGCCTGCTCGAACCCGCCCCCCTTGAAATCGCTCAACTTGCCACAGGCCGCCGCGAGCAGGTCTTTCGTGTCCTTGACCTCGTCGGTGAGCGTGTCGGCGGAAACGAGCGACGACCACTTCGTGCCGCCAGCCGGAACGCCCGCCGCGGACGACGCAGCTGTCGAGATCGCTCCGGCAGCTCCGCCACCCACGATCTGCTTCGTCGCGCCGTAGTCGGGTCGGTTTCCGACGAGCAGCGAGAAGGCGTCGTCGACGAACGTGCCTTGGGTGAGCTTGTCCCACCGGCCGGCGGGAGTGGCCGCTCGCCGGATCGTCTTCTCCCGGCCGCGTTGGCCCGGCGCCGCGAGACCGTCGGCGGCCAAGACCGCCAAGCCACAGGCGGCACAGGCCACAAGCCGGATGCCGGCGAGGCTTTCTCCAAACTTCGCAAGCTTCCAGGGCCGACGCACCGCGGCTGACTGTTGCGACATGGCGGAAACCTCCGAGGCCTGCGAACACCACCGTGGAGCATAGCAGGGAAGGACGGCCAAACTCATCTTGACCGGGCAATCGCCCGTCGTCAGTGTCCCGCCGCGCCGCCCGGCAATCGGACCGCCTGCGGCCTGCTTTCGAAGGAGAATCCGCATGCCCGCCCCGCTGACCGCGTTTGTCTGGCCGTCTTCGATTTCCGTCCCGCGCTGCCTGGCGGTAGCACTGTTCGGATTGTGTTGGCTGGGCGTCGCCGGTGCCGTCGGCTGCTCGGCGGGGGAAGGTGGGGCCGGTGCCACGGGGCCGGCGAAGGCGGCCGTGGTGTCGTTTCTCGATGCCATCAAGCGGGGCGACGACGCCGCGGCGCGTGGCCTGCTGACCAGTGTTGCCCGCACGAAGACCGAGGAACTCGGCATTTCCGTGGCGCCGCCCGTCGCCGATACGGCGACCTACTCGGTGGGCGATTGCGAGCTGGTGGGTGACTCCGAAGACCTCGTCCACGTGGCCACGACTTGGACCGACGTCGACAGCGAGGGCTTCAAGTCGAGCGAGAACGTGGTGTGGGTGGTGCGGCTCGATCCGGAGGGCTGGCGGGTGGTGGGCATGGCGACGCGGGTGTTCGACGACCTGCCGCCGCTGCTCCTCAACTTCGAGGACCCCGAGGACATGATCGCCAAGCAGGAGATGGTGGCGAAGGAGTTGCAGACCCGGGCCCAGAAGGCCGCCCAGCAGGCCGCTCCCTCCCGCACCGCACGCGGGGCCGAACCGGCGGCCGTGAAGTAGGCCGGCAAAAACTGCGAAAGCGGCAGTTTTTACGCATTTACCCCAGGTTTCTTGACAGCAACCCCCTTGCGGGTAGCCTTTTGCCTGGATTTCCCAGGCGGAAGAATCTGCCCAACCCGCAGCCCTTGCGGGGGAGTGCAGCGGGTTGTTCGCAGCCTGCCGTCCCGGGAACTCCGGCAAACACTCTGTGTTGGCTGCGGTCCGGTGGCCGTCCCGGATCGGGGTTTCTCGCGTGACGGCTTCGTGGACGCAGGATGCGTTCGGTTCTTACCTGGAGGTCAGTAATGAAGCGTTTCCTCGGTTTTGCTTGTGCGATGTTCTTCGCGCTGGTGGCTATCGCCCTCGTCGGCGGTGACGCCGGTGCGGTCGCCGGCCACGGCTGCCATGGTGCCCGCCGTTGCCACGGCGGCCTGTTCGCCCGTCACCACCGTTGCCACGGCGAGCGTGGCCACGGCCTGTTCGGCAAGCACCGTCGTTGCCACGGTGCGGCTGCTGCTGCCGCCGAGCCGGTGGCCTGTGACTCGGGTTGCGCCGCCGCCGCGAGCGACTGCGGCGATTGCGGTGCTGTCGCCAGCGACTGCGGTTCGTGCGGCGAGGGTGCCGTCGTCGAGGGCGGCTGCGGCTCGTGTGGCGAAGGTGCCGTCGTCGAGGGTGGCTGCGCTGGCGGCGCCTGCGGCGGCGAGGGCGTGATCTCCGAGGGCGTGCCGACCGAGGCTGCTCCGGCTGCCCCGGCTGCCCCGGCTGCTCCCGAGGCCCCCGCGGCTCCGGCGAAGACCTGATCTGATTCGGGATCAGAGCCCGCTCGCTCACCGGCCCCGGGGTGTGAGCGAGGCTCCTGATCGCGGCTGATCAGCGGGATTCACAGACCGGGCCTTCCGCAAGGAAGGCCCGGTTTTTTTGTCGACACATTTTCCCATCCAAGCCCCCGGGCGCAAGCCTTCCCATACAAGCCCCCAGGCGCAAGCCGGGGGAT
>CAZXIG010000280.1:0-3760 GCA_964640405.1 uncultured Candidatus Kuenenia sp.
GGGAGGGCAGACGGTCGGGGAACCTGGAGGAGGAGCGCAGGGATATCCGTAGCTCTGTGCGTACCACCGGGTACACGGGTGGCGGGAGGAATCCCGAAGCGAGCGACGGAAGGTTTCCCGCCGGCTGACCGGCGCCCCTGGCTGCGTCAGGCGTTGGGCGTCGCAGCAGCGGTGCGGCGGGCGATCGCCTTCTCGACGGTGTCGAGGAGCTGATCGACGCGGAACGGCTTGAAGAGCACGAGGTCGATGCCGGCCTGGCGGGCCTTCACGATCGAGTGGCCCGGGTCGTAGCCGAAGCCCGTCATGAGGACGAGCGGCACGACGTCGAGGATTTCCTGGAGCTTCAGCAGGAGCTGATAGCCGCTCATGTCGGGGAGGCGGATGTCGGAGATGATCACGTCGTAGGCGTCGGCGCCGCCGGCCCGCACGAGCGACGTGGCCTCGGCGGCATCGCGGGCGGTCTCCACGGTGCAGCCCGAGCGTTCGAGCAGGGCGTGGGCTGCGACCCGCACCTGCTCGTCGGCATCCACGACGAGAATCCGGCGGCCCGCCAGCGCCCGCCGCCGTTCGCCCTGGCGACGCTGCGTGTGGGCGGAGCTGGGCGTCATCTGCTCGCCCACGCGGTGGATCACCTGCTTGATGTCGCGGGCGTTCCGCAGGATTCGCTGGAGCCGTTCGACCACGTCGGCGTCGTGGCCGATGTAGCGTTCCATCACGCTACAGGCGTCGTTGAGGATGTCGTCGACGGGCAGCGCCACGGCACCGTGGATCGCCTCGATGCTCTCGGCGGCCGTCGAGGCCTTCTCGGCCACGAGGAGTTCGAGCGTGTTGAGGGCCGCGGCGACGTCGCGGGAGAAGATCTCGAGAAACTGCAGGTCGGTCTGCGTGAAGCCCCCGGGCTCTGGGCTCTCCACGTTGAAGGTGCCGATCACCTGGTCGTGCAGCATCAGCGGCACGGTGAGCGAGCTCTTCGCCCCCTTGCAGCCCTCGAGATAGAGCGGATCCTTCGTGGTGTCGCTGCAGAAGTAGCTCGTGCCCGTGGCGGCCACGTAGCCGGTCACGCCGTTGTTTTCGGGGCGGGCATAGAGAATGCGGGCCTCGGCCTCGGGCTGCATGCCCTCGGCAAGCAGGGGCTCGAGCCGGCCCGTCTGCTGGTCGAGGAGCCGGATCTCCACGACGTCGAACTGCAGCAGGTCCTTCGAGTAGTGGAGGATGTTGCTCTTGAGGAGTTCGATCCGCTCGGCGACGGTCATGTCGGCGAGTTCGGCGGGCGAGAGGTCGGCGAGGGTCTGGCCGGCCGCATGGATCGCCGCTCGCTTCTGCTGCTCGAGGATCGTGTGCGTCACGTCGCGGACGGCCACCACGACGACCGGGCGCCCTGCCTCACTGCCGGGGAACGCGGCCGACGATTGGGCGTCGAAGTAGCGGTTGCCACCGGTGCGGACGAGCAGCCGCCCCGGTCGCCCGCTCTGCACCGCGGCGCGAAAGCCCTCGACCTCGCCGGCGAGAACCTCCGCGGCGTCGAGCACGGCGAAGAAGTCGCAGGCCGAGCCGGCGATTGTCGGGCGGCCCTCGCACCAGCTCTGGAACACCTCGTTCGCCCAGCGGACGCGGCAGCCCGCGTCGAGAAGGACGATGCCGTCGGGCAGATGGGCCAGAACGGTGGAGTCTCCGCCGTCGGCGGGGGAGTCCGGGCGGGGTGACGCTCCGTCGCCCTTCGAACCTTCGGAAAACTCCGCCACCAGGCAGCCTCCAGCGCCATCCACGACTTTCCTCAGAGTATAAATTCCGCCGCCAGCCCCGCCAAATCAGCCGGCGGCGTTGTCGTGATTCGCCGCAGCCCTATACTCCCCATGCCCGAGGTCGCAGCCGATTTTCTCCGGCGTCTTGCGCGATCCGGGCGAAATCGAGGTCCCGCCGTGAGCGAGTCGTCACCGTCGTTTTTCAGCCGCCACCAGTTTCTCATCTACCGGCTCTTCTCGCTCTCGGGGCTCGTGCCGGTCGGTGCCTTCCTCGTCGTGCACCTGCTGACGAACGCATCGATCCTCGGCGGCGCCGCGTCGTTCCAGTCGCGGGTTGACATGATCCACTCGCTCGGCCCGCTGCTGGTGCCGATCGAATGGGCGTTCATCTTCCTGCCGATGCTCTTTCACGCGACCGTCGGCTTCGTGATCATCGCCAACGGCATGCCCAATGTGGGCTCGTATCCCTACGTCGGCAACGTCCGCTACACGCTGCAGCGGGCGACGGGCATGATCGCGTTCGCGTTCATCATCTGGCACGTGATCCAGCTGCATTGGCTCGGCGCTCCGCTCGGCGGCGGCAAGTTCGATCCCCATCATGCCTCGAGCTCCGCCTCGCTGGCCCTGCAGTCGCCGCTCGTGGCCATCCTCTACGCGATCGGCGTGCTCTCGACCGTGTTTCACTTCGCCAACGGTCTCTGGACGCTCGGCATCACCTGGGGCCTCTGGACGAGCCCGGCGGCGATGCGGCGGGCGAATGCGGTGAGCGTCGTCGTGGGTGTCGTGCTCGCGGCCGCGGGCCTCGGGGCCCTCGGCGGCATGCGGGCCGTCGACATCGAGCAGGCCCGGGCCACCGAAAAGCGGATGGAGGAGGTCAAGCGGCTCCTGGAAGGTAAGGACCCCTCGGCGCCCCCGGCCGCCACGCACCCCATCTCGGAAACAGGAAACTGATCCCATGGCACAACCTCGGGTTCTCGTCGTCGGTGGCGGGCTGGCCGGATTGGCCGCGTCGATGCGGCTGGCCGAACTCGGTGTGGGCGTCGATCTCGTCAGTCTCGTGCCGGTGAAGCGGTCGCACAGCGTGTGTGCCCAGGGGGGCATCAACAGCGTCAACGCCCTCACGCGGCAGCAGGGCGACAACGAGTGGAAGCACTTCGACGACACCGTCTACGGCGGCGACTTCCTGCAGCACCAGCCGCCGGTCAAGGAGATGGCCGACTGGGGGCCGCGGATCGTCGACCTGATGGACCGTCTCGGCGTGCCCTTCAACCGGACGCCCGAGGGTTTCCGCGACCAGCGGCGGTTCGGCGGCACGCTCTACAAGCGGACGGCGTTCGCCGGCGCGACCACCGGTCAGCAACTCCTCTACGCGCTCGACGAGCAGGTTCGCCGCCGCGAGGTCGAGGGCAGGATCAAGAAGTGGGAGTTCTGGGACTTCCTGGGACCGGTGCTCGACGATGCCGGCAACTGCCGCGGCGCGATCTGCCAGGATCTCGTCACGATGCAGTTCAAGGCCTTTCCGGCCGACGCGGTCGTGCTCGCCACCGGAGGCAACGGGCTGATCTACGGCCGCTCGACGATGTCGATGGTCTGCACCGGCAGCGCCGTGAGCCGGGCCTATCGGGCCGGCGCCTGGTATGGCAACGGCGAGTTCATCCAGGTGCATCCCACCGCGATCCCCGGGGCCGACAAGCTGCGGCTCATGAGCGAGAGCGCCCGCGGCGAAGGGGGCCGGGTGTGGGTGCCGCGGAAGCCCCAGGATCCGCGGGATCCGCGGGACATCCCGGAAGCCGAGCGGTGTTACTTCCTCGAGGAGCGGTATCCCAAGTACGGCAACCTCGTGCCTCGCGACATCGCGACCCGCGAGATCTTCGACATCTGCACCCGTGAGCACCTCTCCGTCGAGAAGGACCGGCTCTGCGTCTATCTCGACCTTACGCACATCCCCAGGGAAACGCTCGATCGCAAGCTCGGCGGCATCCTCGAGATCTACGAGAAGTTCCAGGGCGTCGATCCGC
>CAZXIG010000281.1:0-3739 GCA_964640405.1 uncultured Candidatus Kuenenia sp.
GATTTGCGAATGGCGACGCCGGGCGTGAGCTTCATGCTCGGCATGAAAGAGCCGCGCCCGCTTTTGCCTCACGGACGCTCGATCGTGAGGTATGCCGCCCCGGCCGCGATGCTGATCCCGACGAGGATCGCGATCAGGAGCATCACGCCGTAGATCGTCTGCATGCCCTCGTCGACCCGCGCCTTGCGATCGCCCGAGAGTCGGCTGGCGAGCATCGTGCAGACCCACGACCAGTGGAACATGAGGTGCACGAGCACGCCGCCGGTGAGCACGGCGAGCAGCCCGAACTGGATGCCGCTCCAGGCGTCGTAGTCGAGACCCCACAGCCGCCAGCCCGCGGCCGCCGGACCGGGCGGAAACACGAACCGCACCACGACCGCGGCGAACAGCAGCCCCACGAACACGACGAGCAGCGCGATGTCGAGCACGAGGTTGATGTCGTTCCACGACCAGCCACGGGGCTTTCTCGAGCCCTGGACTCTCTCGCGGGTCTCGTCTTCGATAACCATGACGGTTTTCAGTGTAGCGGGCCGCGGTCTGGACCCGCACGCATCGACGACGCGGTCTCGTTGACGCTCGCGATGATCCAGTGGAGCACGACCGCCGCGAGGATGCTGCCGGTCAGCAGCGTGATGGCTGCCAGAACGAACCCGGCGGGAATAGAGGCGAGCGATTCGGCCGACGGGCGGGCGAGGTGGGCGAGAACATACAGGCCCGTGGTCACCGCGATGCCTGGCCACAGCGTCAGTTCGCGTGCGAGAAGCGGGAGGAGCAGCCCCCGGAAAAGCGCCTCGTAGCCGACGAGGTAGACGAGCCACGAGCCGATCATCGCCAGCCGCCATCGCCATGCATCGGCGGCCGTGACGGTTCCCGCGGCCAGCCGCATTTCCGGATAGAACTGCCGCATCTCCGGAAGCCAGCCGGCGCACACGAGCACCGGCGTTATGGCCAGGCCGATGGCGACGGCCAGTCCGAGCGAGAGGCCGACCGAGCCGGGCACGATCGCCGTATCGGCGAGCGGAACTCCCAGCCAGCCGACGATGCCGAGCGTGGCCACGGCCATCCAGGAGCCGCCGACGAGCTTCGCGGCCACCGCCCGCGCCGGCGAGACCGCCGGAGTGCCCCCGGCGGCGAGCCGGCCGAACCACTCGCCGAGCACGAAGACCGTCACCGCCGCGGTCACCAGCTGCGGCACGAAGAGGGCGTTCGCGTCGGGCGGCCAGAGGTCATTCCAGGCGAGAGGTTCCATGCGAATGATTGTATGACCAGTTCGGGAAACCTGCCGCGCCGGGCGTCACATCCATGCTCACGACAGATCTACCACGTAGAGGGCGATCGCGGCCGTCATGAGGGCGGCGGCCGCGATCCGGCGGACGAGCGTGGCTCGGTCGACTTGATCTTCGAGGTCGTGCCAGCCGAGATGGGCGAGCACGGCCCCAAGTCCAACGGCGATGATGCCGCGGGTCGATTGCAGGATGTTGCCGAAGACGGCCCCGACGAGGCCGAAGCAGATGTAGAGCGCCACCATGCCGGCCAGCCAGGCGATGGCGTATTGCAAGGACGCGGTCCAGTCACGGCGATCGCGGGGCAGCGCCCGTGGCAGGAGCGTCGCCACCACGAGGCCGCAGAGCACGTAGGTGACCGCCATCGCGAAACAGCCCGCGTGGAGCCGCGGCGCCGCGGGCCACCAGCCCGAGCCGCCGGTATGCATAGCGTTGATGAGCTGCACGATGCAGAGGTCCGAGAGGGCGAACATCAGGCAGGCCGTCAGCACGGCGGCGAGGGCCGCAGGCGGGGCGCTGCCACCGGCCCGCTGGAGCATCGTCGCAGCCACCACGCTCAGGCTGACCGCCAGCCACTGCACTGGATCGAGCCGCTCGCCCGGCAGCAGCGACACGATGCCCGCGAGCATCACGATCTTGAGGCCGAGCAGCGGCGCGAGCCGAGAGGCCGGCATCCGCTTGAGCGTCGCGAACACGATGCCCTGCCCCGCGAGGTAGCAGCCGGCAGAGCCGAGGAGTGGCGGCAGCCAGCGGGCCAATTCGGGCAGCGTGGCCGGCCGGATCGCCCAGGCGCTCGGCAGGCAGATGAGCCCCATGATCATGTGGCCGAGCACGAGCAGCCGCAGGCTCCCGCCACCGGCCCGATTGCCGTGGTGCCGCGAGATCAGGTAGGAGAGCGCGCTGAACGCGGCGGCCGCGATGCCGGCGACGAGGCCGGACAAGAGGGGCTCGTTCTGGAGATGCATGCGGGTGGCGGCGGTTCGCGGGCGGCAGGATCGGCATGGACGCTACGGCCGGCACAACCAGATCAGGCGGGTCGGTCGCCGCGGCCCTCGGTGGCGGCTCCGTCACCAACCGGCCTGTAGAGTTGCGCTGGAACCATTCTCGTCAGGATCCAGCCATGGCCTTTGCCGACCGGTCCGTCGCCCGCTCGTTCCCTCCCGTCCGCGGCCATGCGCCGGCCATCGAGGCCCCGGCCGCCGCCGAGCCGCTGCCCCGCAACCGGGTGCGCGACCTGACCGCCCTCGCCCTGCTGGCCGGCTGCGCGTTTCTGGTCACGGCGCTGGCGACCTTCCACCCGGCCGACCCGCCGGCAGCTCAGATGGTGCCTGCGCACCTGCGGGCGGTGAACGCCTGCGGCCTGATCGGCTCCACCGCAGCAGCCGGCATGTTCGAGTGGTTCGGCCTCGGTGCCTGGTTCGTCACGGCCATGATCTTCGCCTTCACCGTGGCCCTGCTCCGGCGCCGGCCGATGCCCGATCTCCCGCTGCGCACGGCCGGCGCGATCCTGGCCGTTGCCGGAGTCTGCACGCTGCTGACCATGTTTCTGCCCGAGTGGGTCGATCGGCCGCTCTGGGGCGCCGGCGGCCGAACGGGCGCGCTGGGACGTCACTTCGCCGAAACCCATCTGGCCGCCACCGGCGCCGCCATCGTCGTGTCGAGCCTCACGGCGGCCGGGTTGTTCCTGGCCTCCGACGCCGCCGTGCTCCGGATCGTGAACGGGCTTGTCGCCCTCGGCGGCATCTCGATCGCCGCCATGACCGCAGCCGGTGGCCGGTTCACGTCGTGGCGTGCGGCCCGCAAGGCCGCGGCCGCCGAAGCGGCCGTCATTGCCGAAACCTTCCCGGGCCTGCGCGGGCGGTTGAAGCCGGTGGCCGACGACGGGAGCGACGACGCCGAGGACGAGGATCAGGACGAGGACCAGGACGACTCCGAGCCCACGATCCGCGTGAAGCGGCGCGAGCCGCCGATGACCGTCGAGCCGGAGTCGAACGAAGACGACGAGGTCGTCGACGAGGCTGATGCCGACGACGAGTCTGCCGATGACGATGCAGAGCCGCAGCCGGCGGCCCCGGCCCGTTCGGTCGTGCCGATCAAGACGCGATCGAGCCGCAAGCCGGTCGAGGCCCTCACGATGGCGCCCGATCCGGTGGCCGACTACGAGCTGCCGAGCCTCGATCTACTGCTCCCCACGGAATACCTGGAACTCGACCAGCAGGAGCAGGAGGTCCGTGACCGGGCCCGGGTGCTGGAGAAGACGTTCGCCGAGTTCGGCTTCAAGGTGAAGGTGGTCGAGATCGAGACCGGCCCGGTGATCTCGCAATATGAGATCGAGCTGGAGGCGGGCCTGCGGCTGGCGAAGATCACGAACCTCGCCGACGACCTCGCCATCGCGCTCCGCGTGCCGAGCGTCCGCATCGTGGCCCCGATCCCGGGCAAGAACTCCGTCGGCATCG
>CAZXIG010000282.1:0-3725 GCA_964640405.1 uncultured Candidatus Kuenenia sp.
GCTTGCGCATGGGGGCTTTTATTGGAAAGGCGAAAGGAAGCCCCCAGGCGCGAGCGGTCAGCCCTGGAGCAGGCTCTTCGCGGCGGCGGCGACGGCGTCGGCCGTGATGCCGAAGTGCTTGTAGAGCGCCGGGGCCGGGCCCGAGGCGCCGAAGCTGGTCATGCCGACGAACTTTCCGCGGGGGCCGATCCACTTCTCCCAGCCGAAGCCGCAGGCGGCCTCGCAGGCGACGCGGGCGGTGATCGCCGCCGGCAGCACGCTTTCCTTGTAGGCCGCATCCTGCGCCTCGAAGAGATCCCAGCTCGGCATGCTCACCACCCGGGCATGCACGCCCGACTCCGCGAGCTTCGCGGCCGCGTCGAGGCAGACCTGCACCTCGCTGCCCGTGCCGATGAGGATGCAGTCGGGCTTGCCGTTGGCGGCCTCCTTGAGCACGTAGGCTCCCTTGGCCGTGCCGGCGGCCGAGCCGAGGCCGGCCCGGTCGAGCGTGGGGATGTTCTGCCGCGAGAGCACGATCACGGCCGGCCGATCGGCCCGCTGCATGACCACGCGGTAGGTCTCGGCAACTTCGTTGGCATCGCCGGGACGGAACACCGACAGCCCCGGCACCGCGCGGGCGGTGGCGAGCTGCTCGATCGGCTGATGGGTTGGGCCGTCTTCGCCGAGGCCGATCGAGTCGTGCGTGAGCACGTAGATCACGCCCAGATGACCGAGGGCCGAGAGCCGCAGCGCCGGCTTGAGGTAGTCGAGGAACACGAAGAACGTGGCGCAGTAGGGCCGCAGGCCGGAGAGGGCCATGCCGTTGCAGGCCGATGCCATGCCATGCTCGCGGATGCCGAAGTGGAAGTTGCGGGCCGCGTAGTCGCCGGAGCCAAAGTCACCGGCGCCGGGCACGAGCGTCATCGTGGAGGGGGCGAGGTCGGCCGAGCCGCCGAGGAACCAGGGCACGCCGGCGCTTACCGCCTGGATCACCTTGCCGCTCGAGACGCGGCTGGCGAGGCCCTTCGCGTCGGCAGGGAAGCAGGGAATGGCCTTGTCCCAGCCTGCGGGCAGGCGGCCGTCGAGAAAGTCCTTCAGTTCGGCGGCGATGTCGGGATGCGACTTCGAGTAGTCGGCGATCGTCTTCTGCCAGGCTTCATGGACCTGCTGGCCCCGGGCACCGAGCGTCGCCTTGAACCGCGCCGGCACCTCCGATGGCACGAGGAACTGGGCGTCGGCCGGCCAGCCGTAGGCCTCCTTCGCCCCCTTGATCTCGTCCGCGCCGAGCGGCGCTCCGTGTGATTCGTGGGAGCCTGCCTTTTTCGGGGCGCCGTAGCCGATCACGCTCTTCACGACGATGAGCGTGGGCTTCTCCTGCTCGGCCTTGAAAGCCTGCAACGCCTTCCTCAGCTGCGCCGTGTCGTTGGCGTCGGAGACGTGGTGAATCCTCCAGCCGAGACCCTCGAACCGCTTTGCGACGTCCTCGGCGAAGGCGAGGTGCGTCTCCCCCTCGATCGTGATCGAGTTGTCGTCGTAGATCCAGCAGAGGTTCGAGAGCTTGAGGTGGCCGGCGATCGAGGCGGCCTCCGCGGCCACGCCCTCCATCAGGTCGCCGTCGCTGCAGAGCACGTAGGTGTCGAAGTCGAAGAGCGTGTGGCCGGGGCGGTTGTAGTGGGCGCCGAGCCAGCGGGAGGCCATCGCCATGCCCACGGAGTTGCCGCAGCCTTGGCCGAGCGGGCCGGTCGTGGTCTCGATGCCGCCGGTCATGTGGTGCTCGGGGTGGCCGGCGCAGACGCTGTCGAGCTGACGGAACCGCTTGATCTCGTCGAGCGAGACGGCCGGCGTGCGGTGGTCGGGCGAGGCCGGCCCGCCGCGGCGAATGCCCGCGAGGTGGATCAGCGAATAGAGCAACATCGACGCATGGCCGCAGGAGAGCACGAACCGGTCGCGGTTGGGCCAGGTGGGGTCGGCCGGGTCGTATCGCAAAAACTCCGACCAGACCGTGTAGGCGACCGGCGCCAGGGCCATCGGCGTGCCGGGATGACCGCTCTTCGCCGCCTCGACGGCGTCCATGGAGAGCGTGCGGATCGTGTCGATCGCGAGGCGGTCGACGTCGGTGGCGGAGGCGGGGCGCGAAGGGGCGGCAGTCGGCGTGCTCATGAAAACTCCGGAACAAAACGTGTCGATCGAGGCCGGAGTGTACGGGCGGCGGGAAACCACCGTCAACGCGACGGAAAGCCGTCGCGGATCAGCGGCTCACGTGGCGGCGATAGGCGGCGTCGAGGTCGGCGTAGCTCGTGTCGCAGAGCCGTGCGAGCGTGTCGGGGTCGGCCGTGCCGTCGTAGACCCGCGCGAGATAGGCGACGAAGGCCTCGCGGTGCCGGCCTGTCTCGCCGTTCATGAAGAAGTCGGCGAGTCCGGCGAGTTCCGCATACAGCGTGCCCAGTTGCGGATGCGCCTGGAACCCGGCGCGGCCGAGCGCCGTGAGTTCCGCGAGCGGCATGTGAAACTCCTGCTCGACGACCGCTGCCCGCGCGGCGGGCATGCGGCCCGCATCCGGTCCTCCGACGGTCCATCCGCAGGCTGCCGGTCGCGCCGACTCCAGGTAACATGCCGCCGCCTCGATCGCCCAGAAGCCGCATCGCTCACCGGCAAGAGGGCTCGTCGGCCGGCTCTCGGCGCAGAGCTGATGCGTCGCCTCGTGGCGGATCGTGGCACGGAAGGCGGCGTTCGCCGCTGCGTCGGTGTGCAACGCGGCCGCCACGAGCCAGAGCGTGCGGGTGGGAGCCCAGTAGATTCCTTCGGTCATGCCGATCGCCGGCTCGAGCGGCTCGAGCTCGGCGAGATATTGTCGACGGTCGGCGCAGAGGATCGCGATGAACGGCTCGAGGGCGGCCCTCGGAGGCCGGACGCCAAGCCGACGGTCGCGGGGCGACAGGGCGAGCGGCCCAAAGATCTGCCGCCAGATCGCATGGGTCTCTTCGAGCGCGGCGGCCACCTCCGCCGCCGCCTCGAGCGGCGCGGTCGAGGTGATTTCCCAGTGGTCGGAGACGAACCGGCGGCCGTCGGCGATCGCGAGCATGCGGGCCAGATCCTCGGCCGCCGTGATCCAGCGGCCGCGGTCATACCGCTCGCCTGCCCGATAACGACCCAGCCGACCGCTCGGCAGCCAGCCGAACTGCGGGTCGAAGTCGGCGCCGCGGTCGCGCTGCCGCTTCGCCTCGGGCCACGCCCAACCGTCTTTCACCTTCACCCACCCTGCAAGCTCGCGGGCCCGGGCATGCTCGGGATCGTCACGCAGCACACGATGCAGCAGCCGGATCGCTGCGCATGGCGGCACGTGCGCGACGTGGGCGAAGACCGCCTCCGCATGAGTCCGTCGGGCTGCGACGAACTCGTTCCAGAGCGCGGTCTCGTCTGCCGCGTCGACGAACGCCGGCGTCTCGAGCCGCGACGGGATCGCGAGCACGAACTGGCGGCCGCCCTCCGCCGGCAGCGGCCAGCCGCGGATGAAGGCCGTCAGGTCGTCGTGCCCCCCCGCAGCCGCCCGCCCCGCGAGCGACTCAACGCGGCCACGAAAATCCGCCTCGAGCCGGTCGAGTGGGGGAGGCGGCGGAGCCGCCACCCCAAGTGCCGCCAGCAGGAACCCAGCCAGCCCGGCCGCAATCCCGCTGATGCGCATGCAAAGGATCTCTGGCAAAGGGTCTTCACCAGAGAACGAAAGGCGAGGGGGTCGGCGAAAGCTC
>CAZXIG010000283.1:0-3725 GCA_964640405.1 uncultured Candidatus Kuenenia sp.
CGGTTCGAAGTGAGCCGGCTCCTGCCGGCCGTCTTCTCTGAGCCGGATGTCGCCACCGCAGTTCGGGCACTCGAGCGGGAACTCCTCTCCCATTCGCGCCATGAGCCTGGACCAGGCAATCCGTGACGTGTCGTGCGAGCGGGACTTTTGATCCGCGTCGCAGCAGCCTCCCGTGGCATGCCAACCGGCCGCATGCCCACCGGTCACAGCCTCACACCGCTTGCCGATGTTGCCGATGGCGAGCGCCGTGACGGCGGGCCTGAGCTTGTGGTTCGCCGCAAACACCCCGTGATACCGATGTCGGTGCTTCCGCGGCGGCGGGACGAGATCGGCGAGGCGGTCCAAAAACTCAAACGGCGTGAGTTCGACGACGCCATTGGCTCCCGGCCGCGTGGACTTGCGGCCGCGGCCGGGCCCGACCCAGTTGGCGGCCTTGTGTCTGGGCAGCACGTAGCGGATGCGGGCGATCCGGCCGTCTGGGCCGCGGATCACGGACAATCGTTCGAGCGCGAAAGGAGGGCGGGCACAGTATCTCAGCAAGTGTTCGAGGCTCTGAAAAAAGCTCGGCACATCGCGGTCGATGAGCGTGATCCGGACACTCGCGTCGATTGAAAACCCGCTGTTCTCCCAGGCGAGCATGTCGGCAGCGGCCGCGGCGTCGAGCAGCCGCTGCATGCGGAACCACCGGATCACGCGGCGGCGGACCCGCTCGGTGAGCGCGGCCAGATCGGCCTGGTTGATCGGTCGGGCCGGCACGAACGCCGGCGGGGCGTCGCACCCTGCATCGGCAGCAGCCGGTCTGAAGACACCGTCGGTCACGCAGGTGTGCAGGTGGACGTGGTGGTTGAGCGCCGAGCCGAAGCGGTGCAGGAAGGAGATGTCACCGAGCCTCGGGCGGGAAGCACTCGGTGTGTCTGGGCCATGTGCCGACCGTTGCAGGACGGGCAGACGCCGCGGCCCTTGCAGGAGAATGCCACGACGAATCCCTGGCCGCAGCCCGTGCACCGGGCGCGGGCGAAGCCGAAGCAGAGGAGCCCGCACTCGAGATAGCGGCGGAGTTCGTCCTCGACGTATCCCGGCACGGGCCGCTCGGGGGCTTCTCGCCAGGCGAGCCAGCTCTCGAGATTCTCGGAGATGATTTTGTGGAGCGGTGTCTTCTCGGGGCGGCGCCGCTCGTAACGGCGGGACGCCGCGGGGCCACCGTGCGGGCGGCGTCGGCTTCGCGCGGGAAACTCTGCGACCGCGGCGACCATGGGCGGCCCGGCAGGTGGACGGCGGGAGTAAACGGCCGTACACTATCCGCGGGGCAGCGCGGTTCGCCACCGGCCGATCGCAAGGCTCGTCGGCCGAGCAAACGAATCGGGGGCATGCCGAGGCGGCGGCCGCTCAGGCCGATGCCGCCGGCATGCGCCGAGTCCCGTGGCGCCATCGCCATTCCCGCGGTCCGGATGCGCGGGAACTCAGCTCCCATTCATGAGTTCCCCGAGGCCGAACGAGGCGAGGTTCGCAAGCACGATCGCGGCGGCGTCGCGGAGGGAGGCGGCGCGGGTCGGGGCCGGGCCGAAGGCCGCCCGGAAGAGCAGGCACTCGGCCACCGGCGCGAACGTCTCGGCGACTAGGAGATACCATCCGCGGCCCCACAGGGCCCACACGAGCGGCGGCAGCACGCAGATCACGATTGGGTAGGTGAATGCGGTGAGGGCGAGGCCGGCGAGGACGCGGTCGCGGAGGGAGTGCCGCGGTGACAGGCCCACGAGCAGCAGCGGCAGTTCGACGGCCACCGTGAACAGGTAGCCCTGTGGCAGAAAGCCCCACTGCGCGGCGGCATCGGGGGGCATGCGAGTCAAGCCTCCCGGAGGAGGAACGGCACCTCGGCGAGCACGTGGACGAGGGCCACGGTGAAGTAGAGGCTGCGGGTGAGCGGATAGTCGATGAGGAAGCCCGCCCAGAAGGCCACGACCACGAGGCTGCCGGTGACGAGCACGGCCGTCAGCCCGCGACGCCAGGCGGCGGATCTTCGCGCCAGGGGCACGCCCGCGAGCCGCCACGGCCGGCCCCCCACCGCGAGCAGCGGCAGGGCCACGCACCAGATGGCGTAATGGAGCATCTCCAGGAATGTGTGGGCCGCGACAAGGAAGTGGGTCGAGACGTGGGGCACGACGCCGCCGCCCGCATGGTGGGTGATCTGGGCGGTGAGCAGGTCGGTGCCGGGCAGGTCGGCCGCCGGCCCGAGCCGGAGGGCGAGCAGGCCGAGTGCCGCCGGCACGGCGACGAGGCACACGCGATAGGCCGATCGCAGTTCCGGCCGCCGCCGGCCGAGTTCCGCGTCGAGAAACACGAGCGCGAGCAGGGGATGCAGGTAGACGAGGCCGATGCTCCAGCCCACGGGCCACAGCCAGGCCGCCGCCACGAGGGCGAAGGCCGCCGGCCAGAGCCAGGGCCAGGCCCGCCGCGGGTTCTGCCGGCGGCGGATCGCGGCGAGGGCCGCCACCCAGAGCACGAGCGCCGAGTTCCAGGCGGCGAGCAGCACGAGCCACGTCTCGCGGCCGTCGCCCAGGGCCGCGGCGATCGAGGGGATGGCGATCATCGTGGCCGCGAGCCCCACGACGCCGCCGATCCCGAGCGTGAAAAACCACCGCAGCCGGCCCCAGCGGGCCGGCATCCGCGTCATGAAGTAGCGGGCCTCGAGCCAGTTGTGCGGCCCCGCGAACAGGAACACGATCGCGATCGAAAAACCGATCGGGAACCAGCCGGCGAGCAGGGCCGCCGCGGCGACGACCGCGACCGCAGCGGCCGCGAACGTCACCGCCGGGTCGGCGGCGGGCGTCGCGGATCGCTGGGCTGCGGCGGGGTGGGTGAGTGTCGCCATGGCGATGGGCCCAGGTGGAACCGGACGCTACTTCGGCTTCGCCGCGGCCTTGCCGACGACGAGGACCACGGCATCGCCATCGGCGGCGCCGACCTCGAGGATCACGCTGCCCCCTTGCGCGAGCGTGACCGACTCGGGCTCCGTGACGACGGGCTGGGGCCGGGGGCGCCGCGGTTCTTGGCCGGGCAATGCCCTGTCGGCGAATGCCGGCTCACCCAGGAGCACGGCTCCTGCGCCGGCGAGCGACAGGCCGCAGATCACGACGGCCGCGAGTCGGTCCGCACGGCCGCGGCGGAAGGCGACGAGCCCACAGGCCACGGCCGCCGAGACCGCGAGCGCCGCCACGATGCTGCGGGTCGGCGTCGCCGCCGCGATCGAGCCGGCATCCGGCAGGTCACCGGCGAGTTTCGCGAGCACGGCCTTCGGAATCACGATCCGATGGACCTCCGCCTCGGCATGTTCCGCGATCCGCAGCGGCACCGCCTGGCGCCGTTGGGGCGCCGGAGAGTCGGGAGCCGCTATGTCCGCAAACGCGGTGTCCGCAAACGCGGTCGTGGAAAGGCAGAGGCAGACGGCCGCGATCGCGGTGCTGCAGGTGGTGCGAACCATGGAGGTGGTCATCGGGGAACTCCTGGGGTTGGAACGAATCACTTTTGGGAACACATCGGTCAGTTCAGTTCCATCTTGAGCACGAACTCGTCGAGTGCAGGAGATCACGGCCCTCATCCGGCAGGAGCAGGCGGCGGTCAGAGACCGACGCCGTCCGCAGCCCGCGGACACGCCGAACCTACCTGATTATGTCGCTGAAGTCGCGGAAACGAACATCGCCCGAATCGGACACATACACCTGCGCGGC
>CAZXIG010000284.1:0-3717 GCA_964640405.1 uncultured Candidatus Kuenenia sp.
GGGCATGTGCAGGCCCGAGCCTCCGTCCACTCGAGACGAGGGAGGCTTCGGGCTACCTGTGCCCTGGAGCCGGCGTATGCTGCCAAGCGCAGCCAGGATGGCGAAGCGCAGGCAGCATCGAGCGAGCGAAGGACAGGATGTCCGTAGCGAGCGTCCGGCGACAGGGCACAGGTAGCCCGAAGCCGGGGCGGGCGAACGTCCGCGAGAAGGCATGTGCAGCACCCCGCCTTACGCACTCGGTTTGGTGGCTGCCGGCTACCGCTGTTCAGAGAGCTGGCACGTCGATCGGCGGCCACCAGTCGGGGAGCGGGGCTTCGCGGGTGATTGGCTCGCCGGTGTCGGGATCGAGGTAGCGGATGCGCCAGGCGTGGAGGGCGATCGGGCGTGAACGGGGATCGTCGGCCACGATGCCTGCGATCCCGGCGGGGCCGCCGTAGAGTTCGTCACCCACGACCGGGAGCCCGCGACAGGCGGCCTGGAGCCGCAGCTGGTGCATGCGGCCGGTGAGGGGCTCGAGCTGAAGGGCGATCCGATCGTCGGCGATCCGGCCAAGCAGCTGCGCCCGCGTGACCGCCTCCTTCGCGTTCCCCGCCTGGGAGGGCTCGACGCGGCGGGCCCGCGGCTCGTCCGGCACTTTCTCGATCCAGTCGCGCCATTCGGCCGGTGGCCCGCCGCTCGCGGGCGGGCATTCCGCGCCGGCGGCGGGGGCGACGATCGCCAGATAGGTCTTCGTCACCTCGCGACGCTCGAACTGGCGAGAGAGTTTTCGCGCGGCCCGTGGCGTCGTCGCGAACAGGAGCACGCCCGAGACCGCGCGGTCGAGCCGGTGGGGCACGCCGAGGTACGGGGCGTTGGCTGCCGCTCCAGCACCGGCTTGGACCAGCCTGCGGACACGGTATTCGGCCGAGTCGATGCCGGGAGGCGCCTGGGTCGGCAGGCCCGCCGGCTTGACGACGGCGAGCACCCCGGATGCCTCGGCCACCACGACAAGAGCTGGATTCACCACGACACCCCTCTCCCGTGGCTGCAAACCGCCGTCGAGAAGATCCCCCCTGTTTTGGTAGGCTGCAGGCGGTGCGACGTGGCGGGACCGACTCGGGATGCTCGCGTACGACTTGAGTCCGTCATCTGGGATTCTGACAACTGGAGCTTTCGGACAATCGCAAGGAGTTCGATTCGATGTCGATCAAGGTATTGGTTGTCGACGACCATGAAGTGGTCCGGCAGGGTCTGGCGAGCGTCTTCAAGGATTCGCCGGTGCGGATTGTCGGCGAGGCCGGCGATCCGGACGATGCGGTGAAGCAGGCCCGCAAGCTGAAGCCCGACGTCGTTCTGCTCGACGTGCGGCTCGGCGACAAGGATGGCATCGATGCGATCCGGCGAATTCGGTCGGCGGCAACGACGGCCCGAGTCGTCGTACTGTCGGGATTCGATAATCCTACCTACATCGCCCGGGCCGTCTCAGCCGGCGCCCATGACTATGTCCTGAAAACCGCCGCACGAGCCGAACTCGTAGCGGCCGTCACCGGGGCGGCGGAGGGGGCCGCGCCGGCTCGGTCGGGCCAGTTGCGACGGATGGCCGGCGCGATGGCCAATCGGGATGTTCCCACCGATGCCAACGTGCCGCTCACGCCGCGGGAAACCCAGACGCTTCGCCTGGTCGCCATGGGGCTCTCCAACAAGGAGATCGCCGACGCGCTCGAGATCAGCGTGGAAACCGTCAAGGAGCACGTGCAGAACATGCTCCGGAAGATTTCGCTCAACGACCGGACGCAGGCCGCCGTCTGGGCGATCCGCCACGGCTTGGCCTGACCGGCCAGATTCGGCCGCTATCGCATCAATCAGGATGCGAGGGTATAGTGTTGGGATAGTCCGTCCCGCCGATCGACCTTCTGGTCCGCGATTCGGGGCCCAACCGGATCGGCGACGCGGGTGACCCCGAGGAAATGGTTCCATGGGTTGCTCAGCTCAAACTCGGCAATTGATGCCGCGGCTCGCCCCCGTGGTGGGGCTGCTGGTGTGGTGCGCTGCGGCGGCGGCGAGCCCGTCGGCCGGTGACTCCCGGCCGCTCGACTTCAACCGCGACATCCGGCCGATCCTGTCGGAAAACTGCTTCTACTGCCACGGCCAGGATGGCAACAAGCGGGAGGCCGACCTGCGGCTCGACGACCGGGCGGCCGCGATCGAGGCCGGGGCGATCGTGCCCGGTGAGCCCGGCGCGAGCACGATCCTCGAGCGGATCCACTCGACCGATCCCGACGTCTTGATGCCGCCGCCGAACTCCAACCGGCGGCTTTCGGAAGACCAAAAGAAGCTGCTCGACCGCTGGATCAAGGAGGGGGCGGAATACAAGCAACACTGGGCCTTCACGCCCCCGGTGCGGCCGACGCCGCCGGACGTGCAACGGGCCGACTGGGTGCGAAACGACATCGACCGGTTCGTGCTCGCCAAGATCGAGGCGGCCGGCCTCGCGCCGTCGCCGGAGGCCCATCGCTCCACGCTCATCCGCCGGCTGCATTCCGACCTCGTCGGGCTGCCGCCCACGCCCGAGGAGGTCGACGCCTTCGTCGCCGACCCCGATCCGCTGGCCTACGAAAAACTGGTCGACCGCCTGCTTGCGTCGCCCCACTACGGCGAGCGGCTGGCGCTGCCGTGGCTCGACGCGGCCCGCTACGCCGACTCCAACGGCTTCCAGCAGGACGGCGACACCTGGCAGTGGATCTGGCGCGACTGGGTGGTGAAGGCGCTCAACGCCGACATGCCGTTCGATCAATTCTCGATCGAGCAGCTCGCCGGCGACCTGCTGCCGAACGCCACGGTGGAGCAAAAAATTGCGAGCGGCTTCAACCGCAACCATCTGCTGAACGGCGAAGGGGGCGCGATCGCCGAGGAGCAGCGGTTCAACAACCTCTTCGACCGGGTCGACACGACGAGCACCACGTGGCTCGGCCTGACGATGGCCTGCGCCCAGTGCCACGACCACAAATACGACCCGATGACGCGGACCGACTACTACGGCCTCCTCGATGCCTTCAACCGGGTGCCGGAGAACGGCATCCCGACGCGTTTCTCTGCGCGGATCCGCGTGGCACCGCCGATCCTCGAACTGCCCACCGCGGAAAACACGAAAAAACTCGCCGAGCTCGAGGCCGCGATGAAGGCGCTCGAGAAGGAGGCCAAGCCGGTCCGCGAGGCGATCTACTCAGCGTGGAAGACGGGACTGTTCGCCGACGGCAAGCCGGCCGACGGCGACGAGCTCCCGCGCACGCTGCCGCCGCTGCTTCTCAAGCCCGAGGCGGACCGCACCGAAGCCGAGAAGCGGCAGATCGAAAATGAACTGCGCCGGTTCTTCGACGAGAAGGTGAAGCCGAAGCTCCTCGGCGAGCTGCCGCAGGTCGTCGCCTACGATGCGGCCAAGAAGGCCTACGAGGAATACAAGGGGGACCAGATTCCCCGCGTGATGGTGATGGCCGACGACAAGCCCCGCGACACGAAGATCCTCGACCGCGGCGACTACCTCACACCCATCGGCGAGAAGCTCACGTTCCTGCCGCCGGCCTTCCTGCCGCCGCTGCCCGAGGGCCTGCCGCGGAACCGGCTCGGCCTCGCGAAGTGGCTCTTCCTGCCGGAGCATCCGCTCACCGCGCGGGTGCAGGTGAATCGGATGTGGCAGCAGTTCTTCGGCACCGGCATCGTGAAGACGACCGAAGACATGGG
>CAZXIG010000285.1:0-3694 GCA_964640405.1 uncultured Candidatus Kuenenia sp.
CGAAGCTGCTGAACACGGAGCGGACCGCCTCGCCGAGGTGGCCGGCCGGCTCGCCTCCCTTGCCCTTGCCGAGCGACTCCCAGAAGAGCGTGTGGTTGGCATGGCCGCCACCGTTGTTGCGGACGACCGTGCGGATCGCCTCCGGCACCTTCTCCAGGTCGGCGATGAGCTTCTCGACGGGAAGCGCCGCCAGATCGGGATGCGCCTCGAGCGCCTTGTTGACGTTGTCGACGTAGGCCTTGTGATGACGATCGTGGTGAATCTCCATCGTGCGGGCGTCGATCGACGGCTCGAGTGCGTCGAAGGCGTAGGGCAGCGGGGGCAGCGTGTAGGCCATGAATGCGTCTCCTTCGGGGAAAGCCTCCGGCAGGGAATGGCCTGCGGGAAGGCCTGCGAAACAGGGGATTGGTGTCGCGGGATCGTAGCCCACCGGCCTGCGACCGGCAAATCACGGCCGGACTGCGGCGACCCTGCCGATCAGGGGGACGATGCCGGCGATTCCCGGCGGAGCGACCCTGCCGACGATGCCCGCCGTGCCTGCTACGGCGGCTTCGGCCGCGCGGCGTGAATCCGGCTCGCTCGTCGGGCCGATTTCAACGGAGCGGACGCGACTGCGACGGCAGGATGCCGTCATCGTCTGCGCGGGATGCATGCCATTCCGAAACCACGGACGGATTCGGGTTTTTCATGTCGATCGCCACCTCGCCGCGCCGCGATCAGCGACGCCGGCTGCTCGTCTCCTGGAAGCGGTCCGCGCCGGCCGGAGAGTCGACCGCGGCCTCGGCCCCCCGCGCGCCGGCCGACTACTCGCCCGACGCCGCACCGGAGCGGCAGCGCGGGCCGGCCGTGCTCCTGCCGACCGGCTTGGGTGGGCTCGCGCTCGCGATCGCGGCGATCCTGCTGCCGGTCGCGGGGGGCATCGCGCTGGGGGCCTTCGAGGCCGTGACGGGCACGAGGCCGATCACTCCGGCGGGCCGCTTCGCGCGGACGCTCCAGGCGGTGGAGGCCTGCTTCGATCCGCGGTCGCTCGCCTCGCTGCAGGCGTGGATGGCGCAACTCTTTCTGATGATGGCCGCGGGCGTGGCCTGCATCGTGCGGCTGATGCGGCGGCATCGCCGCGACGACTATCACGGACGGTATCGCGCCTGGGGCTGGCTCGCGGGCCTGTTTCTGCTCACGGCCTGCGCCGGCGTCGTGCCGGTCGGGCCGCTCGTGGCCGCCGCGGTCACGGATGCCACGGGCATCGCCCTCGGACCCGGTGGCACCGGTTGGTGGTTCGCCCTGGCGGCGACGCTCTACGGCATCGTCGCGCTGTGGGTGGTGCTGCCGCTGCACGAGCGACTCGGCACCGCGTTTTGGCTCGCGGCAGCGCTCGCCTCGTGGGCCGGATCGGCGGCGGCCGTGTGGATGGGGCCGCAGTGGCGGTGGCACGGCATCGGGGTGCAGTCGCTCTGGGCGCTCGGGGCGGCATTCGCGGCGATCGCGATGCTCGCGGCAGCCAGGTCGGTGATCCGCGAGGTCCGCGGGCTGCCGGCCCGCAAGCCGGCGGCCGATCGCGCGGAGGCAAAGCCGGCCCGGGCCGCCCCCCCGGCCTCGCGTCGCCGCGACGAGGAACAGGAGCAGGAGGAAACGCCCGACTTCACGATGCAGGAGGATCAGCCCGAGGAGACGGCCTTCACCGACGGCTCGGAGCCCGAGCACAGGCACCTCTCGAAGGCCGAGCGGAAGCGGCTCAGGAAGCTGGCCCGGATGCGCGAGGCGGCGTGATGCCCGGCTCTGTGGGTCGGGGCTGCCCGTGCCGTCTCGCCCGGACGTTCGCTCCGGGCATCCGTGCCCTCCGCTCACTCGGAGGTGCCTGCGCTCCGCCCTCCGGGCTGCGCTGGTCACCTACGCCGGCTCGACGGTACGGGCAACCCCTCGCCTTCCGTTGCTCGAAGACAGCATCTTCGTGCTCTTCGAGGTTTGTGCCCGCCGCGGATTGACGCGAGCGGCCGTGGGCCGCGATAGTCGCGGCGCTCGATTTCCCGCAGGAGCCGATTCATGAACGTGCGCACGCGATTCGCCCCCAGTCCGACCGGCTACCTGCACATCGGGGGCGTGCGGACGGCGCTCTTCAACTGGCTGTTCGCGCGGCAGCGGGGGGGCCAGTTCATCCTGCGGATCGACGACACCGACGTGGCCCGCAACGTCGACGAGGCGCTCGAGCCGATCCTGTCGGGACTGAAGTGGCTCGGCATCGACTGGGACGAGGGTCCGGGCGTGGGCGGGCCCCATGCGCCCTACTTTCAGTCGCAGCGTGCCGACCGCCACCGGGCCGCTGCGGAGAAACTGCTCGCCTCGGGGCATGCCTACCGCGACTTCGCGCGGCCGGAGGAACTCGACGAGGAGCGCAAGGCCGCGCAGGCGGCGGGCAAGCCGTTTCTCTACAGCCGGCGGTTCGCGGCCTTCGACGACGCGACGGCGGCGCGGTTCGCGGCCGAGGGGCGGGCGAGCGTCGTGCGGCTGAAGATGCCCCGCGAAGGGGCGCTCGTGATCGACGACGCCGTCCGCGGGCGGGTCGAGTTCGCCTGGGAGCGGGAGCAGGACCACGTGATCCAGCGGGCCGACGGTTCGTGCCTCTACCACCTGGCGAGCGTCGTCGACGACCACGATCTCGCAATCACCCACGTGATCCGCGCCGAGGAGCATCTTTCCAATACGCCGCGGCAGGCGTTCATCGCGATGTCGCTGGAATACCCGCTGCCGGCCTACGCCCACCTGCCGCTCGTGGCCGAGCCGGGCAGCCGCACGAAGCTCTCGAAGCGGAAGCTGGCGCAGTATCTGAAGAACAACGACTTCAAGCAGGTGATGGATCACGGCCAGAAGATCGCCGAGCGGATCGGCCTCAAGGCCGAGGCCGACACGTTCAATCCCGTGATCGTCGACTTCTACCGCGAGGTGGGCTATCTGCCCTGGGCGATCGACAACTACCTCTCGCTGTTGGGCTGGTCGTACGACGACAAGACGGAGTTTTTCTCGCGGGACGAACTCATCAGGCAGTTCACGCTCGAGCGGATCAATTCCTCGCCGGCGAGCTTCGATCCGAAGAAGCTGTGGGCCGTGCAGGATCACTACATGGCGAGACTCTCGACCGCCGAGAAGCTCGCCCTGATGCTGCCGTTTCTCGTGAAGGCGGGGCTCGTGGCCGATCCGCCGGCGGCGGAGGCCGTGGAGACCGTTCGCCGTGTGATCGAGGCCGCAGGCGACCGGCTCAAGGTGGCGGGCGACATCCTCGCCTATGCCGACTTCTTCCTCGTCGACGAGCCGACGATGGACGACGCAGCCGTGAAGCAGCGGCTGGCAAAGCCGGGAGTGAAACAACTCCTCGGGGCGTTCGCGACGGCGATCCAGACGGTCGAGCCCTTCGAACCGGCGGGCCTCGAGGCGGCGCTCAAGGGAGTGGTGGAGCAGGCCGGCGTGAAGGTGGGCGATCTCGTGCACGCCGTCCGCGTGGCCGTGACGGGTAAGACCGTCGGCCCCGGCCTCTACGACTGCCTCGCGATCCTCGGCCGCGACCGCTCGCTGGCCCGGATCGCCCGCGCACTGCCGCTCTGCGGGTGAGGTATCTGGAGTTGACGAAGGAGGGGTTGCCCATACCCAGGAGCCGGCGTTGCTGACCAGCGGAGCCATGGATGGCGAAGCGCAGGCAGCATCG
>CAZXIG010000286.1:0-3690 GCA_964640405.1 uncultured Candidatus Kuenenia sp.
CGTCTGCGAGCCGGCGGTTGCCGATCGCAGACTCCCGAGTCTATGCGTGATTTCGCCGAAGTTCAAAGGGGTGCGACGCTCGTCGGCCAGGGCGAAAAATGGCGCTGGCGCCGGCGGCGAATCCGGATAGGTTGACGCCTTCACTTCGCCGAGAGGATGGCGAGCCGAGGAGCCTCAGAGATGATGTCGTCTGCAGCGATCATGACGGTCGTGTCGAATCGTACCCATATCTTCCGCCGCGGGTTCTTGGCCGCGACGACCGGCGCGGTCGTGGCGCTCGGGGGGGGTGCCACGTGGGCCGCCGCGCCCTCGGTGGACGACGCCCTCAAGCTCGAGCCCAAACAGAAGGGCGTGGACTACGACCGCCCGACGGCCGATGAGGCCAAGCGGGCCACGATGGGGCAGGACAAGATCGACGGCGTGGCGGCGCTCGTCGTCCGTGGCCCGGCCGGCGAGGTGCTGCGGGCGTTCGCCGACACCAACGGCAACCGCGTGGTCGACCGCTGGAGCTATTTCAAGAACGGCGTCGAGGTCTATCGCGACATCGATTCCGACCACGACACGAAGGTCGATCAGTCGCGCTGGCTCAACTCGGGTGGCGGCCGCTGGGGCGTCGATACCGACGGCAACGGCACGCTCGACGCCTGGAAGAATCTCTCGGCGGAGGAGGCCACGGCCGAGATCGTGGCCGCGGTGCGCGACCGTGACGCCGCCGGCTTCGCCCGCCTCCTGCCCTCCAAGGCCGATCTCCAGGCGGCTGGCTTCGAGGGGTCGCGGCTCGACACGCTCGTGGCCCGCGTCGAGCGGGCAGCCAAGCGTTTTCCGGAAGTGGCCGCGGCGCAGAAGCAGGTGGGCCCGGGATCGCGGTGGGCGAGCATGCTCACGCCGCAGCCGCCGGGAATTCTGCCGGCGGGGGCGGCTGGCGTCGCCCAGGACGTGACGGCCTACGACAACGTCGTGGCCCTCGTGGAGAACGCCGGTGCCGCGGGCGGCGGGCAGGTCTACATCGGCTCGCTCGTGAAGTGCGGCCAGGTCTGGCGGCCGATCGACGTGCCGCAGGTGATGGGGGAGAGCGGCGAGATCGCCGGAGCCGAGGGCTTCTTCTCGCCGCAGTCGGGGAGCCAGTCGCCCGCCGCGGAAGGCCCGGCCCAGGATGAGCGGCTCAAGCCGCTGATGGCGAAGCTGCAGGATATCGAGAATCGAATGGCCGGCTCCGACGTGGCCAAGCGGCAGCCGCTGGCCGTCGAACAGCTGGCCGTGCTCGATCAGGTGGTGCAGTCGTGCGCCGAAGCCGACCGCGGCTTCTGGATCCGGCAGCTCGTCGAGACGCTCTCCGCCTACGTGCAGGAGGGGCTCGTGCCTGACGGCATCGGCCGGCTCGAAAAGCTCGTCGAGACCGCGGCGGGCGACGACCGCCTCGCGGCGTTCATCGCCTTCCGCCTCGCCCAGGCCCGCTACTCGGCCGACATGCAGCAGCCCAACGCCGACGGCGAGAAGCTCCAGAACCAGTGGTTCGAGTCGCTCAAGACGTTCGTCGAGACCTACCCGCAGGCGCCCGAGGCCGCCGAGGCGATGCTGCAGCTCGCCTTCCGTGACGAGTTCGAGGGCCGCGAGAAGGAGGCGATCGACCGCTACCAGCAGATCGTGAGCGGCTTCGCCGACACGCCGCAGGCCCGCAAGGCGGCCGGAGCGGTGCGGCGGCTGGAGAGCGTCGGGAAGCCGCTGGCGCTGGCGGGCACCTCGCTCGACGGCCGCAAGTTCTCCGTCGAGGCGCTCCGCGGCGTGCCCGTGCTCGTGCACTATTGGTCGACCGACTGCGAGCCATGCAAGGTCGATCTCGCGCAGATCCGTGAGCTGCAGGCGAAGTATGGGCCGAAGAAGTTCGGTGTGGTGGGCGTCGCGCTCGATGGCGACAAGGCGAAGCTTGCGAAGTTTCTCCAGGCCAAGCCGCTCCCCTGGCCGCAGCTGCACGAGCCCGGCGGCCTCGACAGCCGGCTCGCCGAGGACTACGGCGTACTCGCCCTGCCGACGATGATGCTCGTCGACGCGAAGGGCAACGTGGTCGATCGCAACGTGTCGATCACGGAGCTCGAGCGGAAGCTCGAGGCGTTGGTCGGGGCGAAGTGAGCGGCCGGCGCAGGATCGGCTATGTCGAATTGGGTTTGCGGCGGGGATGGCGGGTGGCTAGTGTTCCGGCCCGATCCAGTCCTTCCCCAGTGCCGCCGCCATGCTCTTTGCGCTTGCCGTGAGTCCGACGCTCTGCCTGCTCGGGGGCGTGCAAATCCTTGGCCTGGCGGCCGCCGGCCTTTCGCGGCTCGCGGAGGGAACCCGCCACGAGCGGCTCGGGCATGGCCTCTGCCTGGCGAGCCTGGCCCTCATCGGCACGCTCTGCGGAGTGGCGATCCGGATCGGCCCCGATGCCGCCGCCGCCTGTGCCACCACGCTCGCGATCATGACGCTGATCGCCGTGGCCGATTTCTCACCCCGCAGCTGATCGCCGGCCGCCCCGACGACGCAGCCTTCCCAGGCTAACGCGCTGCGCGGAGCAATCGGAAAAAACCTCGCCTTCGGTGCGACCGGCAGCCGAAAGAAGACCGTGGGCGTGCACCCGATGCCGCCGCTGGATCGTTTGCCTTGATCGTCCAAGGAGTCATGCATGTCCGTTTCAAGAACCACGTGGCTTGCGGCCGCGATCATGGCGTCGCTCGTGGGCGGCGTTGTGAGGGGCGAGGATCTGGCGGCCTCCGTCGCCAACCGGCTCCGTGAGTCCGGCGCCCTCGCCGGATACAAGGTGAACGTGAAAGCGAAGTCTGGCACCGTCTGGCTCGAGGGCCGGGTGGCCGACGAGAAGCAACTCGCCGCAGCCGTAGGGATCGCCGAGAGCAGCCCCGGCGTGGAGCGCGTGGTGAACCGACTCGCGATCGAGCAGGGCACGGCCGCGGCCTCCGGCCGTTTCGGCCTGCCCACATCCACCTGGTCGATGCTCGGCGGCACGGCACCGGCCCCGAAGCCGACGCCTGCCGCGCTCGTCGCCCAAAACTCGAAGCCCGTGCCGACGACCGGCGGGCTTTTCGCGTTCGCCGGCGCCGGCGGCAAGGGCAGCCAGGCGGAGGTGCAGCTCGTGCAAGCCCAGTCGCCTGCGGGGCGAAACGGCGCCATGCGGCAAGGGGCCCGGCCGCTGCCGATGGGAGCCGCTCAGGGCCGTCCAATGCAGGCCCCCGCGGCGCGCGGCCCGATCACCCGCACCGCCATGCGATCCAACGGCATGGGCGAGCCGATGACGCTCCCCGCGCCCGGTGGCTACGACGGTCCGCTCGTCGATGGCCAGATGGTGCCCGGCACGATGCAGTACAGCGAAGGGGCTCCGGTCGAGGGCGGCTACGCCGGCGGACCGGGCGGCGGCGCTCCCATGGCCATGGGGGGCACGGGCGTCGGCATGCCGCCGGTGCCGATGCGGGGCGACGGCCCCAACATGCCCAACTACGCCTGGCCGAGCTACGCGGCCAATCCCAACTACGCGGCCGTGCAGTATCCGACCCAGTATTCGCCCACGGCCTGGCCCTACATCGGCCCGTTCTACCCCTACCCGCAGGTGCCGCTCGGCTGGCGGCGGGTATCGCTGGAATGGGATGACGGGTGGTGGTGGCTCGACTTCGACGAGCGGCATATCCACAGCCATCACCGGTAAGC
>CAZXIG010000287.1:0-3689 GCA_964640405.1 uncultured Candidatus Kuenenia sp.
GAAAACCGGCAGCGGCGAAAGTCGCTCGTGGGTTCGAATCCCACCCCATCCGCTTCGGCGTTCGGCAGCAACACGCGTCGTTCGGCATGGGGTCGCATGAGTGCTTCCACGCCAGAGAGTTGCGGCACGTCGAACAGCTCGGTGCGTTTTGGTGCGGCTGCCTGCTGCGTGGGATTTTGCGTGGCCAGTGCGTCGGATTCTGCGTGGTCACCTCCGGCCCCGCTCCCGGCCCTGCATGGCTAACGCCTCGGCTGAACCTTCACCCAGCCAACCTCCAGCTGAAACGGGCCCGGATTTTTGTCGGCCAGCATGAAGCCTAGGCCGTTGATCTGATCCGGCTCGACTGGCCCCATGCCCTGAACCCGCCTGCCGAAGGACGTGGGAATGAAGTCAGCCAGCGGGACTTTCACCTCAGTCCATTCATCTTTCGTGGTCGGCAGGGGAGCCCGATATGAGAACGCCATCCGGCGGCTCTTCGTGTAGAGGTTGAGCACGAATTCCCGGCCATCGCCCTTCACCCGGACGACGATCGTGTCTCCGGCGTTCAGGCCCAGTTCAGCAGGCTTCGTGCGGATCGACGCGAAGCCGCCGTTGTTCTCGAGCGAGAGCGTGCCGGAAAACTCGAGCGTTTTCTGTGCAGTCATCCTGAAGCGGCCATCTGAAATGCCGCCCATCACGCCATCGTTCACGGCCTGCCATTCCTGGGCGGTGCCGGGGTTCGCGAAGTCAAAAAGAACCCGAAGAGCCTCTTGGGTCGCCACTTGGGCTGATAAAGACAACAAAAAAACCGTCCAGACCGCTCGCATGGAATTGCTCCTGCCGGAAACTCAGGGCCAATGCCGGAATAATAGGGAACGCGGAACGAAAGCAGGCAGGGCAGAGTTACGCGATGTGTGGCCGATACACGCTCAAATCCCGGGCAGAAGTCATCGCCGAGAGGTTCGGGGTGCAGCCGCCGACGACGCTGCCCGAACGCTTTAACATCGCCCCGTCGCGCCACCTTCAGGTCGAGTTTCCGGGCCCGCAGGTGCCTGATCGTGGCGGACGGCTTCTCGATCCCGCGGAGTATGATGTGGCCAGACTCTCCCGGCTTCTACGGCCATTTCATCCTGACGAAATGACGGACTGTCCAGTCAGCACGCTGGTCAATAACGCAAGGGCGGACAAACCCGAGTGCGTGACGCCGCTCAAGGAGACGTGACGATGCCCGCTCGCTTCTGGATCCTCCTCGTGCTGTCGCTGTTGGCGGGCATTGCCGTGCTGTTTGCGAAGCCGACTGGCCGGAAGCCAAGGTCCTCGGTGCCTGTGAGGGGCCACATCAAGCCGCCTCCGCCACCTCCCTGAACCACAGGGGATTCAGTTTTTCAGTGCGGCGAGCGCCAGCCAAACGGCAACCGCCAAGCAGACCACTGCCGTCACGATCACCCAGAGGGGCTTCTTCGGGCTGGCATGGTCTTCCTCTGAGATATACCGCTCGCCGTCATTTCGCGAGGACGATGATGGCCGACCCGACGAAGATGAAAATGCCACCAACCACGACAGGGAGCTGCAGCTGCCCCTGAAACAGCAGCACCGAAAACAGGGCGACGAACAGCGGATAGGAGATCTCCAGCACAGCCGACTTGCTCGCACCAAGCAACTGGATCGAGCCGAGGATGGACAGGGCTGCCGCCGTGGCCAACACGCCGCACAGGCAGTGCAGGAAATAAAGCTTGAAGACCGACAGGCTCGACAAGACCCGTTCATCAAGACAGTACGTGAGGCCCCAGAGAACGGATGCCAAGACCGCCAAGCCCAAGCCGTAGTAGTTCATCAGGACGGCCTCCAGTGGCGTCGTTTCAGGCCAGCGGGATCCCGGAATCGAGGGCACGGCAATGGATTCCGTCCCTGAAATGACCAGATCATTGCTCCGGCCGCTTCCCGTTGAACAGAGTGTAAAGAGCTGATCAGGCTCATGCGTCGAACCGCATGAGCCGCCTCCGCCGGCGAGCGCGTGGGATTGTGCGTTGCGGTTTCAGGAAAATCACGTTTTTCCGCGGCTTTCCGCGGTTTCGCGAATAACCCGCCCCCCGCACGCGGCCGTTTTCGTGGCCTAGAGTTGCCGGTCAGGCCAGGCTGGTGGGCCCGACAGCGGCTGGCGGAGGGTGCGGAAATGTTCGGGACCGTGGCGGCGTGGTACGTGCTGGCGACCTTTCTCTTGGGCGTCTGGCTGATCCTGGATGCCCTATGGATAATGTCCGACTGACCCGGCGTGGCCTCGGCCGACGCCTCACCCCTTTCCGGCCCACCTCGAGTTCTCCCATGATCGCCAGTCCTCGGTTCGCCGCCGTGGCGTGCGTGCTCGTCTGCGGCAGTGTTTTTCAGACGTCGGCGGCCATCGCCGAAAACTGGCCGCAGTGGCGCGGTCTGCGGAATGACCGCATCTCGACGGAGCACGGCCTCCCCGGCACGTGGTCGAAGACGACCAATGTCGCCTGGCGGACGCCGCTGCCGGGGCGGGCCGGGGCCACTCCGTGCGTCTGGGACGGCCGCATCTATCTGACGAGCAACGAGGGGGACGACCTCATGCTGCTCTGCGTCACTGCGGCGGATGGCTCGATCCGCTGGAAGAAGCGGGTGACCGGCGGCAACACCGACGCCCGCTCGGGCGAGGGAAATTCCGCGTCGCCGTCGCCCGCGACCGACGGCACGCACGTCTGGGTGTTCTTCTCGACGGGCGTTCTCGCCTGCTACACGGTGGATGGCGACGAAGTGTGGAAGTTCGACGTGGCGGACCGATTCGGGCGGATCGACATCCAGTTCGGAATGACATCGACGCCGGTGCTCGACGGCGACCACCTCTACCTGCAGCTCATTCACGGCGCGATGAAGCTCGACGACCAGACCCGCACGGGCAAGGTGGTCAAGCTCGACGCCCGGTCGGGCAGGACGATCTGGGCCGTCGATCGGATCACCGACGCCCAGTTCGAGTGCAAGCATTCGTATGCGTCGCCCGTTCTCTACCGCCACGACGGCCGGGAGTTTCTCGTCGTGCACGGCGCCGACTGCACCACAGGCCATGCCCTTGCCGACGGCCGCGAGCTCTGGCGGTTCGGCGGGCTCAACGGCCCGACGGCCACCAACCCCAAGCCGTTCGACAACACGTTCCGTTTCGTGGCCTCGCCGGGCGTCGCCCCCGGCACGATCGTGATCCCGACGGCCAAGGGGGGGCCGACCGTCGCCCTCCGCGTGACCGACGACCTCCAGGGCGACTGCACGGCAAAGCAGGCCGTCGTCCGCTGGGTGAATCCGCTGACGCCCGACGTGAGCATTCCGCTCGTCGCCGACGGGCTCGTCTACCTGTTGCACAAGGACGGCAAGCTGCAGTGCGTCGACCTCGAGACGGGCAAGGACGTCTATCTGCACCGCACTCACACGGGCCAGCACCGCACCAGCCCGCTGCTCGTGGAGGGGCGGCTCTGGTTCGGCTCGAACGACGGCTGGGTGACGGCGGTGATGGCGGGGCGGGAGTTCGAGCTGCTCGACTCGATCGACCTCGGCGGCGAGGCCGTCACGGCATCGCTCATCGTGGCGGACGGCACGCTCTACGTGCGGTCGTACGACGCGCTGTACGCGATCCGAAAGCCGTAGATCCTCCGCTCGCTCGGCCCGATACAAGCCCCCATGCGCAAGCAGGGGGATAATGCGGC
>CAZXIG010000288.1:0-3682 GCA_964640405.1 uncultured Candidatus Kuenenia sp.
CAACGCGGATGATCCCCCGGCTTGCGCCTGGGGGCTTGTATTGGGAAGGCCGGCGCCCGGGGGCGTTCATGCCCCGACGGCGGTGCGGGCCTTGTAGAGGTATGGGTTCATCGCCGGGTCGTTGTACATCTTCATCTGGCGGAACACCCGCAGTGGCCGCTGACCCGCGAAGATCTCGCCGAGCAGCCGGTCGGCGGCCTCGACGAGATGGTCCCGCTGCTGGTCGAGGATCACCATGCGATTGGCCGCCTTCTCGCGATGCTCGGCCGAGGCGTCGGCTCGCTCGACCTGTTCCCGCATGTGATAGCGGCGGAGTTCCAGGATCGAGAGGCGATCAATCGCGGCGCCGGGAGTCTCCGTCGCGGAGGGTGCGCCGGCCGGGGCCGTGACGCCGCGCCGGGCAAGCTCGGCCACGAGCCAGTCGTCGACCTTCTCGATCGCGTCGTTGCGCGCCTGGTTGTAGCGGTCGATCGCCCGCTTCACCTCCGCAATGCGGGCGTCGGTCACGTCGGGTGAACGGGCGATGTCTTCCTCGTGCCAGAGCAGGAAGTTGAATCGGTGCAGGTCGCAGATCCGCCCCCGCAATTCCGGCTCGGAATGGGCCGGCTCGACCTCGTGCCAACGGGCCACGAGATCGGCCAGCAGGGCGTCGATCTCACCGATCGAGGCGGGCGGGACATGTCGATTCGCTGCAGACAAGGGTGCGGGCTCCGGGGATGACGGTCAGGCGGCCCGCCGCAGCACGAGGCAGAGGTTCGAACCGCCGAACCCGAACGAGTTGCTGGCGGCCACCCGCACGCGGCGGGCGCGGGCGACGTGGGGCACGTGATCGAGCGGACACTGCGGATCGGGATCGTCGAGGTTGAGCGTCGGCGGCACGGCCTGCCGCTCGAGCGCGGCCAGGCACGCCACCGCCTCGAAGGCCGCGGCCCCGCTCACGAGATGCCCCGACATGCTCTTCGTCGAGCTCACGGGCACGCCGTCAGTCGCGTCGCCGAGTGCCAGCCGGATCGCACCGGCCTCGGCCACGTCGCCCACCGGCGTGCCGGCGGCGTGGGCGTTGACGTAGTCGACGTCGGCGGCCGCGACGCCCGCGTCGGACAGCGCCTGCGAGATCGCGCGGGCCGCATGCGTGGGATCGGTGCTCGGGATCACCATGTGGGCCCCGTCGCTCGACATGCCGATGCCGGCGAGCTCCGCCCGGGGCGTCGCCCCGCGGGCCGCCGCATCGCTCGCCCGCTCGAGCACGAAGAACCCGCCTCCTTCGCCCATCACGAAGCCGTCGCGGTCGCGGTCGAACGGCCGCGACGCCTTCGCCGGATCGTCGCCGCGCCGCGAGAGCGCCCGCAGGTTGTAGAAGGCGGCGATGCCCACCGGACTGATCACGTCGCAGCCGCCGGCGATGCAGGCATCGACCCAGCCGGCATCGAGCCAGCTGCGGGCCACCGCGAAGGCATAGCCACTGGAAGCGCAGGCGGCTGCCACCGTCACGGCGGGGCCGCGGAGGCCGAGCCGATCGGCAAGCCGATGCACGAGCGTGCGGTCGCGACGCGGCTCGAACACCCGCGTGCCTCCCGCCAGGAAATCGAGCTCCCAGGTCTTGAGCGCCTCGGCTCCGAGTCCGAGCACGAGGCCGATACGGGCTCCCGGGCCGAGCGACAGCCGGGCATCGGCGATGGCATGCGCCACCGGCGAGAGGCACATCTGCTCGAGGCGACCGAGCCCGCGAAACTCCCGCTCATCCAGCCCGCCGACCGCGGCCGGCGGCACCGGAATCTCGATGACCGGCGCGGCGAACTGCCTGGCCTCGCGACCGAACTCGCCGGGATCGATCGCCTTGACGCCCGACACGCCCGCCAAGAGCGCGTCGGCGATGCCGGCGAACGTTGAGCCGAGCGGCGAGACGAGGCCGACGCCCGTGATCACCACCGGCTCGCAATCCTTGTGAAGCGGTGCGGTCATGCGGCCTCCCGCAGTGGACGGCTCGGTGCCGCCCAGGCCGCCCGCCGCGTGAGGCGGATCTCGGCTGGCCACGGACACTCGACCGCCCACGACGCGAGCGGCCCTCCGCCGGCGCACATCGCGGCCGCCCGGGCGAAGTCGCCAAGCACGTCGGATGCTTCCCCGCCGCCCGGCGATGCAAGAGGCTCCGTCGGAAAGTGGATCGTCAGTTCGAGTGAAGCGGCTTCAGCCGCCGCAGGCTGCACGAAGAGCGCGAGTGCGCGGCAGACCGGATCGCCGATGGCCGCGCCCGTCTCGTCGAGCGCCGGCTCCTCGGCCCAGTCGCTGGCGACGAGCCAGACGCCATCGGCATCGGCGCCGCCACCGGGCCGCACGAGCGAGATCGCGGTGAACAGTCCTTCGGCCACCGCATCTGGGCCGCCGCCGATGCCGACGTTGGGGCCGTGCATACCGAGCGCCACGCTCACGGCACCGGCAACCGAATGCAGTGAACACTGCGGCACGATGTGGGGGGAGATGCTCACGGCCCCCTGCGGACGCAGCTTCGCCAGCGACGAGGCTGTGACGATGCGGCCGGCCTGGCAGCTCGCCGCCACCACGCCATGCCGCTCACACACCCGCCACTCGGCAGGCAGGCTCCCGATCGCGGCCAGCACGGCGTGCATCCCCACGACCGTCTGCTCGTCGCAGTGCCTGAGGAACCGCGGCGGCAGGGGCGGGCTCCCTTCGGGCCCGGGCCGGTCCCGCAGCGGGCCGATCTGCGTCAGCCGCGCCTCGACGAACGCATGCGCCCCGATCCCGCAGGCGACGGGCGGCGACGAGGTGGTCGTGGGGCGGGTTGGCATCGCGGCACACACCGATCCGGGGCGCACGGCCGATCAGGCCGCCTGCTTGCCAGCCTTCGCGGCGATCTTCTTCTCGAGCATGTCGAGCAGGTTGCCGACGGTCTTGATGTTTTCGAGCAGCTCCGTCTCGATCTGGATGCCGAAGCGGCTCTCGATGTGGAGCACGAGGCCGGCCATGTCGAGCGAGTCGAGGTTGAGCCCCTGCCGCAGCGAGGTGTTGTCCTCGAGGCCCGGATACGACTCGCCGGTCTCCTTCTCCAAGAGTTCGAGGACGATGGCGGAAAGCTCCGAGCGATTCATGGTGGCAGGGCCTCCTAAGACGATGAATTGGGGCGATGAACTGGCGAACCGAATGCGAGGCGGGAGGGTAGCGACCCGGGCCGCGGCGACGAAGGGCAATATTCCGTGTATTCTGGGCACTTTCCGCCGCTCCCTCGCAGGCGATCGCCTCCATGGCCCTCTCCGATACCACCCCGGCAGCCCGCGGCTCGCGGTGGCCTTTTCGGCTCTTTGCGACGGCGACCGTGGCCTACACGTGCGTGCTCGTTTTCGCGACGCACTACCCCAAGCCGCAGGAGCTGCTCGGCGCCAACGCCCCCTCCGACAAGACGCTGCACGTGATGGCCTATGCGGTGCTCGCCACGCTCGTGGGGCTCACGCTCGCCGCCGCCGGCCGCTGGGTGGCCGGGGCGATCGCGCGGGCCGCGGGCGGCATGGCGGTCTTCGGCGCGATCGACGAGGCGACGCAGCCGCTGCCGTGGTTTCGCCGGGCCGCCGACCCACTCGATTGGGTTTTCGATCTCGGCGGCATCGCCCTCGGCCTCGCCGTGGTCGCCGTGCTCGTCGCGGTGTGGCGCCGGGCTCGAAACCGCCGC
>CAZXIG010000289.1:0-3671 GCA_964640405.1 uncultured Candidatus Kuenenia sp.
GAGCCGATCGTGCCGCCGGGGGCGAAGCCGGAAAAGCTCTTCGAAGCCCAGACGCTCACCGAGGGCGTGGCCGTCGGCCACGACGGGCTCGCCTACTTCAGCGACATCACGTTCTCGGCCGTGAGCCGCCGCGCCGACGGCTCGTTTCCCGCGGGACACATCTGGCGGTTCGACCCGGCCACGGGCAAGACCACGATCTACCGCTCGCCGAGCGGGCAATCCAACGGGCTGAAGTTCGACGCGGACGGCAACATGATCGCGGCGCTCCAGGCCGACTTCGGCCCGCGGTGCCTCGCCCGCACCGACATGGCCACGGGTGAGACGGTCGTGATCGCCGGGCTCTTCGACGGCCGGCCGCTCAATTCGCCCAACGACATCACGATCGACGACCGCGGGCGGATCTATTTCTCCGACCCGCGCTATGTGGGCCACGAGCCGGTCGACCAGGCGGTGGAGGCGGTCTACCGCCGCGATCCCGACGGCTCGCTCCACCGGATCATCACCGACGCGGGCAAGCCCAACGGCGTCTGCGTGTCGCCCGACCAGAAGACGCTCTACGTCGGCTCGCACGACACGCGGATCCTCTCCTTCGACCGCGTGCTGCCCGCGAAGGAACTGCCGGGCACCGGCCGGCCCGCCTCCCGCAAGGGCACGATGCAACTGCTCGCCTACGACCTCGCCGCCGACGGCTCGGCCCGGTTTCGGAAGGTGCTCGTGGACTACGCACCAGAGGACGGCCCCGACGGCATCGTCTGCGACACCGACGGGAATCTCTACGTCGCCTGCCGCGACGTGACGCGGCCAGGCATTCGCGTCTACGATCCCGACGGGAAGGAGATCGCGGAGATCCCCACGGAGTTGCCGACGAACGTCGGCTTCGGCCGCGGCGCCGACGCAAACCTTCTTTACATCACCGCCGGCAAGAGCCTCTACCGCATCCGGCTCAATCGGCGGGGCCACCATCCATAAGAAGCCCGTAGCGCGAGCGAGGGAAACCACGAACCATATTCCTACCGCCACCCGCGGTGCATCCCTGAGCCTGGTCGCATACGGCATGGAGAAACGGTGATGAAACTTCTCGCTTCGACGGCGGTCGTCGTGTGGCTGCTTGGCGGCAGCGTGATGGGGGAAGACCGGCCGCACTCTCAGGGCGTTGGTGCGGGGGAGAACGCCGCGCAGCAGGTGGCAAGGGTGCCGGGGTTGGTCGCTTTCTGGGATTTCAATCGCGTCGAGAACAACCAGTGGGTGTCGGTGTCCGACGCGAAAACGACCGACCGTGCATTTCCGATCGTGCTCCGCAAGATCGGCGATCCGAAGGGGTATCGGCTGAACGAGTGGCCGCACACCGACGCGGAGAGCCAGCTGCGGATCGAAGAAGGCGGTCCGTTTGGCAAGGCCGTGCGGTTCAACAAGGGATACATCTTCGGCGAAGTACCGCGGGCGGCGTTCGACAAGACGCTCTTGGACATCAGCGGACGGCAGCCGTTTACGCTCGTGTCGTGGGTGAAGTTCACCGACGAGCGGCACTTGATCGCGGGCGTGTGGGACGAGGGCGGTTGGGACAAATACGGGGGGCGGCGCCAGTACGCCCTGTTCGGCGGACTGTTCGGAACGAATGGCGTGACTGCGCATGTTTCCGCGACGGGCGCGGCCAGCTACCCGCAATCAAACGCAGCGGGCGCGCAGTACGCTCGGTTGAAGGCGCTCGACGGCGGAACGTTTGAAAACAACGAATGGGTCTGCGTGGCGATGGTGTACGATCCAGCGAAGCGCGAGGTGTCTGCGTTTTTGAACGGCGTACAGACGCCGTTCGAGTATGGCGACAACGTCGTCCAGGATGTCTTCGGCCATCGAAACAAGGAGCCGCTCAATCCTGTGACATTCGAGTGGCCGCTGTTCTCGCCGCGGGCGTTCACGCTGAAGTTCAACGGATACAACATCGCCAGCGGCGGCGTGGCGGAGCATTGGATTTTTCTCGACACGGAAGAGAACCGCATCACGTATGGCCGCAGCCCGGCGGAGAGCGCGAAGGACAAAAAGTTCCGCGTGGCGGTGGATATCCAGCGCCAGCACAAGAGTTTGCTGGCGGGGCCGCTTTCATTCGACGCCACACCGGATGCGACGGTGCATTATCCCACGACCGTGAAGACGCAGCCGGGCGATGTCGTCATCGCAAGCCTGCTGGAACAGGACGGCACGGAATGGAAACGTGTGGGCGGCGAACTCAATAAGACTCTGCAGGAAGGCGCGCCGTTCACGTTCGGCCGCGCACTCGGGCTGGGCGAGGAAGAGCCGGAGCATGGCTCGGTGCTGACGATGGGTGGCGTGGCGGTGTTCAACCGCCCGCTCACGGCGGCGGAGTTGCGGTCAATTGTGTTCGTGCGAGGGGGCGGAAAATAGCTGCGTATTTTTTCGGTGTGACGGTTCCGACAATTGATTCCCTGGGCACGGTCAATACAACGCAACGATAGCAGTCCCCGGACGACATCATGAAAGCACTCCTGCTCTCCGCGCCCGGTACGCTGGCCATCACGGATGTCGACACGCCCACACCCGCCGCCGGCGAGGTGCTCGTGCGGATCGCCGCCTGCGGCATCTGCGGCAGCGACGTCCACGGCTACACCGGCGGCTCCGGACGCCGGATCCCGCCGCTCGTGATGGGCCACGAGGCGGCCGGCACGGTGGAGGCCGTGGGCTCGGGCGTGACCGATCTTCCCGTCGGCACCCGCGTGGCCCTCGACTCGACCGTCTTCTGCGGCACCTGCGAATACTGCGAGACGGGCCGCGAAAACCTCTGCACGCACCGACAGGTGCTCGGCGTCTCCCCCGGCACCTACCGTCGCCACGGCTGTTTCGCGGAATTCATCAGCGTGCCGCGGCGGATCGTGTACCCGATTCCCGACGCCGTCGACTTCGTGTCGGCCGCGCTTCTCGAGCCGCTCACGATCGCGCTGCATGCCGTGAATCTCGGCGCGGCCGGCCCGAACACGCGCTCGGCCGTCGTCGTGGGCGCCGGCACGATCGGCCTGGCCTGCGTGGCGGCGCTCAAGGCCCGCGGCGTGCGTCGGATCGCGTCGATCGACCTCGACGCTGGCCGGCTCGCACAGGCCCGCCGGCTCGGCGCCACCGAGACGTTCACGGCCGGGCCCGACGCGGGAAAGCAGGCGGCGGCGTGGGGCAATTCCTCCGCCGACACCGATGGCGCCGATCTCGTGATCGAGGCGGTCGGGGCGACGGCGCCGGTGCAGACGGCGATCGAGGCGGCCACCCGCGGCGGCACGGTCGTGCTCGTGGGCAACGTGTCGCCCGCGATCGAAGTGCCTCTGCAGCAGGTTGTGACGCGACAGATTCGGCTGCAGGGTTCGTGCAGTGCGGCGGGCTGCTATCCTGAGGCGATCCGGCTCGTCGCGGAAAAGAAGGTCGATCTCTCGGGCTTCGTGAGCCTCGTGGCGCCGCTCGCCGAAGGCGCTGAACTCTTCGCCCGGCTGCATCGGCAGGAGCCGGGGCTTGTAAAGGTGGTGCTGCAGCCATGAGTCTTCCCTCCCCCGATCTCTCCCTCTTCTCGCTGGCCGGCCGCACCGCGCTTGTGACGGGCGCGAGCCGCGGCCTCGGCCTGCAGATGGCGAAGGCCCTCGCCCGAGCCGGCGCCGATCTCGTGATCACGGCCCGCT
>CAZXIG010000290.1:0-3666 GCA_964640405.1 uncultured Candidatus Kuenenia sp.
TTGTGCTCCACCACGAGCACCGTGTTGCCCGCATCCACGAGCCGCTCGAGCACCGTGAGCAGCTGCCGCACGTCGGCCATGTGGAGGCCCGTCGTCGGCTCGTCGAGGATGTAGAGCGTCTTGCCCGTCGATCGCTTCGCCAGCTCGCGGGACAGCTTCACCCGCTGGGCCTCGCCGCCGGAGAGCGTGGGGGACGACTGGCCGAGGTGGAGGTAGTCGAGGCCGACGTCGCAGAGCGTCTCGAGCTTGCGGGCGATGTCGGGGGCATCGGCGAAGAGCTCCCGCGCCTCGCCCACCTCCATGTTCAGGAGTTCCGCGACGTTCTTGCCCTTCCAGCGGACCTCGAGCGTGTCTTTGGCAAAGCGGGCTCCGCCGCAGACCTCGCAGGTCACCCACACGTCCGCCAGAAAATCCATGTCGAGCCGCACCGAGCCATTGCCCTCGCAGGCCTCGCACCGGCCGCCGGCCACGTTGAAGCTGAAGCGGCCCGCCTTCCAGCCCCGCTTCTTCGCCTCGGGCAGCATCGTGAACAGATCGCGGATGTCGTCCCAGACCTTCACGTAGGTGGCTGGGTTGCTCCGCGGCGTGCGACCGATCGGCGACTGGTCGATCACGATCACCTTGTCGAGGGCGTCGGCCCCGTGGATCGAGTCGAACTCGCCGGGGCTTGCCACCTCGCTGCCCAACAGCCGCCGCAGTTCGGGCTCGAGCACGTCGCCCACGAGCGAGCTTTTGCCGCTGCCCGACACGCCCGTCACGCACACCAAGAGCCCGAGCGGAATCTCGACATCGACGTTCTTGAGGTTGTTGTGCCGCACGCCCTTGAGCGTGAGCTGCTTGCCGTTCGGCTTCCGCCGCTGCGCGGGCACGTGGATCGCGTCGCGGCCGGCGAGGAAGGCCCCCGTGACACTGCGGTCACTCGCCGCCACGTCGGCCGGCGTGCCGGCGGCGACCACCTCGCCCCCGCGCTTGCCCGGGCCGGGGCCGAAGTCCACCACCCAGTCGGCGGCGCGGATCGTGTCTTCGTCGTGCTCGACCACGACCACGGTGTTGCCCTTGTCGCGGAGGGCTTCGAGCGCACCGAGGAGCTTCACGTTGTCGCGGGCATGCAGGCCGATCGAGGGCTCGTCGAGCACGTAGAGCACGCCCGAGAGGCCGGAGCCGATCTGGGCCGCGAGCCGGATCCGCTGGCTCTCGCCGCCGGAGAGCGTGGGCGCCTTGCGGTCGAGCGCGAGATAGCCGAGGCCCACCTGATCGAGGAACGCGAGCCGGCTGTTGATCTCCTTCATCAGTTCGACGGCGATCACCCGCTGCGTCTCGTCGAGCACGAGGTCGGCAAGAAACTCGCGGGCGTCGGCGATCGGCAGGGCACAGAGCGCGTCGAGCGAGAGTTCCGCCTTGCGGCGGGCCGACGTGATCCGCACGGCGCGGGCCTGCGGCGAGAGCCGGGCGCCGTGACACACATGGCACGGCGTGATGCTCATCAGCTTCTCGAGCATCCGTCGGATGATGCCGCTCTTCGCGTTCCGCCAGCGATTGGCGAGCAGGGCGCAGATGCCCTCGAACTTCGTCTTCGCGCCGCGTTCCGCCCGGCCCCGCTTCCACGAGAGCGAGATCTCCTCGACGCCCGTGCCGGCCAGCCAGATTTTCTTTTGGGCGGCCGTGAGGTCTTTCCAGGGTGTGTCGAGGAGCGTGCCCGGCGCGAGCTTTTTCTTCGCCTCCGCATGGGCGGCGACACCGTTGAACAGCCGCCGCATCCACCGCGGCATGTCGCGGTAGCCGCCGAGCACGCCAATCGCCCCCTTGCGGAGCGACTTCTCGGGATCGGTGACGAGCTTCGCCGGATCGATGCCGTAGATGTCGCCGAGGCCGTCGCAGGCCGGGCAGGCCCCCTGCGGACTGTTGAAGCTGAAGAGCTGCGGCTCGGGCGTCGAGTAGCTCACGCCACAGGCCACGCAGGCATAGCGACTTGAAAATAGGGACGGGAGCGATTTTTCGTCAGAAAAATCGCTCCCGTCCCTATTTTCTTCCGCGGCCACGATCACCTGGCCGCCGCCGGTGCGCAGGGCGAGTTCGACCGCTTCGGCGAGCCGACTCCGCGTGGCGTCGGACGGGATCAGCCGGTCGACCACGACGTCGATCGTGTGCTTGAGCTGCTTCTCGAGCGCCGGGGGATCCTCGACGCGGCAGACGGTGCCGTCCACACGGGCCCGAGTGAATCCCTGTCGCACGAGGTCGGTGAACAGGTCCTTATGCTCCCCCTTCGCGTCGCGCACGAGCGGCGCCAGCACCATCACCCGCTCGCCCCCGCGGGTCGCCAGGATCCGCTCCACGATCTGATCGCGGGGCTGGGCCTCGAGCACGGCGTCGCACTCGGGGCAGTGGGCCGTGCCCACCCGCGCGTAGAGCACCCGCAGAAAGTCGTGGATCTCCGTCATCGTCGCCACGGTCGACCGCGGGTTGGTGCCGGCCGACTTCTGGGCGATCGAGATCGAAGGGGAGAGGCCCGTCACGGCGTCGACGTCGGGGCGGGGCAGCTGGCCGAGGAACTGCCGGGCGAACGTGGAGAGACTCTCCACGTACCGCCGCTGGCCTTCCGCGTAGAGCGTGTCGAAGGCGAGACTCGATTTTCCGGAGCCGCTCACCCCCGACAGGCAGACGAGCCGGCCCCGCGGCAGGCCCACGGTGACGTCGCGGAGATTGTGCTCCCGCGCTCCGCGGACGACGATCGGGGGGACGTGCATGCCCGCATTGTAGACGGCTTCTGGACAGTCGCCCGCGGGTGCCGTACGATCGGTTTTCCCTCGGGAAACGGGCCTCCGCCCGCTCCCCGAACGGGGCGGTAGCTCAACTGGGAGAGCGCGGCGTTCGCAATGCCGAGGTTGGGAGTTCGATCCTCCTCCGCTCCATTTCACGGCTGCACGGCCAGCATGGCCCGTGCAGCCTCGAGTGTTCGTGGCCGTCCGGGCCGTGCTTCGCTTGTAGGCCGTGAGTGATGGCCGATTCAGCGGTGATGGCGGGCAGAGCCAACGACCCTTCCACGGCGCTCATGCTGCGGGTGCGGGATGGGGATGCCGAGGCGTTCGCCGAACTGGTGGGCCTCTGGCAGGATCGGCTCGTCACGCTGTTCCTGCACCACACCGGCGATCATGCGACCGCCGAGGATCTCGCGCAGGAGGTGTTTCTGCGGGTCTACCGCGGGCGGACGACGTACCAGCCGACCGCGAAGTTCACCACCTGGGTGCACACGATCGCCAACAACGTCGCCGCCGATCTCCGCGACCGGGCTTACCGCCGCCGCGAACGGGGCGTGCCGGCCAGCGCATCGGCATCGTCGAGCCAGATCGGCCTCGATCAATTGGCCGTCGAACGCAGTGCGCTCGTGCCGGCGCGGCAGGCCGATCGCCGCGAGCTGCAGGGCATCGTGCAGGACGCGATCGCGGGCCTCGGCGAACGGCAGCGGATGGCCCTGTTGCTCGCGAAGTTCGAGCAGTGCTCCTACGAGGAGATCGCCGCCGCCATGCAGCTGACGGTGCCGGCCGTGAAGTCGCTCCTGTTTCGCGCCCGCGACCAGCTCCGCGAGACGCTCGCGGGATATCTCGACGACAAGACGACATGAACACCACGCCGACATGAACACCACACGCATCCAAGCCCCCACGCCTT
>CAZXIG010000291.1:0-3657 GCA_964640405.1 uncultured Candidatus Kuenenia sp.
ATCCCCCGGCTCGCGCCTGGGGGCTTGTATGGAAACGGTCATCCCCCGGCTCGCGCCTGGGGGCTTTTACTCGCTCCCGTCCCTATTTTTTGACGCGGCGGGCGAGGCCGGCGGCGAGGCGGTCGAGCGTGACGCTGCGGTCGTCCACGCCGATATGGGCGCGGATCACGCTCATGCCCGAGGTGTCGGCGAGGGCCCGGGCGAGCGCCGCGTCGAACTCCCCCTCCGTGCGCACCTCGTAGCCCGTGCCACCACCGAGCACCTGCGGCAGCAGCTGATACTGCCAGGGGTTGATGTCGTTGAAGCTCCCCTCGTGGATCAGCCGCTCCGTGCCGTAGCCCTTGTTGTCGAGCACGATCACGACCACCGGCAGGCCGCGGCGGACGATCGTGGAGAGCTCCATGCCGGTCATCTGGAAGGCGCCGTCGCCCACCAGCGCCACCACCTTGAGGTCGGGCCGGGCCATCTTGGCCCCGAGCGCCGCCGGCGTGGCGAAGCCCATCGAGGTGTAATAGGCCGGGGCGATGAACTCGGTCTGCCCGCGGATCACGAGCTCGCTCGACGCGAACAGCGCATCCCCCACGTCGGCCACGACGAGCGTCTGGTCGTCGAGTGACTCGTCGAGCCGCCGCACGAGCCGCGTGGTCGTGAGCGGGGCGTCGGGCACGAGCTTGAACTCGCCCGCGGCCGCCTCCGGCCCGGGGGGCAGCGGCCGCTGCGCCGCCTTGGGCCGCGCGGCGGCGAGCCCGCGGATGAAGTCGTCGAGCAGCACGTCGTGGTAGTGATGGTGGCTGATCCGCAGCTCGGAGCTCGTGGCGAAGATCGTGCGGGTGGGGTCGAGCTTGGCGGTGAAGATGCCGAGGTCGATGTCGGTGAGCAGCGTGCCGAGCAGGATGAGACAGTCGCTCTCCTCGACGAAGTCGGTCACCTCCTTGCGGCCCATCGCCCCCTCGTAGAGGCCGATGTAGAGCGGATGCACCTCGCTGATCACGCTCTTGGCCAGCATCGTGGCGGCGATCGGCAGCTTCGCCGCCTCGGCCAGGGCGATCGTCTCGGCCTGCAGCCCGTAGCGGTGCAGTTCCACGCCGGCGACGATGACGGGGCGTTGCGCCGACTCGATCCGGGCGACCGCCTCCGCGACCGCCTCGGCGAGGGCGTCGGGATCGCTCTCCCGCGGCGGTGGCACGAAGGGCCGGATCTGGTCGGGCACCACGGACACCATGTCGCGGGGCAGCTCGATGTAGACCGGCCCTTTGAGGCGATGGCAGATGTCGAGCAGCCGGTCGATCTCGCGAAACGCCGTGGCGGGATCGACGATTTCGGCGCTCGCGAGGCAGATCTTCTCGAACACCTCGAGCTGCGTCCGCCACTCCCGCACGCGGTGGTGCAGCAGCGGGTTGTCGGCCCGCTCGGCGATGCCGGGCGCACCCGAAATCAACACGACGGGACTCTTCTCGGCGCTGGCGCCGGCGATCGAGTTGGCCAGCGACAGGCCGCCGACGCCGTACGTGACGCACACCGCCCCCATGCCGCTCACGCGGGCGTAGGCGTCGGCCGCGAAGCCCGCGCAGTCTTCGCGGGTGCAGTTCACGAGGTCGAGCGGGCTCTTCTCCAGCATCGAATAGAAGGAGAGCACGTAGTCGCCGGGCAGGCCGAACACGTGGCGGATGCCGTAGTCGGAAAGCCGCCGGATCAGGTACTGCCCGATCGAAAGGCTCGTGACGCTCTCCGCCCGCTGCACGGCCGGCCGCGGCTTCGTGAGCGGCAACAGGCCGTTGTCGAGGCTCGCCCCCAGCACGATCGACCCCTTCGCGAGCGACATAGGTCACCTCCTCGTGCGTCGAATGTCGGATCAGGCCCTGCCGCGCAGCCTCCGTGCCCGTGCCGAAAGCATCGCGGCCCAGAATCCCAGGAACGCCGCCACGCAGCCGAGCACGACGAGCATCCGCCGCGGATCGTTGTTGAGCCGCCAAGCCCCGATGGCGTGAAACACACCCCAGGCCACGACGCCCACCATGATCCAGCGAATGATCTTTTCCGCCCCGGGCGGCGAGGGATTGCTCATGCAGACATTGTAGGCGAGTGAATGTGGTTGGGCCGCGCGTTTTGGAGTGGCGGCCGCATGATCCCCCTGCTTGCGCATGGGGGCTCTTATGTGAGCGCCGAGCCGGGGGATTCCCTTCCCATACAAGCCCCCAGGCGCAAGCCGGGGGTTCGTGCAACGCGAGAGAGGCCTGCCCAAAGGCCCCCGGAACGGCCCAGGTACCAGGGGGGCGGAGAACCTGGACCGTTTCCGGGAGCGATTGGACGGCAAGAGTGCCGAGGGCCGCTTGCCCGATGTCGGCGGCGAGCATCCGTGCTGCCGCTGACATCGAGGGGGCTGAACCGTTTGGGTTTCACCCCATGGCCTTCAGGCGGGGCGAACAGTAGGAAAGCCCGCGAGGCGGGGTCAAGGCCGTTCCAAGGGGCGTTTTGCATGCTTTTTTTGCATCCGAGGGTTGCCGCGTCGCCCGCACTTTCTCCAGCTTGTCGTCTCCCCGATATGATGCGGCCCGCGAACCACGTCCTTCCCCAGGAGCACCCGCCATGACCGCCACCACCAGCATCCGCACCACGCCGCCGATCGCCGGCGCCGGCGCGCCTCCCACCGCCGATGCCTGGTCGGCCGCCTTCGCCCAGGCACTCCCCTACGACGCCTTTCTCGCCACTCATGCCACGCCCGACCAGCGGATGCGGTGGGAGGGGGTGCGGAGCCGGGTATTGCTCACGGCGGCCCAAAAACAGCTGCTCGCATCGTTCAAGCGACGGATGCCCGTGCTCGTGCTCGCCGGCGCCTGGTGTGGCGACTGCGTGAACCAGTGCCCGATCTTCGCGGCCTTCGCCGCCGAGACGAAGGCGATCGACCTGCGGTTCCTCGATCGCGACGCCATCCCCGAGATCGCGGCCCATCTCAAGGTGTGCGGCGGCCAACGCGTGCCGACGGCGGCGTTCTTCAGCGAAGACTTCACGCCCGTGCTCTTCTACGGCGACCGCACGCTCTCCGCCTACCGCGCCTCCGCGGCCATGGAACTGGGCGACACCTGCGCCAGCGGCGCCGCGCCGCCGCCGGCCGACGCGTTGGCCGCGACGACCGCCGACTGGCTCGACCAATTCGAGCGGGTGCAGCTCATCCTCCGGCTCTCGGGCCGCCTGCGGCAGCTGCACGGTGAATAAGCCGGCGACGGAACGGTACGAGTTCGCTCGCTGGCGGCCGCACGCCACGCTCGCGATCCTCGCACCGATCCCGTCGCCTCCCCGAACGCGAATGAGAGAACCCGCTCGATGACGAGCCGTGAACGCTGGACCGTGTATCCGCTTTTGTTTCTCGCCATCGGGATGGCGGTGCGGGCCGCGATCGTGGCCGATGAAGACCGGGCCAGTCGCGACGACGGCCTCGAAACGGGGCAGATCGTCTGCCGCGAGCTGATCGTGACGGGCACCGACGGCACCGTGCTCGTGCATCTCGGCCGCGTGGTGGGCGACGGCGGCGGCCGGATCGAGATCAAGGACGCGGCCGGCGTCGATTCGATTGCGATCGGCACGCGTCCCGACCGCCGCACCGGCACCGTCGAATTCTTCGACGACAAGGGGGAGCCCGCCGGCAGCCTCGGGCCGTAG
>CAZXIG010000292.1:0-3648 GCA_964640405.1 uncultured Candidatus Kuenenia sp.
TTGCCCGTGCACAGCGCGCTTGCCGTGTCGCCCCCGGCCACCGAGAAGGCGAGCGGAAAGTTGCTCGACCCGAAGACGACGACGGGCCCGAGCGGCCGCTTCGCCCGCCTGAGATCGGGCCGCGGCAACGGCTGCCGGTCGGGCTGGGCGCGGTCGATCCGCGGATCCGTCCATGCCCCGTCGCGGGCCTGGGCGGCGAAGAGCTTGAGCTGATTCACGGTGCGGAGCCGCTCGCCCGTGAGCCGCGCCGCCGGGAGCGCCGTCTCCAGGCCGGCCCGTTCGATGAGGGCGTCGCCGAGGGCCATGATCTCGTCGGCGATCCGTTCGAGAAACGCACCGCGAGCCTCGCCCGTCGTGCCGGCCAGCGGCTCGGCTGCGGCCTCGGCCGCCTGCATCGCCGCCGCGGCATCGTCGAGCGACGCGAGGCTGAAGCGGCCGGGCAGCTCGCGGCCGTCGAGCGGGCTCGTCGCGGCGAAGCCCTGCGGAGCGCCGACGAGCCGGCCCGCGATGAAGTTGTTGCCGTGCGGTGTGGTCATCGATGGGGGTTCCTCAGCTCAGACAACGGTGACGGGGTTTTCGAGCGTGCCGATCCCGTCGATCGTGATCGTGATGCGGTCGGCCGCGGCCAGCGTGAACGACTCGTCGGGCACGACACCCGTGCCGGTGAGCAGGACGACGCCGTTGGGAAACGACTGCGACCGCCACAGATACTCCGCCAGCTCGGTGAACGACCGCTTGATCTGGTCGATCCGGGTGGTTCCGGCGAAGACCTCACGGCCGCCGCGGTGGATCGTGATCGAGACGGTCCAGCCGCGGGCCTCGCGCTCGTCGCAGCCGAGCACGATCCAGGGGCCGAGGCCGCAGGAGCGGTCGTAGACCTTCGCCTGCGGCAGGTAAAGAAGGTTCTCCCCTTCGATGTCGCGGGAGCTCATGTCGTTGCCGATCGTGCAGCCGACGATGTCGCCCCGAGAGTTCATCACGAGAGCGAGTTCCGGCTCCGGGACGTTCCACTTCGCGTCGCCGCGAATGCCCACGTTGTCGCCGAGCCCGACCACCTTATCGGCCACCGACTTGAAGAAGATCTCCGGCCGCGGTGCCTCGTAGACGCGGTCGTAGGCCGTGGCGCTGAAATCCGATTCCTCCATCCGTGCGGTCTTGCTCCGCAGGTAGGTCACGCCGGCGGCCCACACCTCCTGCCGCTCGACGGGCGGCAGGAACACGACGTCGGCCAGACGGTGACGCGGGCCGCCCTTCACGAGAGCCTCCCGCACCGCGGCGGCGGGGTCGGCCGCATCGAGGATGGCGGCCAGCGAGGCCACGCCCGCCGCGGAGAGGTCGATCACGGTGTCGTCGACGACGGCGCCGACGCGGGGCGGCGTGTCGGCGCCCCGCGAGCGGAAACGGCAGACACGTTCACGGGCAGGGCTCGTCATGGGCGGATGCTCCGGAATGGTTTGAAGGTGGCCGACAGCCTACGTTGTGCGCCGGGGAAAAGATCGTCAAAAAAGCAAACGAACCGCCGCGGTCAAGCGGTCCCCCGGCTCCCGCCGGGGGCTTCTTGCCGACCAACAAAAAGCCCCGGGCGGAAGCCCGGGGACCCGCCCCTCCCAACAAGCCCCGGGCGGAAGCCCGGGGACCCCGGCCGTCGCTTGACCATCTGCACCACCCCCTGCATAGTCTCGTCCATGACGCACGGAGAGGGCGGAAGCACGCGGCCGAGCAACACCCGTGCGATCGTGGTGGTGTTCGCCGTCACGCTCGCCGTTTTGCAATACATCGACCGCGTCGCCATCTCACAGGCGGCGCCGCTGGTGATGGACGACCTCGGCCTCACCAAGCCGCAGATGGGCTGGGTCTTCTCCGCGTTCACGCTCGCCTACGCCCTCTTCGAGATCCCGGGCGGCTACCTCGGCGACTGGATCGGCCCGCGGAAGGTGCTCCTGCGGATCGTGCTCTGGTGGAGCTTCTTCACGGCGGCCACGGGCTGGGCCTGGAATCTCGCCTCGCTCATGACCACGCGGTTTCTGTTCGGCGCCGGAGAGGCGGGCTGCTTCCCCAACCTGACGAAGGCCCTCAAGCGGTGGCTGCCTGCCGAGGAGCGGTCGCGGGCGCAGGGCATCATGTGGATGAGCGCCCGGTGGGGGGGCGCGATCACGCCGCTGCTCGTCTACGCCTGCCTCATGGTGATGACCTGGCGGCAGGCGTTTTTGTTCTTTGGCCTCTTGGGCGTGGTCTGGGCGGTCGTGTTTGCCTGGTGGTATCGCGACGACCCACGGACTCACCCGGGCGTGAACGCCGCCGAGGCCGCGCTCCTGCCGCCGCCACCGCCCCCCGGCGGCGACCACCTCCACGTGCCCTGGCGAAAGATGGCCACGTCGCGGACGGTCTGGTGCCTCTGCGGCCAGTATGCGGCGATGAGCTACGCCTGGTATTTCTTCGTCACCTGGTTTCCGACGTATCTGCTCGAGGTCTGGAAGTTCGACCTCAAGGCGAGCGCCGCGCTGGCCGGCCTGCCGCTTTTGCTCGGCGGCTTCGGCTCGCTCGCGGCCGGCTGGCTCACGCCCCCGCTGGCTCGCCGGATCGGGATCGGCCGCACGCGGCGCTTGCTCGGGGCCGGGGCGATGGCGGCGGCCGCAGGGCTGCTCGTGGCCTCGACGTTCGCGACGAATCCGTATGTGGCTGTCGCGCTCATCGCGCTGGTCAGCTTCGCGATGGATCTCACGATGCCCGGATCGTGGACCACCTGCATGGACATCGGCGGCCGGGCCACGGCCACGCTCGGCGGCACGATGAACATGGCTGGCCAGCTCGGCGGCGTCGTTTCGCCGATCGTGCTCGGCATGATCGTGGGCCGCACGGGCAACTGGCCGCTCACGTTTCACGTGACGGCCGTCGTCTGCCTCGCCGGCGCCGTCTGCTGGCTCTTGGTCGATCCCACGACACCGCTCGAAGAAGATTCGCAGCACACCGTCTGACGTCCGGCCCGGCGGGGAATGGCGTCATTGACGCCGAGGCGCCGCACCGACCAGTGGCGGAATGTGCGTGGAGAGGCGGCGCACGACATCGGAGTGCTCGCTGCGGTCGGCCAGATTCACCGTCTCGTCGGGGTCGCCTTCCTCGTCGTAGAGTTCGCTCGCCACGAGGGTGCCGTCTTCACGGTCGCGCCACAGCGTCAGCCGCCAGCGGTCGTCGCGAATGCTGTAGCCCATGAGCTGCCGGTCTTTCGTCTTACGGGGATACTGGCTGATGGCCACCTCCCGGACGCGGGCCGAGGCGTCGTCGAGAACCGGCCGGAGGCTCACGCCGTCAAGCCCGGCCGGGACGGGAAGCCCGCACACGTCGGCCAGCGTCGGGTAGATGTCGACGGCCCTTGCTTGGGGATGTCGGCATAGTCCCGCAGTTCGCCGCTTCCATTCCCGACGAAGCCAGGAGCCCCATGCGGCAGTTCCTGGAAGGCGGGTGCAGGGATCGTGGCGGGGTCGTAGAGGTCCCAGTAGCGCTTGGGCGCCACGAAGGGAAGATGCGGTCTGATCATTCCGACGGCGAGAAAAAAGGGCTCGCCGCGTCGCTTGAGCGAGGCGAGAGTCTCGGCCGCGAGGCGGGCGACCTTGCCGTCGAGGTAGGTGTCGTCGGGCACGTCGGCCGCCT
>CAZXIG010000293.1:0-3613 GCA_964640405.1 uncultured Candidatus Kuenenia sp.
CGCACCCGCAGGTCGTCCATGTGCATGAACTGCACGCCGATCGACCGGCAGTAGGTGTTCCGCAGCCGCTTGATGATCTGCCGCAGCGACATCGACTGCGGCCCCTCGATCGTGTCGGTCGAGAAGCTGCGGTCCATGTCCGCCTCGGTGAGGTGGTAGAACCGCGGATCGAGTTCGGGCAGGCCGGGCCGAGGCCGGCCGAGCGGGTCGATCTCGGCCATCAGGTGGCCGCGGACGCGGAAGGCCCGCACCAGCTGATCGACACGGTCCTGCAGGAAGGCGACCCGCTCCTCCCCGGCCGTGCCCTCCGCCACCGGTGGCAGCGGGAGCGGCTTCGCCTCGCCGGCGGGCGCCGCCGGCAGTTTCACCTCGCCGTTGGCGATCGCCACCGCATGCCCGGTCGCGATCCCGTCGGGTGTCACGAGCTTCGCATGGGCCGCGGGCTTGGGCGCTGCGGGCCGCGGCGGCGCCGTGGTGGCATGGCCGTTCGTCGCCGCTGCCGTGCGGGCCACGCCATTCCGGGGTTCGGCGTCGAGCGCCTCGAAATAGGCCCGCCAGTCGGCCGGAACGCCGGAGGGATCAGCGCGGTACTGCTCGAACAGGTCTTCGAGAAACGCCAGGCTCGCCGTGCCGGTGGAGTCGATGTCGTCGGGTGTGTTCACTGTGTTCATCCAATCCAGCCACTCGCCGCGGCCGGGGCTTTACATGGCCAAGAGCAGCCGGCCCGGACTCTCCAGGTAGCCGATCACCTCGTTCAGGAAGCGGGCCGCCATCGCCCCGTCGATCAGCCGATGATCGTAGGAGAGCGACAGCGGCATCATCAGCCGCGGCTCGATCTTGTCTTCGTGGACGACCGGCATCTTTCGCGACCGGCCCAGGAGCAGGATAGCCACCTCCGGCCAGTTGATGATCGGCGTCGAATAGGCGCCGCCGACGGCGCCCAGATTGCTGATCGTGAACGTGCCGCCGCGGAGATCCTCGATCCCATACTGGGCGTTTTTCGCCTTCTCCGCCGTGTCGGCGATCGCCTGGGCGATCTGCGGAATGCTCATGGCGTCGCAGTCGCGGAGCACGGGCACCACGAGCCCGCGGGGCGTGTCCACCGCGAGGCCGACGTTGACGTAGTCCTTGTAGACGATCTCTCCCTTCTCGGGATCGATCGTCGCATTCACGGCCGGATGCTGCCGCAGCGACAGGCTCACGGCCTTGATCACGAACGCGAGGGCGGTGAGCTTGAGGTTGTTCTTGGCATATTCGGGGGCCGAGGCCTTCCGCAGGACCTCGAGTTCGGTGACGTCGGCATCGTCGAAGTTGGTGAGGTGGGGGATCGTCTGCACGCTCCTCACCATGTTGGCGGCGATCGTCTTCCGCATCCGCGACATCTGCTCGCGGCGGATCGGGCCCCAGTCGTCCCGCTCCGTGGCCGTCGATGAACGCTGCGTGCGACCGCCCGAACCTGCCCCGCCGGCCTGCCGCACCGCGGCGATCACGTCTTCCCGCACGATCCGCCCGGAGGGGCCGCTGCCGCGGACGGCGGCCAGATCGACACCGAGTTCCCGGGCCAGCCGCCGCACCGCGGGACCGGCCGGCTCGACCGCCTTGCCGCCTGAGGAGGCCGGTTCCTCGGCGATCGCTGTCGCGACGGGCGCCGGAGCGACGGCTGCCGCGGGGGCCACGACGGGTGTTGGAGCGGGCTTCGCCGCGGGGGCGGGAGCCGGGGCCGCGGGCTTCGGGGCCGCTGCGGCAGCAGGCGGCGGGCTCGCCGCCGGCTTGGCGGCGGCGGGCGCAGAGCCGGCCGCCTCGAGCACCACGAGCGTCTGCCCGACCTTGACCGTCTCCCCCTTCTTGACGAGCACCTTGGCGATCCGACCGCCCGGCGGACAGGGCACCTCGATGACCGCCTTGTCGGTCTCGACTTCGAGCAGCGCCTGCCCCGGCTTCACAACGTCGCCTTCCGCCACGAACACGGTGACGACGTCACCCGAGGCGATGTTCTCTCCGAGGTCGGGCAGCTTGAATTCGGTAGCCATCGAGGTTCTTTCGGTTGGTCGAAGACGGAACTGGTCAGAAGGGTGATCCACCGCCGGCCCACGCGGCCCGCGGCGTGTCCCGCGGCGGCATCAGGCCGACGCGGGATCGATCTTGTCGGGGTCGATGCCGAGCCGCTTGATCGCCTCGGCGACGACGTGCGTGCCGATCGCACCGACCGCCGCCAGCCGCGACAGCACGCCCACGGCGATGCATTCGGCATCGACCTCGAAGTGCCGCCGGAGCGGCCCGCGGGTCTCGCTGCGACCGAAGCCGTCGGTGCCGAGCACGAACAGTCCGCCCGGAATCCAGGGATCGAGCTGCTCGGGCACGGCCCGCACGTGGTCGCTCGCCGCCACGAACACGCCGTCGGCCTTGCCGAGAGATTCTTCGAGGTAGCTCCGCCGCGGCGCGGACTCCGGATGCAGCATGTTCCACCGCCGGCATTCCTGGGCCTCGCGGCGCAGCTCCTTCCAGCTCGTGACGCTCCACACGTCGGACGCCACGCCCCAGTGCTCGGAGAGCAGCTCGGCGGCCCGGATCACCTCCCGCAGGATGGAGCCGGAGCCGAAGAGGTTGACGGCCGGCAGCTTCGCCGCGACCGGCTTGCCCTTCGCCGCCACCGACCGCAGCTTGTACATGCCCTTGAGAATGCCCTCCTCGCAGCCCGGCGGCATCGGGGGCATCTCGTAGTTTTCGTTGTAGATGGTGAGGTAATAGATCCAGTCCTCGCCCTTGGCGTACATCCGCTCGAGGCCGTCGAGCATGATCACCGTCGACTCGTAGACGAACGCCGGGTCGTAGGCCTTGACCGTCGGGAAGGCCATCGCGAAGAGCTGGCTGTGGCCGTCCTGATGCTGCAGCCCCTCGCCGTTGAGCGTGGTGCGGCCGGCGGTGCCGCCGAGCAGGAACCCACGGGCCCGGATGTCGCCCGCCGCCCAGATCAGGTCGCCGATCCGCTGGAAGCCGAACATCGAGTAATAGATGAACATCGGGATCATCGGCACGCCATGACTGGCGTAGGCCGTGCCGGCTGCGATGAAGCTCGACATGCTTCCCGCCTCGGTGATGCCCTCCTCGAGGATTTGGCCGTCCTTCGCCTCGCGATAGTAGAGGAGCTGGTCGGAATCGACCGGCTCGTAGAGCTGGCCCGTGTGGGCGTAGATACCGCACTGTTTGAAGAGCGGATCCATGCCGAACGTCCGCGATTCGTCGGGCACGATCGGCACGATGTACCTGCCGATCTGCTTGTCCTTGAGGAGCGACGCGAGGAGCGTCACCACGCCCGTGGTGGTCGAGACCTCGCGGCCGGCGCTCTTCTCGATGAAGCCCAGGTAGTCGGCGAGCGCCGGCGTCTTGAGCACGGGCCCCTGCGTGGGACGGCTCGGCACCGGCCCGCCAAGGGCGGCCCGCCGCTCGCGGAGATACCGCATTTCCTCGGAGTCTTCCGGCGGGCGATAGAAGGGCGCCTTCGCCACCTCGTCGTCGGAGATCGGAATCCCGAACCGTGAGCGGAAGGCCCGCAGCTCCTCCTCGTTGAGCTTCTTCTGCTGGTGGGTGACGTTGCGGCCCTCGCCCACCTCGC
>CAZXIG010000294.1:0-3610 GCA_964640405.1 uncultured Candidatus Kuenenia sp.
GACGCCACAATATCCCCCTGCTTGCGCATGGGGGCTTCTATTTGGGACCGCTTTTATTCGGGGGCTTCTCTGCATGACGGTCACGGCTTCACGGCCGTGCCGGCGGCAAACGCCTGCGGATCGGTGAGCACGAACAAATGGCCGTGGTCGCTCGTCACGATCACGACCGAATCGTCCCACGCGTCGTGCCGCTCGATCCAGGCCACGATCGCCCGAAACGCGGCGTCGCCGCTCTGCACGGCCCCGATCGTCGTGTCGATGTTGTTGGCATGCGACGCCCAATCGACGTCGCCGGCCTCCACCATCAGCCAGAACGGGCCGCGGGCGTCGAGCACGTCGAGGGCCGCCTCGGCCATGTCGGCGAGCGTCGGGTTTTCGGTGATGTCGGCGGGCGTGTAGTGGATCGCGCCGCCATACTTTGTGCGAAGCCGGTCAGCCTCGTCGCCCGGTGGAGCAGCCGACGGATTGAAGTCGCCGTCGGCCGTGCGGAACGGCAGGTGCCCCTCGGCCGCGCCGAAGAAGCCGAACAGCCGCCGCTTCGTCGCGATCGCCTCGCGGGCAGCCGCCGCGAGCACGTCGCAGCCGCGGGAGCCCGCCCTCCGCATGGCCACGACGTAGCGGCCGCCATTTCGCACGTCGATCGCAGCCAGCGTCGAGTCGGCCACGTACTTGTGGCCCGGCTCGAAGTTGCGGCCCTGATCAGCCTCCTGTTCGACCTTCACGCCGTGGCCGCCGCCGACGAGCACGTCGAGGCCGGCGAGCGGAGTGGTGCGATGGGCGATCGACGGCAGGCCCAGCTGGTCGCGGGCGATGTCCTGGTAGTCGTCGCGGCTCACGTTGTTGGCATAGGCGCAGGCGGGCGTGGCGTGCGACACCGGCACGCTCGTGACGGCGCCCACGGCGTAGCCGCGCGCCTGGAGCGTGCGGGCGAGCGGCTCGAACGGCTCCCCCGCGGGCCCCACGTTGATCGCGTCGTTGTAGGTCTTGCGGCCGACGCAGAGCGAGGTGGCCGAGGCGGCGGAGTCGGTCACGGCATGCGGCCGTTCGCGATCGCGGCCGATCAGATAGCGGAGGTTCACCCGCGGATCCCAGGGCGTCGCGCCGCCGCGGCTGGAGTCGTAGCCGCCGGGAGTCGTGCCACCGGGAGTCTTCACCGCCTGGGCATCGACGTCGAACGCCGTGCCGTCGTTGGCCGGGCTCGTCACGCAGAATCCGAAGTCGGTCGGTGCACCGCGATAGTCCTGGAAGGCGAAGCCGGTGCCGCGGCCCGCTTCGTAGGCCACGCTGCCGGTCGTGGCGATCGCCGCGGCGCGGGTCGTGTGCCAGTCCATGCCGTCGAAGACAACGAGGACGATCCGTTTCTTGCCGGCATCGGCGGCGGCCAGCTGCAGCCGATAGACATCGGTCTGGTCGAAATACTCGGCACCGGGGTTGAACGTGTGGTCGGGCAGCCGGCCGTAGAGCGATTCGAGCCGCGCCGCATCGCGATAGATGCTGTTCGTGCCCGACACCGCCGCGAGCGACATCCCGAACGAGTAGACCGGGATGAGCCGGTTCGAATGATTCGACCAGGCGACATATTTCTCGGGCTGGTCGCCCCAGTGCCCCCACGCGGCCCGGCCGGTCGCCTCGGCCGCGATCTGCAGGTCGCGGATCCGGTCGCCGGGCGTCGGAGCCACCACGGCGGCCACCCGCCGCCACGGGCGGGCCTCCCGGCCCGCGAGCCCCACCGCCACGACCCCTGCCGCGATGAACCCGACGGCCAGCCAACTGCCGCGGCCACACTGCCGGGTCGGCTGCCAGGACGACACGTTTTTTTCCATGACAGACAACCTCTGGTGCTTTCGCCGTACAAGGTACACTCCGCGAAACATTTCCATTGTTCACTTCACCCCCTGCTGCGGAGTCCTCGGCATGAATCCACGTTGCACCTCCTTGTGGCTGCTCATCGCGATGGTCTTTGCGGGTGCGGATGCGGCGGCCGCCGAGCGGCTCGTCTGGTTCGGCACCTATACCGGTGGGCCGGCGAAGTCGGAGGGGATCTACGTGGCGAGCTTCGACGACTCGACCGGCAGGCTCTCGCCGGCGAAGCTCGCGGGCACCGAGCAGAACCCGTCCTTCCTCGCGATCCATCCGCGGCTCCCGATGCTCTATGCCGTGGCCGAGGTCGGCACGTTCGACGGCAAGCCCAGCGGCGGCGTCGCGGCCTTCGCCTACGATCCCGCCAGCGGCATGCTCACCCGCAAGGGCGGGCAGCCGTCCGGCGGCAGCGGTCCCTGCCACGCGTCGGTCGATCCTGCCGGCAAGGTCGTGCTCGCGGCCAACTACGGCGGTGGCAGCACGATCTGCCTCGGCCTCGCCGCCGACGGGTCGCTCGAGCCCGTCGTCCCGGCGCCGGCCGGTGAGCCGGCGGGTTTCTTCCAGCATGGCTGGCCAAGGGCCGGCGAGTTCGGCCTCAACACCAGCCGCCAGGAGAAGCCGCACGGCCATTCGATCGACGTCTCACGCGACGGCCGATTCGCGGTGGCCTGCGACCTCGGGCTCGACCAGGTGATCGTCTTCAAGCTCGATGCCGAGAAGGCGACGATCCTGCCCCACGGCTACGCCCGCGTGAAGACCGCCGCCGGCCCACGGCACTTCGCGTTTCATCCGACCGGCCGCTACGGCTACGCCGTCAACGAGCTCGACCTCACCGTCACGGCCTTCGCCTACGACCCAGAGGCAGGCTCGCTCCGCGAGCTCCAGACGCTCTCCACCCTTCCGGCCGACGTCACCGACCGCAAGGGATTCTCGTGTGCCGAGATCGTGGCCCATCCGTCGGGCAGGTTTCTCTACGCCTCGAACCGCGGCCACGACACGATCGCGATGTTCACGATCGACGAGGCGAAGGGCACGCTCACGTTCCTCGGCGTGCAGCCGACCGAAGTCGCCATGCCCCGCGCGTTCACCATCGACCCGACCGGAAAGTTTCTGCTCGCCGCCGGGCAAAAATCGAACACCATCTCCGTGTTCGCCATCGACCAGACCACGGGCCGGCTGACGTTTACCGGCACGAAGATCGACTGCCCCTCCCCCGTGTCGATCGTCTTCGGCCCGCCATCGGCTGGCTGAGCGACAGCATTTGCCTTTGCGGTATTTCCTAGGCGGCGGCATCCACGATGGATCCGTTGCACCAGACGTGCACGCCGGACCGATGGGCAAAGTCCAGTGCCTCCGGAAGGATGGCGCCGCATGCTACGAGTGGAATGGCATTGAGCCCCGCCTTGCGGAGAATCGCAGCCCTTCGCTCAGCGCGGACGACGTCATTCGTGTCGCCCGTCGAGGAGACCTCGACGACGACATACGCTTCCGCGCCGTCCACGAGCCCCTTGGCGACGATGTCGGCCCGGAGGAAATCATCGATTTCTTCCGTGGTCACGCGGGACTCGAGCGCGTCGAAAAACGTGTCGTTGCCAACTACCTTTCCCCTTCGCAGAAACCTGCCGAGATAAGCCGTGAGTCGGTCGCGAAACCGGAGTTCGAACGTGTGGCCGACGACCGCATCGGTGCGGACCGTGAGCCGCTGCATCGCGTCAGCCAATGTTTTGATCTGCTGCTCGGTGCGACCCTG
>CAZXIG010000295.1:0-3543 GCA_964640405.1 uncultured Candidatus Kuenenia sp.
CAACGTGATGGCCAGGTGCAGGGGGCGCAGCCAGGTCAGGGCAAGGCCGGCGGTCAGCAACAGGGCGGCGGCGGTCAACAGGTTGAATCGGCCGATACCAAGGGCGAGGGGCAGGGCAAAGACGCGCGCCAGCCCCAGCAAGCCGCCAATCAGGACAAGCCCGGTGGGAAGCCCGGAACAAAACCCGCTGCCAAGCCTGGCCAACAGCCCGGACAACCGGGTGACGCTGGCGCGGCGCAGGCCGGTGGTGGCCAGCAACCACAGAAGAATGCCGTCGGCGCCGGGGGCGCGGCGGGAGGCGAGCGGAATGAACGGGCGGCCGATGCCGCTGCCGAACCCCCCGCTCGCAAGGAGATGGAGTGGACGGAGCAGGATCTGGCCAATGCCCGCAACGCTGCCGACCTCGCGCTCGCGCATCTGCGCGATGCGGTGAACGGTGGTCGCACCGACGTGCTCGACGCGCTCGGCTGGACGCCCGAGCAGGCCCGCGCGTTCCTCGACCGCTGGGAAAAGATGCGGCGGCAGGCCGACACGGGCGACGCGAAGCAGCGCAGCCGCTTCGAGCGGACGCTCCAGAGCCTCGGCCTCCGTCCCGACGGCGTGCGGAGCTCGCGCGACGTGCCCGCCGATGCGAAGGGGGGCCAGGCGGAAGGGCGGCGAACCAAGCCCCCCGCCGACTACCGCGATCAATTCCGGGCGTTTCTCCAGGGCACGAGCGTGGGCGGCAGCGACGAATGAGCGACACCTTCGAGGGACCGCGGTATCTGGTGTCGTTCGGGCCCAAGCGGGTGCCGCACTGCTTCACCGACGTCCTCATCCTCGGCGGCGGACTCGCCGGGCTGCGGGCGGCGCTCGCCGTCGATCCGCGGCTCTCGGTGACGGTGATCACGAAGGACGACCTCCGCAACTCGTCGAGCCAGTGGGCCCAGGGGGGCATCGCCGGCGTGGTCGATCCCGAGGACCGGTTCGACAACCACGTCGCCGACACGCTCGTCGCAGGGGGCGGGCTCTGCCACGAGGACGTGGTCGATGCGGTCGTCCGCGAGGCGCCGGCGCGGATCGCCGAGCTGATCGCCTGGGGCACGCGGTTCGACGCCCGCAACGGCACGCTCGAGCTCGGCCGCGAAGGAGGCCACAGCCATCACCGCATCGTGCACGCGCTCGGCGATGCGACCGGCCGCGAGGTGATGCGGGCCGTCATCGAGCAGACCCGCAAGCTCGACAACCTCTCCGTCTGGCCCGACACGTTCACGATCGATCTCATGACCGACGGCGGCGTCTGCCGCGGCGCGATCGTCTGGAACCCGGCCCACGGCAAGACGATCGTCTGGGCACGGCGGACGATCCTGGCGACGGGCGGAGCGGGGCAGCTCTACCGCGAATCGACCAATCCGCCCGGTGCGAGCGGTGACGGCATGGCCCTGGCTTGGCGGGCCGGCGCGGAACTCCGCGACATGGAGTTCATGCAGTTCCATCCCACGGTGCTCTACATCGCCGGCGGCGCCCGGAGCCTGATCACCGAGGCCGTGCGGGGCGCGGGCGCTTACCTCGTCGATCGCGAGGGGCGGCGGTTCATGCCGGAGTTCGACTCGCGGGCCGAGCTCGCGCCGCGGGACGTGGTCTCGCGGGCGATCACGGTCGTGATGCACCGCACCCATCACGCCAGCGTCTACCTCGACCTCTCGCACCTCGATCCGGCGATGGTGCGGTCGCGGTTCCCGGGCATGGCCGAGCTGTGCGCGAAGTTCGGGCTCGACCTGGCCCGCGACCGGATTCCGGTCCGGCCGGGCGCCCACTACATGATCGGCGGCGTATCGGTCGATGCGAACGGCCGCACGAGCGTGCAGGGCCTGTTCGCGGCCGGCGAGGTGACCTCGAGCGGCCTCCACGGCGCGAATCGCCTGGCGAGCAACAGCCTGCTCGAAGGCCTCGTCTATGGTGCCCGCGCCGGCGAGGCCGCGGCCGCCGACGTGCTCGCCTCCGGCGGCGACGACTTTCGCATCCCGCCGCTCTCCCATCCGCGGCAGGTGGAGGCCAACGGCGAGTCGGCGGCCGGCCTCGACCTCGGCGACATCCGCAACTCCCTCCAGGCCCTGATGTGGCGGCACGTCGGCGTCGAGCGCAGCGGCGACTCGCTCGCCGAGGCCCTCGACCTCGTGGAAGGCTGGTGTCGCTACGTGCTCCCGCGGCAGTTCTCGTCTCCCGAGGGCTGGCAGCTCCAGAACATGCTCGAGGTCTCCCGGCTGATGATCCGCGCGGCCCTCGAGCGGCAGGAGACCCGCGGCGTCCACTTCCGCGCCGACTACCCCGAGCCCGACCCGCACTGGCTCCGGCACATCGCGTGGCACCGCGGTGCGTCTGCGCCAAGTTTGGAGGCACTGAAGGGCATCGCGTAGCGTGGGCTCGGGGCTGCCCACGCCCCAGCCGCCGGACGTTCGCTACGGGCATCCTGCCCTGCGCTCACTCGATGGCGGCTGCGCTTCGGCATCCTGCCTTCGCTTGCCGCCAACGCCGGCGTCTGGGGCATGGGCAGCCCCTCGCAAGATGACCCGCTTTCAGGCAGGGGAGAGCCGGCCGGGGGTCGCGCGCAGCCGCCGGTGAATTTTGCGGACCCTGTGCCGAGCTACTGCCGAGAGAGCCAAGTACTCGCAAAATCCGCCGGCGGCGAGCACGAGCCCCCGGCCGGCGGCGTGGGCCAGTTGATCCGTGAGCCTGCCACGGATTCCCCAGCCCGGCGGTGAAAGCGCAGGGTTGCCGGGAATGGCGCACCCGGAAACAATGTCGGCGTCGAGGAATCCAGAGGCGACGACCCCATGCAGCATGCAGCGAATGGATCTCACGCGGCCGGCCCGGCCATGATCGAGGCCGACGGGCTCTCGAAGTTTTACGGCGACTTCATCGCCATCAAGGACATCACCTTCAGCGTGCCTCGCGGCGAGATCGTGGCCTTTCTCGGGCCCAACGGCGCCGGGAAGAGCACCACGATGAAGATCCTCACGGGCTATCTGGCACCGTCGGCCGGCCGGGCCCGGATCGCAGGCCACGACATGGCGACCGATCGGCTGGCCGGGGCCGAGCGGCTCGGCTATCTGCCGGAGAACGGCCCTCTCTATCCCGACATGACGCCCCGCAGCCTGCTCGAGTTCTTCGCCGACGCCCGCGGGCTGGCCGGCGACCGGAAGCAGGAGCGGATCGAGGCCGTCGTGAAGCAGTGCGAACTCGGCAGCGTGATCGGCAAGGCGATCGGCAAGCTCTCGAAGGGCTACCGGCAGCGGGTGGGCATGGCCCAGGTGCTGCTGCACGAGCCCGACGTGCTGATTCTGGACGAGCCGACGAGCGGCCTCGACCCGAACCAGATCCGCGAGGTTCGCGAGACGATCCGGCGACTGGGCGAGAAGAAGACGATTCTCCTCTCGACCCACATCCTGCAGGAGGTGGAGGCGCTCGCCGATCGCGTGATCCTCATCTCCGAGGGGCGGCTGCGGTTCGACGGGCCGCCGGCCGACCTGCGGCGCGACGGCCGCAGCCTCGACGAGCGGTTCC
>CAZXIG010000296.1:0-3501 GCA_964640405.1 uncultured Candidatus Kuenenia sp.
GCGCAAGCCGGGGGATCTGCCCCGCTCAAAAATTCGGCGTCGGGGCCCGGAACTCGTCGAGCTTCACCGACTTGAACCACTCGATCGTCTTCGCGAGCCCCTCGCGCAGCGGCACCTTCGGCTCCCAGCCGAGGTGCTTCTTCGCCAGCGTGATGTCGGGCTTCCGCCGCTCGGGATCATCGACCGGCAGCGGTTTCTCCACGAGCTGCGACCTGCCACCGACGAGTTCCAGCGTGAGCTCGGCGAGCTGGCGGATCGTGAACTCGCCCGGGTTGCCGATGTTCACCGGGCCGACGAACGAGTCGGGCCCGTTCATCATCCGGATCATCGCCTCGACGAGATCGTCGCGATAGCAGAAGCTGCGGGTCTGCGCCCCGGTGCCGAAGATCGTGATCGGCTCGCCCATGATCGCCTGGCGGATGAAGTTCGATACGACTCGCCCGTCGTAGGGATGCATCCGCGGCCCGTAGGTGTTGAAGATCCGCACGATGCGGATGTTGACGCCGTTGGAGCGGTGGTAGTCCATGAACAGCGTCTCGGCGGCCCGCTTGCCCTCGTCGTAGCAGGCGCGAGGGCCGATCGGGTTCACCGCGCCGCGGTAGCTCTCCGGCTGCGGGTGCACCTCGGGGTCGCCGTAGACCTCGCTCGTGGATGCCTGCAGGATCTTGGCCCTGCACCGCTTCGCCATCCCGAGCAGGTTGATGGCCCCCATCACGCTCGTCTTCATCGTCTTGATGGGGTTGTATTGGTAGTGGCCCGGGGCGGCGGGACAGGCGAGGTTGTAGATCTCGTCGACCTCCAGCCAGAGCGGATGGATCACGTCGTGGCGGATCAGCTCGAAGTTGCCGCGGCCGAGCAGGTGAGCGACGTTCGACTTCTGGCTCGTGAAGAAGTTGTCGACGCAGACGACATCGTGCCCCTCCTCGACGAGCCGCTCGCAGAGATGGCTGCCGAGAAACCCGGCGCCGCCGGTGACCAGAATTCGCTTGATCGAGGGCATGGGCCGGCTCCCGGAAGGTTGGACGAAGCCCTCTGTCTACCACGCCCCGAAGGCCGTGTCATCGACCCTCACTTCAGCGACCCGAGAAACCCGGCCACGGCCCGGTGGCCGCCCGTCGTGTGGCTCACGACGAGGCATGGCGCATCACCGTCGACAGCCCTCAGATAGGCAGGCCCGCCCATCTCCTCCCACATGTCGGGAGTGACGTTGGATTGCAGCATGGCGGCGATGCGCTCCATGTCTCGCCCTTTGGCGATGTGCCGATCGACCGGATAGATCGCGACCGAGAACCGCTCGGACGCCGCGTCGGCAGTCGTGATGACGATCTGATCGCCTTCCACCACGAACGCCATCGAGACGTCGCGAAGTATGCGGTCGAGCAGACGACCCAGCGGCAGGCTGCGCCCCTCGAAAGAAATCCGCGGCTCGTCGATGTCGATGCCGGCATCGTCAACCGACCTCACGTCGAGCACGATCGGCACGCCGGAGGCCTCCGTGAGGCTGTCGGCGACGTCTCGCAGCGACGCCTCGGCGAACTCGACCCTGCCTTTCGCCGGCCGGGCAAGTGCGGTGCGGATGGCAACCGTGCGTTCGGAATCGCACCAATAGCCCTCGGCGGAACGCGTCTGCCGCTCGCCCGCAGGCTCCGACTCGAGCCTCCGCAGCCCGTCGAGGAAGCCCGCGACCCTCCGCTGCACGGCAAGCGTCTGCTGCACCACGAGCGACGCGGCATCGTCGGTGAGATCCATGGCGATCGCCCCATCCCCGCCACACTGCTCCCACGTGTGCGGCGCGATCGCACCGCTCACCACGGCGATGAGCGTCTGCAGCCCGGCAGCCCCGTCGCACAGGTCGGAGACATCGTAGATGTGGGTGCACAGACTCTCGAAAGCAGCCTCACGCGTGGTGATCTCGATCCCTCCATCCGCCACCGTCCAGTCGAGATCGCAGTCCTGAAGCGTGCGGGTGAGAAAATGCGCGAGTGGAATTCCGTGTGACTCTGCCGTCACGATCGCATCGTCCAGATCGAAACCAGCCTCTTCGAGCGCCCGCCTGTCGAACCACACGTCGCAATCGACGGCCTGCTCGATGCCCGCCGCCAGATCCCGCAACGACGCCACCCTGAACGATAGGTCTACCGGCTTGGCCAGCAGATCGTCGATCGGTGTGAGGGGCGCAGGGGGACCGGCGAGCTTCCGCGTCGACCGGAGCACCCCGGCGACGAAGCCGGGCGACTGCATGACCGCGGCGTTCTCCCCATCGACCTGACGACCAACCGCCGCCGGCATCGCCAGGCCCACGAACACCACGGCAAGGATGGACGAACGCACGGCAAGGCTCCTGAAGGTGACCGGATCCATATGATATGCCGATCCCGGGGGACGCTTGCACGGAATCCCTCGGGGCGTGAGACTGTGGCAGATCCTGGCGGAACGTCACGTGTACCTCGCCGTCGGCCTGTGAACCCACCGCGCATCCATTCCATGGTCGATCAGTTCACCCGTCGCGAAGCCATCACCGCGGCTGCAGGTACCCTCGCCGCAGCCGCACCGCTCGGATTCGTCCCGTCACCCGCAGGAGCCGCTCCCATGACCGCTCGCAAGGGCAACATCAAGCATTCGCTCGTTCACTGGTGCTACAGCCTCGCCGGCGACCAGTGGGACATCGAGAAACTCTGCCAGGTGGCCGTGCAGCTCGGCTGCAAGTCGATCGAGCTGGCGCCCCCCGAGACCTGGGCCACGCTGAAGAAGCACGGCCTCACCAACGCGATCGCCTTCAACGGCATGCCGGGCGCCCCGTTCATGAAGGGCTTCAACAATCCGCGGTACCACGACGAAGTGATCGCCCGCACCACCGAGACGATCGACGCCTGCGCGGAGGCCGGCTTCCCGGCGGTGATCGCCTTCACGGGCTACAAGTGGCGGGATGCCGAAGACCCGAAGAGCGGCGAGATCTCGCTCGAGGAGGGGGCCGCCAATTGCGTGGCTGGCCTGAAGAAGATCGCGGGCCACGCCGAGAAGAAGGGCGTGACCATCTGCCTGGAGCACCTCAACACCCGCGACGACACGCACCCGATGAAGGGGCACCCCGGCTACCAGGGTGACGACATCGACTACGTGGCGAACATCGTGCGGAAGGTGGGCTCGCCCCGCGTGAAGCTGCTGTTCGACTTCTATCACGTGCAGGTGATGAACGGCGACCTCATCCGCCGCGTGGAGCAGTGCAAGGACGTGATCGGCCACATCCACACGGCCGGCTGTCCGGGCCGCGGCGAGCTCGACGACAACCAGGAGATCAACTTCCCGCCGTTGATGCGGAAGCTGCTGGAGATCGGCTACACGGGCTACGTCGGCCACGAGTTCATCCCCACCCGCGCCGCCCTCCCGGGCCTCGAGCAGGCCGTCGAACTCTGCGACGTCTGAACCGGTTCATGAGCCGGGGACCCTCCTCATACAAGCCCCCAGGCGCGAGCCGGGGGATGATCCGCGTCGCTTCCGCTG
>CAZXIG010000297.1:0-3494 GCA_964640405.1 uncultured Candidatus Kuenenia sp.
GTCGAGGAATGCACAGCCTGAAGCCGGGGCGGGCGAGGCACGGGAATCCCGGGGTTACGGGGGCCGACGGGATACGGTTATTCTGGTGACCGACGGACGCCATGAGGGCGTCCAGCGGTCTTTCCCCGATGATCGAGCAGTCCCTCCCCCCCTCGTGCTCCCCTGGTCCAGCCGGTTTCGGCGGGACGGGGAAGAAGCTGCGCGTCGGTGCGGTGCAGTATCTGAACACGCGGCCGCTCGTGCACGGCCTCGCAGCCGCCGGCGTCGATGTTCGCTACGACCTGCCGAGCCGGCTCGCCGACCGGCTGGCATCGGGCGATCTCGACGTGGCCCTGATCCCGTCGATCGAGCTGTTTCGCGGCGATGGTTATCGCACCGTATCGAACGCGTGCATCGGCTGCCGCGGCCCGGTGATGAGCGTGAAGCTGCTGTTCCGAACGGCGCCCGAACGAGTGGCGACGCTCGCCACCGATGAGGGCTCGCGAACGAGCGCCACCCTGGCTCGAATTCTCCTGGCGGAGCGGCACGGCGTGCGACCGGCCACCTCGCTGCTGCCGATCGGTGCCGGTCCGGCCGACACGTCGGCCGATGCCGTCCTGCTCATCGGCGACCGTGCCCTCGGCTCGATCAGCGGGGCGTTCCAGCTCGTCTGGGATCTCGGCGACGAGTGGTGCCGGTGGACCGGGCTGCCGTTCGTGTTCGCGGTGTGGGCCGCGCGGGCCGACGTCGAGACCCGCGGTATCGAGCCGTTGCTGGCGGCCGCCCGCGACTCTGGGCGGGCCAATCTGGCGGCGATCGCCGCGGCGGAGGCGGCCGGCCACGGTCTCACGGTGCCGCAGTGCCTCGGCTACCTTCGCGACAATCTTCACTATCATCTTGGCCCGCGCGAACAGGAGGCCCTGCGGCTGTTCCACGAGCATGCGATCCGGATCGGGCTGGCACCGGGGCGGGCTGCGGCAGCGTCGCGGCCGCCGGCCGCGGCCTCGGCAGGGAGACGTTCATGACCAGCAACGCCGGCATCGCCCCCATTCTCGACGACGTGGCCGCCGGAGGCCGGCTCGGGTTCGACGACGCCGTCCGGCTGCTCGAGTCGCACGAACTCGCGGCCATTGGCCGCGCGGCCGATGCGGTCACCCGCCGGCTCCATCCCGAGCCCTGGCGGACCTACAACATCGACCGCAACATCAACTACACCAACATCTGCACGGCGGTGTGCGATTTCTGCGCGTTCTACCGCGGGCCGAAGCATCCCGAGGGTTACGTGCTCGACCGCGACGTGATCCTCACGAAGATCGAGGAGACGGTGGCGCTCGGGGGGGACCAGATCCTGATGCAGGGCGGCCTCCATCCCACGCTCACGCTCGAGTGGTACGAGGAACTTCTCCGCGACATCAAGGCCCACTTTCCAGGCGTCAACATCCACGGCTTCTCGCCGCCGGAGATCCACCACTTCACGAAGGTGTCGAAGCGGCCGCTCCGGGAGGTGCTCGAGCGGCTCGCCCAGGCGGGCCTCGGATCGCTTCCCGGCGGTGGCGGTGAAATCCTCGTCGATCGAGTCCGTGGAGCGATGACCCGCGGCAAGGTGATGACCGACGATTGGCTGGAGGTGCACCGGCAGTGGCATCTGCTGGGCGGCCGGAGCACCGCCACGATGATGTACGGCCACATCGAGACGCTGCCCGAGCGGATCGAGCACCTCGACCGGCTGCGGCAGCTGCAGGACGAGACGGGGGGCTTCACCGCCTTCATCTGCTGGTCGTTCCAGCCGGAGAACACGGAGATGGCCGACATCCCGGCGACCGGTCCGTTCGAATACCTGAAGACCCAGGCGGTGGCCCGGCTGTACCTCGACAATTTTCCCAACATCCAGTCGAGCTGGGTGACGCAGGGCCGCGAGATCGGCCAGCTCGCCCTGCTCTTCGGCGCCAACGACATGGGCAGCCTCATGATCGAGGAGAACGTCGTCAGTGCCGCGGGCACCGTGCACCACCTCACGCTCGACCAGATGAAATCGGCCATCTCGGAGCTGGGCTGGATTCCGCGGCGACGAAACGTGTTCTACGAGCTGTTCGAGGAGGAGCCCGTTTCGCCGGCCGCCGACCCGGAGCGCAGCCGAGTGCGTGCGGTGCAACTGCCGGTGGCGACGGCCGCGCCGTGACCTCGCGATCGTTCACGCTCCGCGGCCGGTACGTGCTGCCGATCACGTCCCCGCCGCTCGAGAACGGCTGGCTGCGAATCGAGCACGGCCGGATTGCCGCAGTGGGCCGCGGCCGCCCGCCCGCCGAAGCGAACGATCTCGGCGACGCGATCATCCTGCCGGGGCTCGTCAACGCCCACACGCACCTGGAGTTCTCCAGGCTGCACGAGCCGCTCGATCCGACCGGCGGCCTCCCGGCCTGGATTCGCCGCATCGTCGCCCTCCGCCGCCAGCGGCCGCAGGATGCCGCCGCGGAGACAGCCGCCGCCGTCACCCGCGGACGCGCGGAGAGCGCCGCGGCGGGCGTGACGGCGATCGGGGAGATCGCCACGGCGGCCTCGCTCGACGCCTACGCGGGGGCGGGCCCGAACGTCCGCGTGTTCCGAGAGGCGCTCGGGCTCTCGTCGGCCGCCGGAGCCGCGGCATTCACCGCGACGATCCGCGATCTCGACCGGCTCCAAGCCCGCGGCATTCCCGTCGGCATCTCGCCGCACGCCCCCTATTCGGTGGCCGCGCCGCTCGGCTCGCTCTTAATGGCCCAGGCCCGCCGCCGCCGCATTCCCGCTGCGATGCACCTCGCCGAAAGCCGGGAGGAGGAAGACCTGCTGACCCGCGGCACGGGCCCGTTCCGTGAGCTGCTCGAGGATCTCGGCGCCTGGCCGGCAGTCGAGCCGCCGCTCATCTCGACCGCCGACTGGATCTCGCAACTCGCCCGGGGCCCCCGTGGGCTCGTCGTGCACGGGACGCACCTGGGGCACCATCCCGCGGCCCTCTCCCGGCTCGCCCGGCACCGCGATCGGCTTGCGGTCGCGATCTGCCCGCGGACCACGCGGGCGCTCTCCGGCAGCCTGCCGCCGCTCGGGCTCTTTCGCGAGGCCGGGCTTCGCGTGGCGATCGGCACCGACAGCCGGGCCTCGAACCCCGATCTCTCCGTGCTCGCCGAATGCCGCACGCTCGTCGCGGCCGGCCTCTGCACCGCGGCCGAGGCCCTCCTCATGGCCACGCTCCACGGCGCCTGGGCATTGATGCTCGAGCGGCGCTGCGGCAGCCTCGCGCCCGGCCGCGCCGCCGACCTCGCGATCCTCCGCCCCACGTCAGCCCACGCCGACCCCTTCACGGCCGCCCTCGCCCCCGACACGCACGTCGTCGCCACCCTCCGCACCGGCCGCGTCATCGCGGGAAGGCTGTGAGTATCCCTCGGCAAACGGATTGGCCCAGCAAAGCCCGCCGGCACGGAGGGGTTGCCCGTGCCCTCGAGCCGGCGTTGCTGGCAAGCGAAGCCAGGATGGCGAGAGCG
>CAZXIG010000298.1:0-3486 GCA_964640405.1 uncultured Candidatus Kuenenia sp.
GCGGGCCGCTTCGGGATGGATGCCGCAATATCCCCCTGCTTGCGCATGGGGGCTTCTATGGGCGGGGGGCTTTTATGGGCGGGGGGCTTCTATGCGCGGGCGACCTACGGGTTGTCGACCTCGAACGCCCGATCCATCAGATTCGGGTCGCCCGTCTTCAGCCCGTACAAAAACCAGCGCACCCGCTGCTCGCTCGAGCCGTGCGTGAACGCGTCGGGCACGATGTAGCCCTGCGACTGCTTCTGGATCTTGTCGTCGCCGATCTGGGCGGCGGCATTGACCGCCTCGCGGATGTCTTCCTCGTCGAGGATGCCCGCATAGCGGGCCACGTGATGAGCCCACACGCCGGCGAGGAAGTCGGCCTGCAGCTCCATGCGGACCGAGAGCTTGTTGTATTCCCGCTCCGACATCCGCGGCCGCATCGACTGCACCTTGTTGGAGATGCCGAGCTGGTTCTGCACGTGGTGGCCGATCTCATGCGCGATCACGTAGGCCTGGGCGAAGTCGCCCGGGGCGTTGAATCGCCGCTTCAGCTCCTCGTAGAACGCGAGGTCGATGTAGACCTTCTTGTCGAGCGGGCAATAGAAGGGCCCGGCCGCCGCGCTCGCGAAGCCGCAGGCGCTCTTCACCTGGCCCGTGAAGAGCACGAGGATCGGCGGCTGGTAGCGCTTGCCGAATACCTGCGGGAAGAGCGCGCCCCACACGTCCTCGTTGTCGGCGAGCACCGTCTTGATGAACTGCGTCATCTTGTCGTTGGCGGGCTTCGCGGGCGCCTGCTGCCGCGGCGGCGGGGCGGCCAACTCCGGCGCCACCCGCGCCAACTGCATCGGATCGACACCGAGGAACATCATCACGACCATGAGCAGGAGCGTGAGCAGGCCGCCCCCCACGACCACCTGCTGGCCCATGCTGCGCCGATCCTCGACGTTCTGACTCTGCCGCCGTCCTTCCCACCGCATAGTTCACTCGCTCCAGGGGGTTTCGCTCGTCCGTCCGACGAATCCGGATTGTACGGCAAAAAAGCCGCGGGCTCGCTACTCCGGCAGCGGGCGGCCTTTCGTCTCGGGGGCGAACGGCAGGACCGCCAGCCCGAGCAGGAAGATGAGGCACATGAGCAGCCCCGCCGGCCGCATCGGCTCCGGCGATCCGGCGAACACCGTGCTCGAAAGCTGGCCGAGCAGGAACGGCCCGCTCGCCGCCACGAACCGGCCGACGTTGTAGCAGAAGCTCGTGCCCGTGCTCCGCAGCCGCGTGGGGAAGAGCTCGGGGAAGTAGATCGCGTAGCCCGCGAACAGCGAGAGCTGGAAGAAGCCCATGATCGGGAGCATCCACCAGAAGTCGCTGATGTCATCGAGATACTTGAACACCACCATCGTCGAGACCATCGCCGCGGCGAAGAAGATCGCGAAGAAGGGCCGGCGGCCGAGCCGCTGGCAGATTCGGGCGGCGAGCATCATGCCCGCGAACGCTCCCACCTGGATCATCATCGAGGCGATGCCCGACCAGATCGTGAGCTTGCTGGCGAGATCGGCGCCGGTGAGCCCCTGGGCCTCGAACGACTTCTTGAGCACGCTCCGCTGCAGGTCGATCGCGAAGAAGCCGATGCCCCAGAGGCCGATCACGCCGGCGCAGGCCAGGAGCATGCCGATGAGCGCGTTCTTCCGCCACCGCGGATCGGCGAAGAGCGCACCGTAGCCGCCGAGCGACGTGCCCTCCGCGGCCGCCTGCTTCTTCATCTGCTGCCACCGCTCCGGCTCCTTGAGCCCGGCCCGGATCACGAGCGCCAGCACCGCCGGCAACGCCCCGATCACGAACTTCCACCGCCACGGCTCCCAGCCGGCGATGAGGCCGTTCTCGAACGACTTCTGGGCCAGACCGAGGCCGATGCCGATCAGGGCCGCGCCGAAGTTGCCCACCGCGGAGAGAGCCTGGAGCAGGCCGAGCGCGTAGGGCCGGGCCCGGTCGGGCATCACCTCCGCCACGAGCGCGACGCCGACGGCGAACTCGCCCCCCACGCCGAGCCCCGTGATGAACCGGTAGAAGGCGAAATCCCAGAAGCCCCGCGAGATCGCCGAAAGACCGGTGCAGAGCGAGTAGATCAGGATCGTGATCATCATCGTCTTCGCCCGGCCGATCCGGTCGCCCACGACGCCGAAGATGAGCCCACCCGTCGCCCAGCCGGCGAGGAAGATGCAGGTGGAGAGGCCGCCGAAGAAGTCGACCGCCTTGGGGTCGGCCGCCGCACCGGCCGTCGCCAGGAGCGTCTCCATCGCCGGCTTGCGGGCGAGATTGAAGAGCTGCTGGTCGAGGCAGTCAAACAGCCAGCCGAGCGCCGCCACGATGAGCACGAACCAGTGGTAGCGGGTCATGCCGCGATACCAGGGGCCGTCGGCGGGCGACGACGGGGCGGACGACGACGAGAAGTGGGGCAGGTCGGCCATGACGTGGGGCTTTCGTGACGGGGGCTATTCGAGTTCGGTTTCGATGCGGCGCATGTAGTCGATGCTGTCGCGGGCGAGCCGCTCCGGGCCGGGAGCATAGTCGAAGACCTCGACGCTCACCCAACCGGCGTAGCGGATATCGTCGAGGGCGCGGAAGATCGGCAGGAAGTCGATCGCCCCGAATCCCGGGCCCTGCAGGTTCTCGTCGTTGGCGTGGAAGTGCTCCAGGTGACGGGCGCTCGCGTGGATGATCTCGGGAATCGGCTTGTCCTCGCTGGCCATCGCCTTCACGTCAAGGTGGAGCCGCACGTGGGGCGAGCCGATGCGGTCGATCATCCGGCAGGTGTCGGCGGCCGTGGTGAGCACGTCGGTCTCGACGGGCGAGAGCGGCTCGAGGGCCACGACCGTGTCGGTCGTCTCGAGCACCGGCACGAGCTTCGAGAACACCTCCGCGATGTAATTCTCCGCCTCGGCGAGCGACACACCGGGCAGCAGGCTTCGCTGCTTGGGCGAGCCGAACACGAGCACGCGGCCACCGAGATCGTGGCACAGCCGGGCGAGTTCCGCGAGGTAGTCGACCGTGCGTTGCCGCACATCCTTGTCGGGATGGGCCACGTGGAAGCCCTCGGTCTTGGCGAGCAGCCAGTGGAGGCCGACGCAATCCAGGCCCGCGCGGGCGATCGTCCGCTGCAGCTCGCCCCGCTGGAGCGGCGAAAGATCCGTGGCGAGCGGCGCCAGCGTGAACGGGGCGATCTCGATTCCCGTGTAGCCGCAGGCGGCGGCGAAGTCGCAGGCCTTCGCGAAGGGCCAGTCGCCGAAGGTCTCGTTGCAGATGGCGTAGCGGAGCGGGGAGTTCATGCGGGATCTTTCACGCGGGCGGGACGGCCGGTGCGGGCCGAGGCATAGCAGGCTTCGATGATCGCCACGGCCTTGCGGCCCTCGAGGCCGTCGAGCGCCGGACGGCGGCCTTCCTTCACGGCCGCCAGAAAATCCTCGAAGTTGCGGGTGTGGCAGGAATAGTTGATCGCCATCGGATCGGCCGCGC
>CAZXIG010000299.1:0-3483 GCA_964640405.1 uncultured Candidatus Kuenenia sp.
TTTCCGAGCGGGCGCAGGTGATCTTCTTCACCTGCCACGACCACCAGGCCGCCCGGCTCTGACCGCGTCGTCCGGAGCCAGTGCGGCTCGGGGCCGCCGCGGCCAAAATCGACGAATTGCCTATAATCCGGTTGTCGTTCCCCGGTGACGGCCGGGGAGATAACGGCCTGGCGGCGATCTCGCAGTGATCGCGACGGCCGGGATTCCTTTCGCGAAAGGAGGTGGTCTAGTGACGCAAGACTGTACCGGAGGGCTGCGCCGATAGCGGCGAGTCGACGGGCCTGCCGTTGATGCAGCCCACCAAATGGTTCCTACGGCTGCCGCCCCCTCGTGGGGCGGCAGTCTTTTTTTTGCCCAGTGGCTGTCCGCGGCCTCCACCGCTTCAACGGGCGGGGTGCCGAAGGTTGCACGCCCCGTCACTGCGCAACTCACGTGCCATTGTTCGCCGGTTGACCCGCCCGCAACGCCGACGCCCGCCGGCGGGTTCACCGTCGCCACGGCGGGATCGCCGGCCGACACGCTGCCGTTCGACGCCGTCGTGCTGGCGCTGCCGCTGCAACATCTGACGCGGATCGGCTCGGATGACGACACCCTCGCCGCGGCGCTGGCCGCCCACTGCGGGCAGTTCGACCATCCGGCACACTACCTCCGGGTGACGGCGCTCTTCGACGAGCCCTTTTGGCAGGGCCGAATCGATGGCGGCTACCTGATGCTCGACGCCTTCGGCGGCTGCTGCCTCTACGACGAATCGGCCCGCGATCCCGAGCCCCGCCACGGCGTGCTCGGCTGGCTGCTCGGTGGCTCGGCCGCGGAGACCTGGGCCGCCCGCGATAGACCGCCGCCACCAGGCGGCTCCCACGACTCATCCGCGCTTGTTCTTCGTCGGGGATTATCTTTTCGATAGCACACTCAATGGCGTACTCGATTCCGCCCAGCACGTCGCCGGCTGGCTGGCGGCAGACTTCGGCTGACGGATTCCCCCGCCCCGACGGGCGGCCTGCCCACGGACGGACTCACATGATCACCAGCCCCTAGCGAGCCGCTCCGGCCGCGGTCCACGCCGACGCAGAACTGCCGGCCGGGGCGACGATCGAGCGACTCTCACTGGCCGACGGCGGCACGCTCGAGTGGGTGATCATCCTGCTGCTCGCAGCCGAGCTGCTGCTGATTCTCATCGACCTACTGGCGACCCACGGCTCATGACCACGCGCCGCCCCCAGACGCGGCTGGCGTCCGTCGACGTGCTCCGCGCGATCGCCATCGTGCTGATGACGGTGGTGCACTTCGTGGAGAACCTCGCCGGCTCGTGGGACGTCGTCGACGGTATCTTCCTCGGCGCCTCCCGCTACTGGTGGCTGCCGACCGGCTTCGCGGCCCCCATGTTCACGTTTCTTTCGGGGGCGAGCTACCGGCTCTGGGCCGACGCCCAACGGGCCCGCGGCCGCACTGACGCCGAACTCACGAAGATCACGGTGCGTCGCGGCCTGTTTCTGATCCTGCTCGGGTTCGCGTTCAACGTGCTCGTCTGGATGCCGGAAGACGTCTTCAACCGGGACATCCTTACGCTCATTGGCATCGCGACGCTCGCACTCGACGTCGCCCGCCGCGTGCCTGCGGCCGTCCCCCTCACGGCCTGCGGGCTGCTCGTGGCACTCGCGCCGCCGCTGCGGGTGCTCGCCGACTACCACACCGCCTGGTCCTCGGGATTTTTCGAGTACGACTTCGTTTTGGGTGACGTGGTGCGGGGCTGTCTCGTGAACGGCTACTTTCCCGTCTTCCCCTGGCTCGCGTTGCCGCTTGCCGGCTTCGTCGCCGCGCCACTGCTCTACGGCGGCGTTTCCGCCGACGACGCCCTATGTCCTGGGCACGATGGGCGGCGTGATGCTGCTGGCAGCGCTGCTGCACTGCAGCCTCGATGCCTCGTCCACCGGCGGCGGCCGGTCGCTCCGAGTCGCCGGGGCGATGAGCCGCCACTCGCTCTCGCTCTACATCATCCATCACGTGGCGCATCTCTGGCCGCTCTGGCTCGTCGGCTTCGTCACCACGGGCGATGCCACGGCACTCTGGCAGGTCGCCATGCCGGTCTCGATGGCGATCTGCTGGGCGGTGGCCTGCCTGTGCGCGATGGCATGGATGGCCGATCGGATGGACCGCCCGGGCAGCCTTTCGATGGAATCACTGCTCCGCTGGCTCTGCGAACCCTGAATCGCCGCAGCTCACAGCGGCAAACGCCCCAGCAGGGCAAGGATCAGCAAGATGATCAGGATCAGGCCGATCAAGCCGCCGCCCGCACCGAGGACGGTGTTCCCGCTGCGAAAGCCGTAGCCACCTCCGAGCAGTGACAGGATCAGGATCACAACAAGTACAAGTACGATCGGACTCACGGTTCGCTCCTTACAAATGAAGAGTAAAAACGACCTCGTGGAGTCCTTCCCTCCGACGTGCGGAATGCTTTCCGTTTCGAACAAACAAGCCGCCTGTATCGCTGGCTGCGCTCACACATGCCCTGTGCGACAGGCTCCTTTCGCACAGGGCGTGCGTTCGCGATTTCGTCTTCCGACGCTGCACCGGCCGGCCTCTACGGCAGGATCACCTTGTCGATGACGTGAATGACGCCATTCGAGGCGTGGATGTCCGAGTTTTGGACGTGGGCCATCTCCTTGGCCGTGCCGATGTGCACGCCCGTCAGGAGATGATGCGTCACCTCGAGGTTCGCCCCGCCGGCCGTCTTGACCTCCTTGATCTTCTTCACATCGGCGATGAGGAGATCCCCAGGCACCACGTGCATCAGCAGGATGGCTTTCAACTTTTCCTTGTTCTCCGGCTTGAGCAGGTTGTCCAGAGTTCCCGACGGCAGCTTCGCAAACGCCTCGTCCGATGGGGCAAACACCGTGAACGGCCCCTTGCCCTTCAGCGTCTCCGCCAGCCCGGCCGCTTCGAGCGCTCTGGCCAGCGTTTTGAAATGGCCGGCCTCCACTGCCGTGGCAACGACGTTTTTGGTCGCGCCCGGCGTTACGGCCGTCTGCTCGCTGCCGGGCTCCGCATACACGTTGGTCGCAGCCATGCTGACCCCAATCAGCGCCACCATCGCGATGGCGCGAATCACAAAAACGCTCTTCATGGGTCAGGTACCTCACGGGGAAAAACGACCCGTCGGCTCAACAGGCGAGACGACTCGGTCGAGCAAACACTAGAAACGCTGGCCGGAAGACAAAAGGAGAGCGACGTGCGGGACTTTTTTTTCGTCTTGTGACGCAGTGGACATTTCGCTTAGCCGACGCCGACGCACACCGTGTCGGGTCGCCCCACTCCGCCTGAACGCGTTGTGTTTCGTGTACCGCGGCGTGTACCGCAGTCAGAGTGGCGGCGCTGTGCCTCGCCGTCCCACAAACAACGCGATCACGAAGAGAACCAGAAACACGACGAACAGCAGCCGGGCGATGTCTGTCGCCGCCGCTGCGATGCCACCGAAGCCGAACACAC
>CAZXIG010000300.1:0-3471 GCA_964640405.1 uncultured Candidatus Kuenenia sp.
TGTGAAGCGGGGTAAACGACGGGGCGGTGGGGGCGGGAGCGGCGGCGTGCGGCATTGACCGCCGCGTCCACTCCGCCTACTTTCCCCGCCCCTCCAGCCGGGATGCCGCTGCGGCGTCTCGGCGCTGGTGCTTCAAGGACGAATCGTTATGGACGATGCTCTGGCTGGCCGTGCCTGGCGATGGTGTGCCCGGCCGCACATCCAGGCGGCCATCGTGATCGTCGCGGCGGCGCTCGCTCTGCTGCCGAACCTCGGGGGTCCGCCGCTGTGGGATGACGACGAGCCCAAGAACGCCTCGTGCACGCTGGCCATGCTCGCCGCCGACGATTGGGTCGTGCCTCGCTTCAACGGAGCGCTGCGCAGCGACAAGCCGCCGCTCGTCAATTGGCTGCAGATGGTCGGCTATGCGGTGCTCGGCCAGAACGAGTCGGGGGCCCGCGTCGCCTCGGCCGTGCTCACGATCGGCACGAGCCTGCTGACCGCCGCCACGGCGGCGGCCCTGTTTCCCACACTGCCGCTCGTGGGCCTCTGGGCTGGCCTGGCGATGGGCACCTGCGTCTGGACGGGCGTCGCCGGCCGCGCGGCCACGCCCGACGCCGGCCTCTGTTTTTTTACGACGCTCGCCCTGGCCCTCATGGCCCGGTTCGGCATGCGACGCGAGGGCCGCGAGTCGCAGCAGATCTCGGGACTGACGATCCCCGCCGCGGCGCTCGTGGGCGCCGCCCTGGGCGCCGCCGTGCTGGCCAAAGGCCCCGTCGGGCTGGTGCTGCCGCTGGCCGCATTCCTGACCTGGGCATGGTGGCAGGCCATGGCGACCGCCGATGCCTCGCAGGGCTGGTTCACGCGGGCCGCGTCAGGAGTCGTCGCCGCGATCACGACTGTCCGGCCTTTCACGATCACGGCCGCCGCGGCGGTCGTCGCCGCTCCGTGGTATGCCCTCGTCTGGCAGCGGACCGATGGCCAGTGGGTCCGTGACTTCCTCTTCGTGCACAACGTGCAACGGTTCTCGGGACCGCTCGAGGGGCATGGCGGGCCGCCGTTCTACTACCTCGTCGTCCTGGCCGTCGGCTTCTTTCCCTGGTCGATCGTCGCGGCGCTGACGCTGGCCCATGCGTGGTCGTCACTCGCGCGGCCCACGCTGGCACCGGGCGTGCGACTGCTGGGCGCCTGGGCTGGAGTGTGGCTGGCCTGCTTCACGCTCGCCGGCACGAAACTGCCGGGCTACGTTTGGCCCGCCTATCCGGCCCTCGCGATCGCGACGGCGGCCTTCCTCGAGCGCTGGCGGCTCGATCCCGCGGTCGTGTCCGCGCGGTGGATGCACGTCGGCTGGACGATCCTCGGCTTGGCGGGCTTGGGAATCGCGATCGGCCTGCCAGCGGCTGTGGCGAGCGTCGCGCCGAAGAGCCTCGCCCTGGGGCTGATCGGCCTGGTGCCCTGCGTGGCGGCGGGAATCGCCTGGTGGTCGCAGGCCCGCGGCGACCGTGGCGCCGCCCTCGGCTGGCTGGCTGCCGCCGGCTGCCTGACGGTGGCGCTATTGGCGGGCGTCGGCGCCGACCGGTTCGGCCGGCACGTGGGCGTGCGACCGCTGGTGGCGGCAGCCGCGTCGGGCGGCACAAACTCACCCTGGGCCAGCTACCGCTGCAGCGTGCCTGGGCTCGTCTTTTATTCCGGCGCCGCCGCGAGCACTGGCGCGGTGCCCAAGTTCGAGCAGCCGGAAGCAATGCGGACGTTCTTCGCGAGCCATCCCGATGCACGCGTCGTGGTGCCCGCCCGCGATCTCGAGGCCGTGCTGGCCGTGGCCCCGACGGGCCACGCTGCCGTGGCCCGAGCGCCGAGCCTCACCCGTCACAAGGAATACGTTCTCGTCGGCCCGGCCGCGGCGCGTCACGGCGACCGCACCGCCGCCCACACCGATTCCAACGCCACCCAAAGGGACACGCGTCGATGACCTCCCGTTCGCCATCTCCTGCAGAACCGGCTTCGATCTCCGTGGTGATTCCGATCCACGACGAGGTCGAGAATCTCGAGCGGCTCGTCGCGGCCCTCGACGCGAACGTGCCGCCGCTGGGGCGCGAGTATGAGTATGTGCTCGTGGATGACGGCTCCACGGACGGCTCCGGCGATCTCCTCGATCAGCTGGCTGCGGGCCGGGCCGACATCGTGCCGGTGCATCTGCGCCGCTGCTTCGGCCAGACCGCCGCGCTCGACGCCGGCATCCAGACGAGCCGCGGCGACGTGATCGTCCTGCTCGACGCCGACCTACAGAACGATCCGGCCGACATCCCGCTCATGCTCGCGCGGCTCGACGAGGGCTACGACGTGGTGCACGGCTGGCGGGCATCGCGACAGGACCGGTTTTTGTCGCGGCGGCTGCCGTCGGTGGTCGCGAACCGGCTCATCCGCTGGGTTACCGGCGTGAAGGTGCACGATCTCGGCTGCGCGCTCCGCGTGATCCGCCGCGAACTGGCCGAGGAACTGCCGCTCGAGGGGGACATGCACCGCTTCATCGCGGTACTGGCCGATGCCCGCGGAGCCCGGTGGTGCGAGGTGCCGGTGCGGCACCATGCCCGCACGCACGGCCGCTCGAAATACGGCCTCTCGCGTACGCTCAAGGTGGCGGCCGATCTCGTCGTGCTCTCGTGGTTCACGCGGCTGGCCGTGCCGATGGTGCGGCTGGCGATCGGGGCGGGGCTCGGGCTGCTGGCGATCGCGGCCGTCATCCCCCTGGTGGCGGCCGTCGCGGCAATCGCTGGGGTAGGCGTGTCATGGGGCACGACGGGCCTGGCCGTGCTGGCATGTGCCGCCGGCGGCCTGCAGGTGATCGGCCTCGGGCTCGTCGCCGCCACGGCGTCGTCGGCCTGGTGGCGGGCCCGCCGCCTGCGGCCGTGGAGCATCCGCACGACGACTCCGTCCGATCATCCGGCCGCGCCTGACCGCAGCCGGTGGGCGGCCTGACGCGGACTGGCCCGACCGGTACGATGGCCTGCTTGGAAGAGCGGTCAGCAACCGAACCGGAGGACGCGTCATGGTCGAGAGCCGAAACGGTCGATTCGAGCCTGCATCCCTGTCACGGCGGGCGTTCGTGGCGGGAGTCGGTGCCACAGTCGCGGTCGCCGCCAGGCCGTCCCAAGCCCGGGCCCGCCGGCTCGGCAACGAAACGATCATCGGCTCCGGCGAGCACACGTTTCGGGTGCACCACGACTTTCCGCAGCTCCCCGACCGGTTCACCTGGCAGACGACCCACAACGTGGCGGTCGACTCGGCGGGCAACCTCTACGTGATTCACGAGGGGCAGAAGGCCAAGAAGGACCATCCGGCGATCTTCGTCTTCGATCCGACGGGGAAGTTCATCCGGTCGTTCGGCAGCGAGTTTCAGGGGGGCGGCCACGGCATCGAAATCCGCCGCGAGGGCAACGAAGACTTTCTGTACGTCTGTGGCTATCAGGGAGTGAAGGCGTTCGCGAAGATGAC
>CAZXIG010000301.1:0-3445 GCA_964640405.1 uncultured Candidatus Kuenenia sp.
GTCCCCGAGCCGTCGAGCATCGCCCTGGCGGGCCTGGGGGCGGCGGGTGCCCTGGCGGCCGGCTGGCGGCGTCGCCGGCGGGCCGCGGCCGAGAATTCAGCATTTGCCGAAGCCGCCCGTTAAACGGGCGTGACCGCTGCGGTTCCTCCTGGCAGATACAGACGAACATTCGGCTGGCTGCCAGGAGGACCGCCGTGATCGCTCTCGCCAAAAAGGCCCCTGCTTCCCGGAAATTTTCCCGTTCCGCCAAGTCTCGGCGTCTGACGGAGACCAAACGGTCGTCCGCGGCCGACGCCGCCCAACGCGAGGCCCTCAAAGCCCGCCGGGCCCAGCTCTTCGACCGGCTGATCGAATACATCCCCTGCCGGCAGTTTCTGAAGGCCGACGCCGAGGCCCTCGCCTCCACGCCCCCGGCCGCTGCAGCCGTGCCGCTCGAAACCCCCGACCGTGAGGCTGCCGCCCGCGGCGAGGGCCTCACGCCCTACCTCGCCAGCCTCTACCAGACCCGGCTGCTGACGAAGGACGAGGAGCAGTATTACTTCCGCCGGATGAACTGGCTGAAGTTCCGGGCCGCCACCACCCGCGGCCGGCTCGACAAGAAGCGGGCCACGCTCCGTCAGATCGAGCAGATCGAGGGCTGGCTCGCCGAGGCCGAAACGGTGAAGGCGATCCTGATCACGTCGAACCTGCGGCTCGTCGTGTCGATCGCCAAGAAGTTCGTCGATGCCTCGTGGACGTTCGAGGAATTGGTGAGCGAGGGCAACGTCGCCCTCATGCGGGCCGTCGAGAAGTTCAACTTCGCCCTCGGCAACCGGTTCAGCACCTACGCCACCTACGCCATCCAGCGGCACTTCTATCGCATCTCGCACCGTGGCCGTCAGCAACGCAAGCGGTTCGTGAGCGATGACGAGGCCTTGAAGACGCGTGCCGACGATCCGGATAACACGGAATACCACTCCGCCGAGCAGATCGGCATGCTCAAGGAGCTGTTCGCCGGGTTTCTCGAGGAACTGGAGCCGCGTGAGCGGAAGATCGTCGTCGCCCGGTTCGGGTTCGACGGCAAGGCCCCCCGCACGTTCCGCGAACTCGGCTCGCAGATGGGCGTGTGCAAGGAGCGGATCCGCCAGATTCAGACCCGGGCCATGGAAAAAATCCGTGAGATGGCGGCCGAGGCCCGGCTCGAGCAGACCGTCGGCGACTGGCTGTGACCGCGATGCCGCACCGGGTGCTCGTGATCGGCGGGTCGGGAGGCATCGGCTCCGCCCTGGCACGACAACTCGTGCAGGGTGGGGCGCAGGTGTTTCTCGCCGGCCGTGATCCGAGCCGTCTGGCGACGATCGCCGACGAACTGGGAATGCCGTGCGGCACGGTCGATGCTTCCGATCCCGATCAGGTGGATGCCTGTGCGGATGCTGCCGCCGCAGCCCTCGGCGGCCTCGACGGGATCGCCAATTGCGTCGGCTCGCTGATCTTGAAGCCGGCCCATCTCACGTCCACCGCCGACTGGCAGGCGACGCTCGCGGCGAATCTCTCCAGTGCCTTCGGCTGCGTGCGCGCGGCGGGCCGGCTCTTGAAGGCCGACGGCGGCTCCGTCGTGCTCGTGTCGAGCGCTGCGGCCCGCGTGGGACTCGCCAACCACGAGGCGATCGCCGCCGCCAAGGCGGGCATCATCGGCCTCGTGCTCTCGGCGGCGGCGACCTACGCCAAACAAAAGATCCGGTTCAACGCCGTCGCCCCCGGTCTCACGCGGACGCCGCTGACGAAGGGGCTCGTGGCCAGCGAGCTCGCCGAGAAGGCATCGGTGGGCATGCACCCGCTCGGGCGGCTCGGCGAGCCGGAGGACGTGGCCCGGGCGATCGCGTTTCTGCTGGATCCGGCCCAAAGCTGGATCACGGCCCAGGTGCTCGGCGTCGACGGCGGCCTGGCGGACATCCGCGGCCGGTAGATGGCCGCGACAGCCGATCCCCCGGCTCGCCCGCGCATAAAAGCCCCCATGCGCAAGCAGGGGGATATTGCGGCGTCCATCCCGAAGCCGCCCACATCATCCCCCGGCTCGCGCCTGGGGGCTTGTATTGATGCCGACCGAAGACGAACTGCTATCCTGTGGCCCCATGAAAACCAACTCTTCGTCCGCGCCGACGTTTCGTCTTTGGCTCATGATGGTGCTCGAGTTCGCCATCTGGGGGGCCTGGCTGCCGCTCATCTGGGGCTACATGGGAGCCGGCGTCGCCGACGGCGGCCTCGGCTTCAGCGACACCCAGATCGCCTGGGTGGGCAGCGCCTTCGCCATCGCCTCGATCATGGGCATCTTCTTCTCGAGCCAGTTCGCCGACCGCACGTTCGCCGCCGAACGCTTCATGGCCGTGAGCCACTTGGTGGGCGGCCTGGCGATGCTGGGGATGTATTGGGTTCGCGACTTCCGCACCTTCTTCAGCCTCATGCTCGTGCATGCGCTGCTCTACGTGCCCACGATCTCGGTGTCGAACTCGATCGCCTTCACCCACATGAAGAACGCCCAGAAGGAATTCGGGCTGGTGCGGATGGGAGGCACGATCGGCTGGATTCTCGCCGCCTGGCCGCTCTACTTCATCCTTCAGGGCAAGACCGGTGCCGACGCCGTGGCCGCAAGCCGCAGCATCTTCCTCGTGGCCGGTATCGCGTCGCTGGCCCTCGCGGCCTACAGCCTCTTCCTGCCCCATACGCCGCCCAAGCGGGCGGTGCCCGGCGACAGCGGATTCGCCTGGCTCAAGGCGACGAAGTTTCTCGCCCACCCCTACCTGCTCGTGCTCTTCGTGGTCACCTTCCTCGACGCCGTGATCCACAACGGCTATTTCGTGCTCGCCGGCGACTTCCTCAAGAGTCAGTCCGTCGGCATCAAGCCCGAGTGGATCATGCCGGTGATGAGCATCGGGCAGGTGGCCGAAATCCTCACGATGGCGGTGCTCGGCAGTGTGCTCGCCCGGCTCGGCTGGAAGACCACGATGGTGCTCGGCATCCTCGGCCACGCGGCGCGGTTCGGCGTGTTCGCCCTCTTCCCGCAGAGCCAGGCGGTGATCATCGCCGTGCAGGTGCTTCACGGCATCTGCTACGCCTTCTTCTTCGCGACGCTCTACATCTTCATCGACGCCGCCTTCCCGAAGGACGTGCGGAGCAGCGCCCAGAGCCTGTTCAACCTGCTCGTGCTGGGGCTCGGCGACCTCGCTGCCAAGTGGCTCTTCATTCCGCTGCAGAGCCGGCTGACCGTCGATGGCACGGTCGATTACCGCCAGCTGTTCCTCGTGCCCACGTTCATGGCTCTGGCGGCCGCGGCCCTGCTCGCGATCGCCTTCTGGCCCCCCCGCTCCCTCGCCACGGCCGGCGAGACGGAAGACGACCCGGAAACCGAACCCGGCCTCGTGACCTGACGACCACCGTTGAATGAAAGCCCCCAGGCGCAAGCCGGGGG
>CAZXIG010000302.1:0-3422 GCA_964640405.1 uncultured Candidatus Kuenenia sp.
ATCCCCCGGCTTGCGCCCGGGGGCTTCCTTGGACTTTCTGCATCCAAGCCCCCATGCGCAAGCAGGGGGATGATGCGGCCGCAAGCACGACGTTCGGGTTCGGCCCCGAGACGACCCGGATGATCCCCCGGCTTGCGCCTGGGGGCTTCCATCACGGAGGGCTCGCGGCGGTGGAGCCGGCGACGAAGCCGCTGGCCCAGGCCCACTGGAAGTTGAAGCCGCCGATGCGGCCGTCCACGTCGAGCACCTCGCCGGCGAAGAACAGCCCGGGTCGGATTCGGCTCTCCATCGTTTCGAGCCGCACCTCCGCGAGCGGCACGCCGCCGGCCGTCGCCTCCGCGACGGCGAAGCCGCGGTCGCCCACGACGGGCAGCGGGGTCGCCGTGGCCAGCGTCGCCAGCCGGCGCCGCGCGTCGCGGGGCACGTCACCCGTCGTCGGCGCACCGGCGAGTTCGCAGAGCGTGCGCGCCAGCCGGTCGGTCACGTGGTCCCGGAGCACGGCCACCGCCCCGCGGCGCTGCCCCTCCACGAGCAGGCGGTCGCAATCCTCGGTCGTCATCCCCGGCAGCCAGTTGAGCGACAGCGTCACGCCCGCGTCGGCATGCCTCCCGATGAGCCAGTGGCGGCTGATGTCGAGCACCGCCGGCCCCGAGAGGCCCACGTGCGTGCAGAGGGTGCTGCCCGTCGTGGCGAAGAGCCGCTTGCCCGTGGCCGTCGCGAGCGTCACGGTCGTGGGCAGCGTGAGCCCGGAGAGCCCGGTGATCCAGTGGCCATGTTCGAGCACGAGCGGCACGAGCGCGGGCACGAGCGGCTCGGCGAGTGAATGGCCGAGGCTTCGAGCGAGCGCGAAGCCGCCGCCGTCGGAGCCCGACTTGGGCAGCGACTTGCCGCCCGTGCAGAGGATCACGCGGCGGGCCGCGATCGCCCCGACGTCGGTCGCCGCGACGAAGCCGTCCGGCGTCGCCTCGATCGCCGTGACGCGGGCGGGATGGCGGATCTCCGCGGCTGCCTTCGTCGCCTCGGCGATCAGGGCTTCGAGCACGGTGCGGGCCGAGTCGGTGACCGGAAAGAGCTTGCCGGTGTCTTCCCGCTTGAGCGCGACCCCCGCCTCCTCGAAGAAGCGGATCGTGTCGGCCACCGGAAACCGCCGCAGCACCTTGCGGATCGCGGCGGGCGAACTGCCGGCGTAGTCGGCCTCGCTCACGGCATGGTGCGTCACGTTGCAGCGGCCGCCGCCAGCCACGAGGATCTTCGCCCCGAGTTTCCTAGCGCCATCGACGACGAGAATCCGTGGCCGTGGGCTGGCCGGATCTGCGGCCTGCGCGGTGCGGCCTGCCCACGTGGCCGCGAACAGGCCGGCCGCGCCTGCGCCCACCACGAGGATGTCGGTGGTTTCCATCACTACCAGCGGTGGTGTACGAGCGGGCGGATCGCGTCGTCGTAGATCGCCTGCACGGCCGCGAGCGTGGTGGCATCGATCGAGGGCAGGTCGGCTGCCCGGGCGTTGTCCACCACCTGCTCCGGCCGCCGAGCGCCGGGAATCACGCACGACACGGCCTCGAAGGACAGGATCCACTGGAGTGCGAACTGCGCCAGCGTGGCCCCGGGAGGCACGAGGGCCTTCAGTCGCTCGACGGCCTCGAGCCCCGTTTCGTAATTGACGCCAGAGAAGGTCTCGCCGCGGTCGAACATCGCGCCTTCGCGATTGAACGCCCGGTGGTCGTCGGCCGGAAACTCCGTCAGTCGCGTGAACCGGCCGGAGAGCATCCCGCTGGCCAGCGGCACCCGCGCGATCACGGCCACGTTTCGCCGCTTCGCTTGCTCAAAGAAGAGCTCCGATGGCCGTAAGCGAAACGCGTTGAAGATGATCTGCACGCTCTGCACGTGCGGATATTCGATCGCCTTGAGCGCCTCTTCCACCTTCTCCACACTCACGCCGTAAAACCGAATCTTGCCGGCGGCCACGAGGTCGTCGAGGATGCCGAACACCTCGGGCCGGTAGTAGAGGTCGGTGGGGGGGCAGTGGAGCTGGAGCAGGTCGAGCGTCTCGACACCGAGGTTCACAAGGCTCCGCTCGACGAACGCGGTGAGGTTCTCACGGGAGTAGCCGGCGACCGTTTGGGCGGGCAGTCGCCGCCCCGCCTTCGTGGCCACGTAGAAAGGCTCCCTGCGTTCGCGGCGCAGGCGGGCGATCAGCCGCTCGGAGAGGCCGTCGCCGTACACGTCGGCCGTGTCGAAAAAGTTGATGCCGGAATCGAGGGCCGCGTGGAGCGTCCGCATCGACTCTGCCTCGTCGGCGCCTCCCCACTGGCCGCCGCCAATGCCCCAGGCCCCGAAGCCGATCTCGGAAACCTTCCAGCCCGTCCGTCCGAATGTGCGTGTCTGCATGGGGGCAGTGTGGCCGATTAGGCACTCCAGTTCCAGCCGCACGGCGGGAAAACGCTTGCCGATCAGTGACGTGTGAACTAGACTTAGTCCAGTTCATCGGAGCCTCGATTCATGGCCACCGTCATCAACATCCACGAAGCCAAGACGCACCTCTCCCGGATCGTCGAGGAGGCGGCGGCCGGTCGCGAAGTGATCATCGCCAAGGCCGGCCGCAAGGTCGCCAGGCTCGTGCCGCTCGAGTCTGGGTGCCGGCCCAAGAAGTTCGGCGGGCTCAAAGGCCGCATCAGGGTGCCAGACGATTTCAATGCGCCGCTCGACGCCCGCGTACTCGCCGCATTCGAGGGACGTTCGTGAGCCGGATTCTCCTCGACACGCATCTTCTGCTGTGGGCGGTCGCGGAGCCGCGCAAGCTGCCGCCTGCGGCCCGAAAGCGAATCGAGGAGGCCGACGTGTTCGTCAGCGCCGCCTCCATTTGGGAGGTGAGCATCAAGGTCGCCCTCGGCACGCTGGCCGCCGATCCGGCCGAGCTGCTGGCGGAGATCGAGCCCGCGGGATTCAGCCTGTTGTCGGTGACGGGGGAGCATGCCGCCGCCGTGGCGAGGTTGCCCCCGGTGCATGCCGACCCGTTCGATCGGATGCTCGTCGCTCAGGCCAAAACAGAACCGCTCCTGTTGCTCACCAACGACGCCGCGCTCGCTGATTACGGAGAGTGTGTCGAACTCGTCGCGTCCAAGCCGCGGCGGGCCTGATACGTGGCAGCCATGCATCCATCTGCTTCCTGCTCGTTCTCCGGTGCGTGGTGGCGGGAGCCCCGGGCGTGGCCGCTTGCCGCGTGGGGTGTGATCCTCGTTGCGAGCGGGCTCGTGCACATCGGGGTGTGGGGCCTGCTCGGTGGCCCGTGGGAAGGACCGGTCACCTGGCGGAAGCCGATTCTCTTCGGCATCTCGGGCGGCCTCACGAGCCTGTCGCTCGGCTGGGCCTGGGCCCAGCTGCCGTTGCGGTGGGGTGACCTCTGGCTCGCGCGGATCACGGCC
>CAZXIG010000303.1:0-3411 GCA_964640405.1 uncultured Candidatus Kuenenia sp.
CCGAGGTGCTCGGCGTCGATCCCGACTGGATCATCTGCGGCAACGGCAGCGACGACCTGCTCACGATCCTCGTCCGCACGTTCGTCGGGCCGGGGCAATGCCTGCGGATGCCCTATCCGAGCTACATCCTCTACCGCACGCTCGCCGGCATCCAGGGCGCGGCGTGTGACGAGTTTCACTATGAACGGGACTGGTCGCTCGCCGACGGCTTCGCCGCGCCGCGCACGAGCGCCGGCGCCGACGTGAAGCTCGCGATCATCGCCAACCCAAATAGCCCGTCGGGCACGCTCCTGCCGCCGGCCCGGATTCGCGAACTCGCCGCCCGGCTGCCCTGCGCCCTCGTCGTGGACGAGGCCTACGGCGACTTCGCGGCCGAGAACTGCCTCTCGCTCGTGAAGGAAAACGAGCGGGTGATCGTCACTCGATCGTTCAGCAAGTCGTATGCCCTCGCCGGCCTGCGGTTCGGCTTCGCCGTCGCCCAGCCCCACGTCGTGGCCGAACTGCAGAAGGTAAAAGACTCCTACAACTGCGACGCCCTTTCGATCGCGGCGGCCACCGCGGCCATCGACGACCAGGCGTGGCTCGCCGACAACCGGGCCAAGATCATCGCCACCCGCCGCCGGCTGACCGACGCCATGCGCGGCCTCGGCTACGACGCCGTCGAGAGCCAGGCCAACTTCGTCTGGTGCACGCATCCGTCGCGGCCGCACAAGCCCGTCTACGAGGCGCTCAAGTCCCAGGGCATCCTCATTCGCTACATGAACTACGTCGGCTGGGGCGACGGCCTGCGGATCACCGTGGGCACCGACGACGAGATCGACGCTTTTCTGGCCGTGATGAAGACGATCTGAACGAATTCCCGCAGGCACGAGATTCCATGCCCCGCACCGCCACCGTTTCCCGCACGACCGCCGAAACCGACATCCGGCTCACGCTCGACCTCGACGGCTCCGGCAAGGCCGAGATCCGCACGGGCCTCGGCTTCTTCGACCACATGCTCACGCTCTTCTCCGGCCACTCGCTCTGCGACCTGAAGGTCGAGTGCAAGGGCGACCTGCACGTGGACGGACACCACACCGTGGAAGACGTGGGCCGCGCCCTCGGCACCGCCTTGGTCGAGTGTCTCGGCGACCGCCGCGGCATCCGCCGCTACGGCCACGCCATCATCCCGATGGACGAGTCGCTGGCGACCGTGGCCGTCGATCTCGGCGGCCGCGCGGCCTGCGTGTTCGCCGTCGATTTCCCGGTGCCCACGATCGGCACGTTCGACGCCCAACTCGTGGAGGTGTTCTGGGAGAGCGTGGCGGCCACGGCCGGCATGAACTTCCACGCGATCCTGCACCACGGCCGCAACGGCCACCACATCGCCGAGGCCGTGTTCAAGGCCGCCGCGCGGGCCCTCCGCGTGGCGGTGGAAGCGGACCCGCGCCAGTCCGGCATCCCGAGCACCAAGGGCACGCTTACGTCGAAGTGAAAAAAATAGGGACGGGAGCTCATTTCGCGGCCGACGCTACCTCTGTCGTCTGTGACACTCGCGCCGCGAAATGAGCTCCCGTCCCTATTTTTCACTCGTTGACGTAGGTCTCGAGGAACCGGGCGAGACTGTGGAAGTCGCTGCCCCGCTCCACGTATCGCACCACGGTGACGAGCGTGTTGGGGTCGACGAGCTCCTCGAACGGCACGTAGTTGAGGTCGAGCTGCCCCGACACGCTCACCATCACGCCGTTGAGCCCGCGCTCGGCGAGCGCCCGGTAGCCGCCGACGCCGAGCTGGCTCCCCAGCATCACGTCGAAGGCGTGCGGCTTGGCACACCGCGCCTCGTAGCCGAGCTGCAGGCCGACCACCTTCCGCGACCGGCCCGTCTGCTTCTTGAATTCGTCCGCCACGAGCTTGGCGAACATCTTCCCGAGCTGCACGTGCGAGATCGAGATGTGGCCGTGGTCGTCGCGGGGAATGCCCTCGAGCGCCTTGGCGGGCAGGTATTCGGCGAGCCCCTCGGCCATCACGATCACGCCGTACTGCTTGCCCTCCTGCTCCTCGCGGACGCGCATCGTCTTCACGATCCGGCCCACCACCGCGTCGATGTTCATCACGGGCTTCACCCGCGTCTGCCCGTCGGGACTGGTGACCGTCTCCTCGCCGCGGTACTTGCCGTGGATGTCCTCGACGCTGATCACGAGGCTCGCCTCGCCGGCGATCGCCGCCCCGTAGGAAAGCCAGCCGGCACTGCGGCCCATCGTCTCACAGAGGAAGTAGGAGCGGCTCGCCTCCGCATCGTAGAGCAGGTTGCGGATCTCGCCGCCGAGCGTGTCGACCGCCGTGAAGTAGCCGAACGTGAAGTCGATGCCCATGTAGTCGTTGTCGATCGTCTTGGGCAGGTGCACGACCGGAATCCGCGGCGCGTCGGCCGGCAGCCGATCCTGGTAGAGCTTGAACTTGTTGGCCGTCTTGAGCGTGTCGTCGCCACCGATCGAGATCAGGGCCTCGACGCCCAGCGACCGCAGCCCCTCGTAGGCGTTCTTGAGCGGCTGCACCCGCTCGGGATCGTCGAGGTGGCTCGGGTGAGCCACGTGCTTGCCCGGGTTCGTCCGGGCCGTGCCGATCATGATGCCCTGTCCGCTCCGCGTGCGCTTGAGAAACTCGGGCGTGATTCGGATGTAGTCGCGCCCCTCGGCGAGCGGCTTGGCCGGCGAATAGTCGGCGAGCGACGAGTAGCCGTGCTTCATCCCGATCACCTCCGTGCCCTCGCGCATGAAGGACGTGGCGGCGGTGGAGATGACGGCGTTCGCCCCCGGGGCGGGGCCGCCGGCGAAGAGGATCGCGACGCGGCGGAAGTGGTGGGCGGCCTTCGGCGGGCGGGATAGCGATTCGGACATCGACTTCCTTATTTGGCGAGGAGCATCCGCTCCACGAAGGTCGTGTCGACCTGGGCCTCGTGGAAGGCGGTGTTGGAAAGCACTTCGAGGTGGAGGGGAACGGTGGTCTTGATCCCCTCGATGCGGAGTTCCCTGAGGGCGCGGATCATCGTCTCGATCGCCTCCTTGCGGGTCGGCTGGTGGACGATCAACTTCCCGACGAGCGAATCGTAGTGCGGCGGCACCACGTAGCCGGTGGTGGCGTGGGAGTCCCACCGCACGCCGAATCCGCCCGGGGCGATGATCCGATCGATGCGGCCGGGGTTGGGGCGGAAGTTGTGGGCCGGGTCCTCGGCGTTGATCCGGCACTCGATCGCATGGCCGCGGGGCTTGATGTTTTCCTGCTTCAGATCGAGCTTTTCGCCGGCTGCGACCCGAATCTGGGCCTTGAGCAGGTCGATGCCCGTGACCATCTCGCTCACCGGGTGTTCCACCTGAATGCGGGCGTTGACCTCGATGAAGTAGAAGTTGTCCTGCTGGTCGACGATGAACTCGA
>CAZXIG010000304.1:0-3394 GCA_964640405.1 uncultured Candidatus Kuenenia sp.
ACGTCGCCTTTGCGAACATGATCGCCCAGCCGCTTCTCGACCCGCCAGATGCTACCGGGCACGCGGGTGGAAAGCTGGGCGATTCGTCGCTCGTCGTAGGCCACGACGCCGTTGCAGACCAGCTCGCTCACCATCGGCCGCTTTTCGACCGGCACCAGCTCGATGCCCGACCGCTCGAGCGCCTTCTGCGAGGGAAAGCGCACCGTGCCTTGCGCCGGAGCGGCCGAATCCGCGTGGCCCTGCGCCGGGGCATGCTCGGCATCGTGGGCGGCGGCGTGGTGGCCACCGTGGTGGTCGCCGAAGCCGAAGCTCCAATGGGTGGCGTGGCCGTACCAGCCGACGGCCGCGAGCGCCGCCGTCGTGACGATCGACAGGGCCCAACTCGAGAGCGAGGCGATGAACGCCGCCCAAGAAAACCGCGACCGGGATCTCGCTCGAGAACGTGTCTGCATCGACGACCTCCTTTCCGAACGGCCCCGCCACAGGCCGAATCGGTGGAATTATCGCCAACGTCCAGAATCGTCGGCGGAACGGTAGGTGGGAACCCGTGTGGGGCTAACCAAGAGTATGTACCGCTGCCAAAAACTGTCCAGTGAAGTCAGATTTTGTATCGGTCGCGGCGGACGTCGGGCTTCACCCCCTCGGGGGTCTCGTCGCTCGATATATCGAACCACTCGGGCTTGAACTCGATCCGGGCCTGGGTGGTGGGGTTGGCCAGGGCGACGTTGCTCACCAGGGCGATCACGGCGTCGGCGATCGCCACCTCCGGCTTGCACCGGGGCTGGTTTTCGGGGGCCGGATTGCGGATGCACCAGGCCCAGTGCTCCATCTCCTCCGTGTAGCCGCGGGAGGGGGGGGCCGACGAGGCCCCGCCCGGGCCGCCGACGGCGGTGCTGCCACCGCCACCGCTCTCGGTCGTGTCGAGGGTGGGGGTGCCGTCCTTCGCCTTGGCGACGGTCACGCGGGTGTCCTTGGCGGCCCCCTTGTAGAGCATCACCTCCTGCTCCCGCTCGAGCACGAGCGTGCCCTTGGTGCCCATCACGACCTCGCCGTAGTCGCCGAAGCCGTTGCCATTGATGGAGGAATACGTGACGACGATCTTCTTGTTCTTGTCGTCGTCGTAGCCCGGGGCGGGGTATTCGTACATGCAATAGACGTGGTCGTCGATCTCGCGGTCGGCCGGGAAGATGCTGCGGTTGCCCACGGCCGTGACCGTGAGCGGCTTCACCTTCTTGCCCTCGCCGTGCATCGCGGAGACGAAGATGCCGGCCGCGTCGAGCTGGTGGCTGCCGAGTTCGGCCATCAGGCCGCCGCCCGTGCGGTTCCAGAGCCGCCAGCGGATCAGCTCCTCCATAGGCGTCCGCGTGGAGCCGTCGGGCAGCGTCATCTGCGTGTAGCCATACTTCGCCGCATCGACCGCCTGATCGGAGATCTGGGCTTCGAGCTGGGCGATCTTCTTTTGGAGCGAGTCGATATCGGAGGGCCTGGCGTTGGCGAGGTCCTTCTGCCAGCCCGCGAGCTTCTTGGCCAGCGAGGCGTCGCCGGGCAGCGGTGGCTTCCAGGAATCGTTGCCGGGCAGGTTGCCGCGGTGCCACTGGGCCCGGATCGAGTGCAGGTCGCCGATCAGCCGCGCCTTGCCGATCGTGTGCACGGCGTTGTCGTAGAGGATGCTGTAGTGCCGCTGGTGGCCGGTGGCGAGGATCTTGCCCGTCTCCCGGGCGACGCGGCTCATCTCCTTGCACTCGTGGATGCTGTGCCCCATGAGCTTCTCGGTGAGCACGTGCTTGCCGGCCCGCATCGCCTTGATCGCCGCCTCGGCATGGAGGTGCAGCGGCAGGGCGATGATCACCGCCTCGATGTCCTTGTCGGCGAGCAGCTCCTCGTAGGCCCCGTAGACCTTCACCTTCTTCCGGGCCTCGTCTTCGGTGGCCCACTTGTACTTGGCCATCAAGCCGGGCCGCGCCGTATTCGCGCTGGGACTCGAGGCGTCGCCGTGGAACGCGCGAAACACGTTGTAGGGCCGGACATCGGCGATCGCGATCACGTTGAGGTAGTCGGGGTTGTGGGCGCCGAGCAGCACGCTCCCCTCGTCGCCCGTGCCGACAACGCCCACGCGCAATGGATTGCCCACGCTCTTGCCGTAGCCGAAATAGATCGAGCCCAGGCCGGCGCCGGCCGCGAGCCCGGCCGCCACGGCACCGCCGAGGAAGTCGCGACGGGTGATCGCCACCGCGTCGTTGAAGTTTTCCTTGCCGATCGCCTTCTGCTGTTCGGACAGGTTCATCGGGTCACCTCGTTCGGAGTCGGGCAGCTCCCCGCACACCAGCCGGAGAGCGGACACCACTGCTTCAGGAAATACTCGAGGCCGCTCCAGCCGCCGATCGGCAGGGCCGCGATCGCGAGCAGGGCCGCCAGTTCGACCCATTGATCGTAGGTGGGCTGCGCGCCGGCCACCCAGAAGGGCTGCGACGCGATCACGCTGGCGAGGAACATCGCCCCGCCCATGGCATTGAACTTCACGAGGATGCCGAGCACGAGGCAGGCTCCGATCGTGACGAGCGACCAGCTCACGAACCGGTCGGCCTTCCAGAGCGGGCTCGGCTCGATCGCCGCGGCCGCCCGCCGCCGCTCGGCATCGGATGCGAGCTGACCGTCCCATTCCGCCACGAGCTTGCGGCCGATCGCCGCGGCACCGGCCATCCAGCCGCCGGCCTGACCGGCGAGTTCGTTTCGCTTCTTCGCCAGCCGCTCGCGCTCGAACGGGATCGCCGCCGCCCCCGGCCTTCCGGCCATGCCGGCCAGCCGCTGCACCTCCAGCCGATAGGCCGCCAGGTCGTCGTCGATCGAGGCCACGTAGTCGGCGAGTTCGCCCCGGGCCGCCTCCAGCGATTTCTCGGCCGCCGCCTTGGCGTCGGCGGGAAGCGGCACGAGCTTGGTTCGCCGGGCGAGCAGGTCCCGCCAGGTCTTCACCACGCTCTCCTGCCAGCGGGCCGCCGCCTCCGCGGCATCGGCCGTGCCTGCCGCCCCGAGCGTGCCGGCCCAGTCGCCCGTCTGGGGCAGGCCGCTGCGATACCAATCGCCCAGCGGGCCGACGGCAGCCTTCCGAAATCCGGCGCTCGACCAATCGGGATCCCGCAGGTGGCTCAAGCCCTCCAAAAAGAAGTGGAGCCCGACCACGATGCGGAGAAAGGCCAGGGCCGCCACGGCCAAGAGCGTCGTTCGCATGAAAGCCACCGGAAGGATGACGGGCCTCGCGCAGGCCCGGGAGGGCTAACCCTAATTGAACCTTCTCTTTTCGGCGAGACAAGCAGAAAACCTCCTGCCCGCCAAGAATTCCAGCCGGCAGGGGGTCTGGCACAAAGGCCCGTCCGCGTGCTTCGGGGCTGCCCGTGCC
>CAZXIG010000305.1:0-3391 GCA_964640405.1 uncultured Candidatus Kuenenia sp.
CACGGCGGGAACCACCGCGGCGATGTCGTCGGCCGCGAATCGCTCCAGCGGACGATCGGTCCAGCCAGGCGTGGCCTTCCAGCCGGCCGCGAGCACGTGGATGATCTCGCCGCGGCTCGAGGCGATGCCGAGATTGGTGCAGCCCACGAGGCGGGCGCCCCGCGGCGCCTCCACGAACGTCACTTCGTCGCGGATGTTCCACGGGTCGTCGTAGCCGCAGGCGATCGGCACCACGATCTCGCAGTCGGGCGGCCGATTCTCCAGCACGCTCACGAGGGTTTCCTCGAGAGCCGCCGTGTCGGCGACCGTCGGAATCACGATCGAAAGCGCAGGCGCGCGCACGGTCTGCCCGGGCATGCTGAATCCCCCCACTCCGATGCACCGCCGAAGGCGGCGCCGACTCAGGCTGCGGCCCGCTGCGGCTGCAGTTCCGTGAACAGGTTCACGGTGTGAAGCATCTCGCCGTCCGCGTCGTAGAACTGGAGCACGCCGACGTCGATCAGCCACATGGCGAACATGTCGGCCACGCGATAACACCGGGCCACGCACCGCCCGCGGTCGATGCGGATGTTCTCCTGGAGATCATCCACCTCCGCCGAATCCACTCCGAGATTGAGGAAGTGGCGGCTCACGAGATCGCGAACGTCACCGGCATTCATGTGCAAGCGCATGGAAGGCAACCTCCTGTTGCTGGCTGACCGACATCCTGTCGAGCGGGCCGCGGACGGTAGCCGGGAAGGGCGGATGACGAAAGATGAGGTTCGCCACCGCAAATCCCGAGGGCCGTCTGCTGCCCGGCGCCCTTCGCTGCTAGGAGACGGATCGGCCGAACGGCGACCACGAAATAACCACATCGTTCGCCGTCGCGCCGGTTCGCCGAGACGGCAAGGTTTCTCCAGTTTGCCGCCGCGGCCCGTTCTCTGGCGTCAGAGGCGGTGGGTCCATTCGCCACTGGCATACCGCTCGACGACGAGCTGCCGGACCCGCTCGCGGGGCCACTCGCCCGCCACGCTGGCGCTGCCAGCACCGAAAGCCGCGCGGACGGCGGCGTCGAGCCGCGGCCGACCCAAGCCGAGGTTGGCCAGGAAGTCGCCGTGGGAACGGCGCTCGCGATACGCCGGCTCCTGCGGGGGATGCCGGAGCACGCGGCCGATCAGCTCGAGGTCGAAGGAGTCGAGCAGCGTGCCGTGGTAGAGCACGCCGTGCCGCTTCACCCGCAGCGCGTTGCCCGAAACTTTTCGCTCGACGGGGGATCGTCCGTCGGCGTGTGATTCCACCAGCGCGAGGTCGCTCGTACCCCGGCGATGCACCGCGCGGCCCGCGGCCCGAAGGCTGCCGGCGAGCGGTTCGAGCATCGCGGCATGGATCGTCTCCAGCCCGGGACTGCCGGCCGGATGCGGCACGATCACCGACCACATGAGGCAGCCGGGGCCGAGCACCACCGTGAGCCCGCCGCTCGGCCGGCGCACGAGCCGCACGCCCGCCGCGGCGCAGGCCTCCGGATCGACCTCCGCGGCCACGCGGCTCGACGAGCCGAGCACGACCGTCGGCGCAGTCGCCATCCACGTGCGGACGACTTGTCCCTCGAGCCGCCCCTCGTGGGCCGCTTCGAGCAGGGCCTCGTCGAGCGCGAGGTTTTCCTCGACCGTGTCGAGCTGGTGATCCAGCCAAAGCGAGGGAATCGCGTCAGTCTGCGGCATGAGGTGTCGATCGGTCGGCGTCTGCTAGAATTCGGTGTTCCCGGCCACGCCTTGGCCGGAACCACATTCTCCCACGATCCATCCGATGGCCGAAACCAGCCGCCGCACGATCTCGCAGGACGACTCGCTGCCCCCCGTCGAGCCACCCAGCGCGGCGTTTCTCGTACAGCTCTTCCTGGTGCCGGCCATCATCGTCGGCATCATCGTGTCGGTGTGGCTGGCCTTCCACTGGCTGGCGCAACTGGGCAACGATCCTGAAGGCTACGTCCGCACGCTGCGGCGTGCCAACGAGGGCCGCTGGCAGGCGGCCCTGAACCTCGCCAACGATCTCCGCGGCCCTTCCGCCGCGACGCTCAAGGCCGACACGAAGCTGGCCGGCGACCTGGCGGGCATCCTCGCCGACGAAGTGGGCAGCGGCCGGCCCAAGCAAGGTGGACACACCGGCGAGCAGTCGCGGACGCTCTGCGGCTATCTCTGCCGGGCGCTCGGCGAGTTTGCCGTGCCCGAGGCGGCGGCGCCGCTCGTCGAACGGGCCCGCGACATGGGTGATCCGCAGACGGCCCGCGCCGCCGTCGAGGCGCTCGCCGTGCTCTCCACGAACCTCGCCGCGGCGTCGGGTTTTCCCGACCCGGCTGCCGTGACCGACGCGGTGCTCGCCGCCTCGCGGAGCGACGATGCCGGATTGCGGTCGGCGGCCGCCTTCACCCTCGGCGTGCTCGGAGGCGCCGGAGCCGACGAGCGGCTCGAGGAACTCATGGCCGATCCCGCCGACGACGTGCGGTCCAATGCCGCCATCGGGCTCGCCCGCCAGGGCAAGGCGATCGCCTACGAGACCCTCGCCGAGATGCTCGCCCTGCCCGACACGCCTGCGGAGCCGGGCGACGAGGCGGCCCAGTCGCAGCGCTACCGGCGGGCATTGATCGTGGTCAACGCCCTGAAGGCGGTGGGATTGCTCATCGACGCCGGCGCGATGCCGCCGGAGAGCGTCAGCAAGCTGCTCGGTCCGCTCGGCAGCGACGCGGTGGGCGACGTGCGGGCCGCCGCCACGGCGCTCGAGAAAAAGCTCGACCGTGTGTCCGCCGCCGCCGGCGAAAACCGCTAGAATCCGCCGCTCGATCGCCACATCCTGTTTCAGGTCACGTTCATCCGTTTCACCAGCCCCGAGGAGTTTTTCATGGCCGCCACCGTTCAAGAGACGATCAACCTGCTGCTCGAGAGCTACAGCATGGAACTCGAAACCGTGATGAACTATCTCGCCAACAGCGTGAACCTCGACGGCGTGCGGGCCGAGGAGATCAAGAAGTCGCTCGGCGCCGACGTGCCGGGTGAGATCGCCCATGCCCAGCAGCTGGCCAGCCGGATCAAGCAGCTTGGCGGCCAGATCCCCGGTTCGAAGGCGCTGGTGCTCAACAAGCAGATCCAGCCGGTCACTGACACCACCGACGTGGTCGGCGTGATCAAGAGCGTGATCGCCGCCGAGGAGGCCGCCTGTGCCCAGTACAAGAAGATCATCAAGGCGGTCGAGGGCGAAGACTACGTGACGCAGGATCTCTGCATCCGCCTGCTGGCCGACGAGGAAGAGCACCTCGTGCAGTTCAAGGGCTTCCTCAAGGAATACAGCAAGTAAAAGCCCCGGCGTCGATCCGGAGGCGGCGCGGATTATCCCCCGGCTCGCGCCTGGGGGCTTTTAT
>CAZXIG010000306.1:0-3377 GCA_964640405.1 uncultured Candidatus Kuenenia sp.
ATGCGGAGCGGGCTTTTATGCGGAGCGGGCGGTTATGCGGCGGGGCGTTTATGCGATCGGTGCTTTGATGCGCGGGGCGGTGGGTGGCCGCTCACCTTTCGTGCGGGCGGTTCCGTGTCCGGGTCTGCGAGGTCGTCGCGAGCGGGCGATGAAGAGGCCCGCGGCCCCGCAGGCCGCCAGCACGGCGGCCGATGGCTCCGGCACCGCGGCCACGATCTGCGACCGGTAATGCGAAAGGTCGGCCATGTAGGTGAAGTTGCCGAACACGGCGTTGAAGACGGGGCTGGGCTGGTCGGGGAAACCCTCCACCGCATAGATCACCCCCGTCAGCTGCCACTGCGAGCCCTGCTTCGCAAACACGGCCCCGCCGGAATCCCGCAGCACGGCCTGGGCCTCGGTCGAGTCCTCGGCGAAATCGAAATCCGTCGTAAACGCCCGCACGCTGGTGAAGTCGTTCGGGCCGGGGCCAAAATACGACCGCTCCCAGAAGTTGCTCGTCTCGACATCGTTCGTGCCCCAGCGCACGGCCCGCCCGGCTCCGGTCTTGTAGCCAGCTGCGTCGGCGGCCGTGCCGGTGGTTTCCGTCCACACATTCGGCGTCGTGGACGTGTTGATGAGCCACTTCGTGAACGCGCCGCGGTTCAGGCCCGCGCCGATCATCGTCACGTCGAGGCCCGGCGTCGGCGCCGTCGAGGCGATGCTCAAGGTCGGCAGCCCCACGGGCGTGGTCTGGAGCTTGTACATGTAGAGGTCGGTGTAGGTCGACTCGCCGACCGTGTCGTTGGCCAGCGAAAACCCGGTGCCCGCCTGCTCGAAGTAGGTGCCGCTCGAGAGCACGATGCCACCGCCCCCGACGTGCCCCGCCGTCAACACCCAGCCTTCGCCGAGATAGATCGCCGTGCCAATCCCGTTGGAGCTGTAGCCCACGTTCGCAAAGCCGGGATCGTCGGCCGGGGCGGTCGTGTTGCCGGTGCCGTCGCCCATCTGGATCAGCACCGCGGCGGCGTCGCGGCCCGCCGCAGCCAGCACGATGGCCGCGGAAATAACGAACAGGATTTTGGCTGTCATTGGCGTTCGGGATCGAACTTTCACGTTCTCACGCCTTTCACGGCCGATTCTAGGAGCGGTTGATCCCGCTGGAGAAACGATGTTCGGCGTGGCGATGCCGCTGTTCGGCAAACGCCCATGGATTCAGCGGGCGCTCGATTCGGTTTGGGCCCAGTCGATCGAGGAGGCCTCCGGATCGGACAATTCCGCCGGGGGGTGAATGCGGACCGGGCTTTCTTGAATGTCAGCAGCGGGGGCGGGGGCGGGAGGCTAGGCTGAAGGGGTTGGGCGAATTCAATGTGCGGCATCGCTGGCATCCTCGCGAACGACGGGCGGACGGTCGAGAAGGCCGTGCGGGCGATGATGCGCGTGATGATCCATCGCGGGCCCGACGACGAGGGCTATGAGCAGTTCCCGCTCGCCGGAGCAACGAGCACCGGAGCCACGCTCGCCGGAACTGGATCGTCGGCCCCGATCAACGGCCCTGCGTGTGGATTCGGCTTCCGCCGGCTGGCGATCCTCGATCTCTCGCCCGCCGGCCACCAGCCGATGGTGAATGCCGCGACGGGCGACGCCATCATCTTCAACGGCGAAATCTACAACTACGTCGAGCTGCGGCAGCGGCTCGAGGCCCGCGGCTGCTCGTTCCGCTCGACCGGCGACACGGAGGTGTTGCTCCAGGCCCTCGGCATCTGGGGCGAGCAGACGCTCGACGAACTCGACGGGATGTTCGCGTTCGCCTTCTATCACGCGGCCACTCGCCGCGTGCTACTGGCCCGCGATCAGCTCGGCATCAAGCCGCTCTACCTGGCCCGCGTGTCGGGATCGGTCGTGTTTGCGAGCGAGGTTCGCACGGTGCTCGCCTCCGGCCTCGTGCCCGCCGAACTCGATCCCGCGGGCATCGCCGGCTGCCTCGCCTATGGTGCGCCGCAGGATCCGCTCACCGTCCACCGTGCGATCCGGTCGCTGCCGAACGGCTCGTGCGAATGGCTCGATGCCGCGTCGCTCGCGGGCCGGCCTCCGGCGATCCGCCGCTACTGGCAGTTTCCGACGCTCGAGCGGGCGTCAGCCGAGCCGGAACTCGTGGCCGCGATCCGGGCCGACCTCGCCGATTCGGTCCGGCGCCAATGTGCGAGCGACGTGCCGCTGGGCGTGTTTCTTTCGGGCGGCATCGACAGCGGCACGATGGCCGCCTTCGCGCGGCAGACGCAGGGGCAGGTGTCGAGCTTCGCCGTGGGCTACGAGGTGCCCGGCTCCGAGGATGAGACGCGAGCCGCGGCGGAGACGGCGTTCGCCGTGGGCACGCGGCACTTCCAGACGATCGTCGACGACGATTGGTCGATGCTGCAGTGGTACGAGTGGCTGAAGGCGGCCGACCGCCCGAGCATCGACGGCCTCAACACCTACATCGTGAGCGGCGTCGTCAAAGACCACGAGATCACGGTGGCCCTCTCCGGGCTCGGTGCCGACGAGCTGTTCGGCGGCTATCCGACGTTTCGGCGGGTGCCACGGGCCCGGCTGGCGCTGGCCGCGGTCGCCTGGCTGCCGCGGTCGCTGCGGCGGGCCGTGGCGGCGCGGCTGCTCGGCAGGCTGCCGGCCGACAAGCGGGCCAAGGTGCTCGACCTCGTCGCGAGCAGTGCCTCGCCGATCGAGCTTGCGGCGCTCTCCCGCCGCACGCAGAGCGATGCCGTGCTCAACACACTCGGGTTCGACGCCCGGCGGCTGGGGCTCACGCCCTCGTATCTGCCGACGGAAGCGGTCGCGCCGCTCGAGGCCCGCTCGGGCGACGCGTTCGCGGCCGTGTCGCGGGCCGAGCTGAGCCTGTACATGGGCAACACGCTCTTGCGAGATTCCGATACCAACAGCATGGCCCACTCGCTCGAAATCCGCGTGCCGTTCCTCGGGCGCCGGCTGGTGGACCGCGTGTCGCGGCTGCCGGGTCGGGTGCGGTCGCCCCGCGGCTCGCAGCCGAAGCATCTGCTGCGGAAGGCGGTGGCCGACCTCTTGCCGGCGGGCGTGTTTACGCGGCCGAAGTCGGGCTTCTCACTGCCGTTTGGAGACTGGATGTTCGGGCCGCTGCGGGATCAGTGCGAGACGGCGATCGGGTCGCTGGCGGCGTGTCCGCTGTTCGACGCGGCCGTGGTGCGCAAGATGTGGGCCGATTACGAAGCCCGACGGAAGCGGATCCATTGGTCGCGGCCGCTGTCGCTGGTGGTGCTGGGAAGTTACCTCGGCAAGCACGGCCGCTGACGCGGCCGCGGGTTTGCGAATCAAAGCCCCAGGCGCAAGCGCTTTTCCAATAAAAGCCCCCAGGCGCGAGCCGGGGGATG
>CAZXIG010000307.1:0-3367 GCA_964640405.1 uncultured Candidatus Kuenenia sp.
AGACGCTCAGGAGCTTCTCCTTGTCGAAGATCATCTCCTCGCGGCTCTTGCCGGTAAGGTCGAGGAGGCTCGTGAGCTCGATCGCATCGACAGGGCAGGCCTCCTCGCACATCCCGCAGAAGATGCATCGCAGTTCGTCGATCTGGAAGCTCTCGGGATACTTCTCGCGGTCGGGCCACGGGCTCTCGGTGGCCACGATGTCGATGCAGTGGGCGGGGCAGGCCGTCGCGCAGAGGAAGCAGGCCACGCACTTCACGCGGCCCTCGTCGTCGCGGTTGAGCCGGTGCACGCCGCGGTAGATGAGCGGATTGCCGACCTGCGGCCGCTGCTCGGGGAAGCTGACCGTGACCTTCGGGCTCACGAGGTGCCGCGCGGTCGTCGTCAGGCCGTTCACGAACAGCGGCAGATAGAGCCGCTCGGCCAGGCCCAGCGGCTTCTCCTCGAGCCACGTGATCGATGGGTCGGTCGGCTTCATCTCAGGCCTCCACCAGTTCGTGTTCGATGTCGAGCGGACCGCGGGTGAGGATCGGCGTGTTGTCGGTGCCCGACGGGGTGAGCAGACCCGCCGCCAGCCAGCCGATGAAGAACACGGCCCACGGCGCGGCGATCGCCGCGGTCTTTGCCCAGCCCTCGCCGAGCGCGGCCACGAGCTGCGGCCGGAACTCTTCGATCGCGGCCACCGTGACGAGGTTCGCCAGGCCCAAGGGCAGCATGACCTTCCAGGCGAGGTTCATCAGCTGGTCGAACCGGAACCGCGGCCAGCTCCAGCGGACGAGCATGAAGAACAGGATCACGCCGAGGATCTTGGCGGAGAGCACACCGAAGCGGATGAGCGCGACCGTCCAGGTCTCGACGGGGCCCGAGCCCGTGACGCCCCAGAGATGCCAGCCGCCGAGGAACATGATCACGATCAGGAACGCCGCCGTGACCATGTGGAGGAACTCGGCCACGAGGAAGAGCAAAAGCTTGATGCCCGAATACTCGGTGTGATACCCGCCGACGAGCTCCTGCTCGGCCTCGGGCAGGTCGAACGGGAGCCGTGCCGCCTCGGCGAAGCTCGCCACCAGGAACACGATGAATCCGAGCGGCTGGGCGAACGCATACCAGACGCCCGTGTCCGCCTGGGCATTCATGATCGTGTCGAGCTTGAGCGATCCGGCCGCCAGCACCACGCCGAGGAGTCCGAGGCCGAGCGGAATCTCGTAGGCCACGAGCTGGGCGCTCGATCGCAGGCCGCCGAGGAAGCCGTACTTGTTGTTGCTCGCCCAGCCGCCGAGCAGCACGCCGTAGACGGCGATGCTCGAAAGTGCGAACACCCAGAGCACACCCACGTCGAGGCCGGGCGCCACGAGCAGGGGCTCTTCGCCCGTGAGGCCGAGGGCCGGGATCGGCGGCAGCGAGCTGCCGAAGGGGATCGCGGCGAAGATCGCCAGCGACGCGGCGAGGATCACCAGCGGCGCCGCCGTGTAAAGCACCTTGTCGACGTGCTTGGGCGTGAAGTCTTCCTTGAGGATGATCTTGAGCCCATCGGCGAGCGGCTGGCCGAGGCCGAAGAGCCGCACCTTGGTGAGCGGGATGCCGACCCGGTTGGGGCCCTTGCGGTCCTGCACCCAGGCGGCCATCCACCGTTCGACGAGCACGAGGTAGGCCGCCGCCGTCATCAGGCCGCCGATCAAGAGGCCGATCTTCACCAGGGCGACGATGGTGGGGAGGGAGGGGAGGGAGGGAGGGTACTCAGTCATGCGAGTTGCCTCACGCGGAGGTCGACGCCGTGGGCCGGAACGTCGCCGCCCAGCGCGGCGAAGGCGGCCGCCGAGCCGGCGATCTGCTGCCGCACCGCGACGGGGTCGAAGAGCCCACGGCGGCCGAGCATGTTCCAGAAGAGCCGCCCTTCGGGCCAGACGCCCGCCGGCGGCTTGATCGCCTGGCCGAAGCTCTGGGCCCGGTGGGCCACGTTCACCCACGTGCCGGCCCGCTCGGCGAACCCCGCCGCGGGCAGCCGCCAGGTGGCGAGCTTCGTCAGCGGCGAGTCGAAGAGGTCCTGTACGACGAGGCACTTCACGTCGGCGAAGGCCGCGGCCGTCGCCTCGTCGATCCACTGGGTTGGATACCCGCCGGTGATCCAGGCGGCATCGGCCTTTCCGGCGGCGACGTGGGCGAGGAGATCATCCCACGACGCGTTGCCGGCGCCATAGAGAGCGAGCACCTCCTCGACTCCCTTGCGGTTGGGGCACTTCTCCGCGCGGATCGTGAACCCGCCGGGGAACGTCTCGTCGCTGGCGACCGTCGGCACGTGGCCGAGGGTCAGGAATGCTTCCGGGTCGATCGACCGTGCGATCGCACAGAGCATCCAGGCTTCCTCGATCGTGAGCATCGGCGAAACGGCGACGGCCAGCCGGCCCGCGGCCTTGAGATCGGACCGCAGCCGCGTCACCACGTCGGCCCATTCCACCACCTCGAAGGCGTCGCCCGGCGAGCCATGACCGTTCTTCGCCGTGTCGCGGCGACGTCCGGCGGCCAGCACGCGGGCCGGGTCGTGGAGGTGGTGCCAGCCGTAGCGGCCGTCGTCACACATCCACCAGGTGTTGACGTGGGGATTCTCGCGGGGCTTGAGCCGGTAGACGGTGTCCTGGTTGTGTTCCGTGAAAATCGAGCAGCCGGCCGAGCAGCCACCGCAGACGTTGGCCTCCCGCTTCAGGAACCAGACCCGCTGCTGATACAGAAAATCCTTGTCGCCGAGCGCGCCGACCGGGCAGAGGTCGACCACGTTGCCCGCGAGCTTGTTGTCGAGCGGGAAGCCGGGGAAGACGTCGATCTCTTCCTTCGCGCCGCGGCTCGTCACCATCAGTTCGCCAGTGCCGCTCACCTCGCGGGTGAACCGCACGCAGCGGGTGCACATGATGCAGCGGTCGACGAAGAGGGTGACCGTCGGCCCCACGTCGCGCTTGCGGCTCGTGAACGGGTGGAGATCGGCCCGCCGCTCGGCCTGGCCGTGTTCGAAGTGATAGTCCTGGAGCAGGCATTCGCCCGCCTTGTCGCAGATCGGGCAGTCGATCGGGTGATCGATGAGGAGCGCCTCCTCGACCCGCGCCCGGCTGTCCTTGACGAGCTGGCTTTCGGTGACGATGACCGTGCCGTCCTTGACCGGCGTCTGGCAGCCGGGCACGAGCTTGGGCACCATCGTGATCTTGCCGGTGGCGGCGTCGCGCTGCCCCGTCTCGATCAGGCACATCCGGCAGCTGGCCACGACCGAGAGGCCGGGGTGCCAGCAGTAATGCGGAATCTCCTTGCCCGCCCGCCGCGCAGCCTCGATGCAGTTGAGCCGCTCGTCGGCCCCGATCTCGATCTCTTGTCCGTCGACGATGAC
>CAZXIG010000308.1:0-3366 GCA_964640405.1 uncultured Candidatus Kuenenia sp.
ACGTTCCGCCAGCAGGGCTCCCGCAGCTTGCCGCCGTTGTCGCACTTCCGCAGCTTCGGGAGCACGTCGGCGTGCCAGTAGGGACGGTCCTCCGGCCTGCAGAACGGCATCACCGAGGTCACGTTGGGATTGTCGAGCAGGGGCCGCAGCGTCGCATCGAAAACTTCCTGACGGTGGAACATGCGGCAGCAGAAGTTCACCCAGCGGACGTCGCCGTAGAGAGATGTGACGAAGGCCGTGTAGGCATGCCGCATCTTCTTCGGCCCGATGAGCTGGACGTCGGCGGGCTTGATGGCGCCCGAGATGTCGAAGACGTAGCGTTTGATGAGATCGAGCTTGTCGAACATCCGGTGCTCGCGGGCCTCGCCCCGCAGGTCGCGGGTGAGCAGGATGGCACAGAGCAGCAGGACGATGCCGCGAACCACATGCTCCGAGATGATGCCCATGAAACTGAGGATCATGGCCGTGATCGCGGCGATGATGCCGGCGATGACGTCCCAATCGATGCGGAGGAGGCGGCGGAAGCTCACGCTGTCACCTCTGGGTGGATGCGGGATTCGCCGAGAACGCGTGCCGCCGGGGCCGGCATGCCGAGCAGCTCACCCTGGAACAGGTCCACGCCGTCCTCGACGAGCCGCCCCAGCTGCTCCTGGCTCCGCGTGAATTCCGCGACGGTCGCGATCCCGCGGGCGTGGCACAGGCCGGCCACCACGCGGACGAACTCCCGCTGCAAGGGATCGTCGTCGACGTAGCCCGTGACCAGCTCGTCCAGCTTCACCATCGCCAGCGGAAACTGCGTGAGATAGTGAAGGCGGCAGATGCCGCTGCCGAAGTCGTCGATCGCGACCGCGACACCGGCCGCAGCCAGAGCCTCCAGCCGGGATCGGGCATCGGGCGCCGGCGCCATCAGGCAACGCGGGGCGATCTCCAGGATGAGCCTCTTGCTGCTGTCCGGCGCCTCGCGGATGAGCTCCAGAGCCGAGTCCGGAAACGCATTCGACGCGAAGGTCTCGAAGCTGATGTTGACGGAGAGTCGCGCATCCGGATGTGCCTCCAGGAGCTGCAGGCAGCGCTGCAGCATCATCCGGTCGAAGCGTTCGAGCAGACCGTTCGCCCGCCCCGTCGTGAAGAACTCGGGCCGCGACATGAGGTGTCCATGCCCGTTGCCGAATCGGGCGAGCGATTCATGGAACGCGGCCTGCCCTCCCACCGGTGGCACCACCGGCTGCAGCCAGACCTCCCAGCTCCCGCGCTCCATCTCGGTGGCGAACTCGGCGGCCCGGGCCGGCGTCAACGTCGGGCCGGCGACGACCGCCCGATTGCCTCCGGCCGCCCGCGCCGTGGCGGCCGCGACTTCCGCAAGCCGGATGGCGAGATCGTGGTCGGCGAGCACCTCGCCCGCGACACCAATCGAGGCCCGGAGTCTGAAACCGGATGCCGCGGCCGGCACGTCGATGCCGTTCACGGCCTCGATCACGCGGCGGGAGCGGTCGAGGGCCTCGTCGACTCCCACATCGGGCAGGTACGTGAGAAACGTGTCTCCCATCAGGCGGCTGCTGACCGCCGGATAGGGGAGGATCTGCCCCAGGATCGACGCCACCCGCACGAGGATGACATCTGTCGTGCGGGAGCCGATGTGCTCGCTGACGGTGCGAAAATTGTCCAGCTTGAGGATCAACAGCGTCGGTTCCCGGCCCATGTCGCCGGCTCCTTCGGACTCCTCGAGCAGGCGGGAGATCGCCCAGCGGGTGAGAAGGCCGGTGATCGGGTCGCGATTGTTGATGTGTCGCCCGAGGATCGGGCCATCGGGGATCAACGGCTGGAAGAGAAGCCCGACGCGTCCCGCGCCAAGGCGGCGCATCCCGATGGATGCCGTATGGCCACAGCCGTGTTCGCCGACGAGCCGTGCCGTGCAGAACCGGGCTGCGCCGACCTGCGGCTGCTCGAGCATCCGGGCGAAGTCGTCTCGATCCCGCGGCTCGATCAGCGGCAGCAGTGATTGGCCGATGCGGGGACGGCGGCCATCGACGAGCAGCTGGTCGATGCCAACGGCGCTCGAGAGCACGTTCCCCCGGTCATCGACCTCCATGAAGACGGGGCCGAGGAGCCGCTCGGTGACGCCGGGCAGCAGGGCCGCGCGGCCGATCGCTTCCAGCACGTGCCAGCAGATGTCCGTCAGCGGCAGACTGGCCGAGACCGTGTCGACCCAGCCCGTCTCCGTCGCCTCCGTCGCGAGCGGCGGTTCCCGAGTGTCCGGCCCCGCCGCCGAGCCCCCGACGATCAGGATGGGCGTCTTGGGAAACTCGCTCCACGTTGCGGCGACGGCGGCACGATGGTTTGGCGGATCGGTCACCACCACCAGACTCGGAGGCCTCCCCCCCGCGGCCCGACGGGCCTCGTGATGATCCCGGGCCTCCGTGACCTCCACGGGATGCACGCCGAGCGCGGCGACGAGGTCGGGCCCCACGCCGGTGCCCACCTCGGGAAAGTAGATTCGAACGATGACGTGCGGGAGGGCGAACTCCACGGGGCACCTCGAACCTGCAGGGGACGGCCGACATCCGGGGACGGAAACTCTACGGGCCGGGCTGTCGCGGTCGCGAGAAATGCCTCGCACGTCCCTCGCGCGTAGGGTTCCTCATGTCTTGGACAGTTGTTGCCGCCGTGCCTGCCGACGCATCGAGCTGGTGGCTGTGGTGCGCCATCTCGATCGTCCCGGACGTCCTGCTCATCGCCGGACTCGTGGTGCTCTGGCGGCTCCTCGCCCGGAATCGAAGAGAGTTCACCGAGGCGATCGCGAACGAACGGCTGCGGATCCTCGACGCCGAGTCTCTGGCGGAGCGGGGTCTCGAGCGCCGAGCCCGCACCGACGAACTGACACGGCTCCTCAACCGCAAGGAATTGATGGACAGGCTCGGCAGCCTCCTGAAGCACGGCGAACGTGACCTGGCCGTGCTCTTGTGCGACATCGACCGCTTCAAGACGGTCAACGACACGCACGGCCACGCCGCCGGCGACGCGGTGCTCCGGGCCATGGGCGACCGCATCCGCGGCTGCCTCCGCACGCACGACGACCTCGGCGCCCGGATCGGCGGCGACGAACTCGTGGTCGTGCTCCGCGGCGTGCACCAGCTGGGCGAAGCCACGCAGGCGGCGGAGCGGCTGCGGCGCTCGGCGGCCGAGCCGATCCTGTTCGAAGGGAGCACGATCGCGGTCACGCTCAGCATCGGCGTGACGCTCGCCCTACCCCACGAGGGCCTCGACCCGCTGCTGGCCCGGGCCGACGACGCGATGTATCAGGCCAAAGAGCTGGGACAAAACCGCGTCGCCGCCATCCCGCCAAAATAGGGACGGGAGCGGATTTTT
>CAZXIG010000309.1:0-3353 GCA_964640405.1 uncultured Candidatus Kuenenia sp.
GCGAGCGTCTTGTTGTGCGAGAGCACGAGCGTGGGGCGGCCCACGCGGGCGATCACGTTGGCCATCGTGAAGGTCTTGCCCGATCCGGTCACGCCCATGAGCACCTGCGACGCCCGCCCCTCCTCGACCCCGCGGACGAGGGCGTCGATCGCCGCCGGCTGGTCGCCAGCCGGCTCGTAGGGCGCCACCAGCTCGAACACGCCCGGGCGGAGCGCCGCCGACTGGCTCATGGCTTCGCCTCCGCGCCGATGGGCCGCACGTGCCGCCGCAGCTCCTCGAGCGTCGCCGGGCCGATGCCCGGCACGTCGAGCAGCCCCTCGATCGACGTGAACGGGCCGCGGGTCGTGCGATGCACGACGATCCGCTGGGCGGTCGAAGGGCCGAGCCCGGGCAGCTGCGCAAGCTCCTCCACGCCGGCCGTGTTGACGTCGACGGTGAAGACCACGCCCGACGCCGGGGCAGCGTCGTGGTGGACGAGCCCGCCGCGAAACCCGCCGGAGACGGCGAACCAGACCGCCATCGCCACGAGCGCAGCGGCGACCGCGGCCGCCACGAGCGGCTGAAACCGGGAGGGCACGAGCGGCGAGTCGGGGGCGGGGGTGGCCATGAGTCCTCGACTGTTACGATACGCAATTCCCGGCCCCCCGCCCTGTCCATCCTCGGAACAGCCATGACGACCACGCCGCATGCCCGCTCCTGCCCGGAGTTTCGCCAGTCTTCCTGGGACGACCATCTGGCCGCCCACGTGGCCGCCGCCGCCGCCGGCTGGCTGGCTGAAGACCTCGGGCACGAGTGCGACTGGACGAGCGTGAGCCTGATTCCGGCCGATGCCAGCAGCGAACTGCGGGTGGTGAGCCGCACCGCCGGCGTGGTCGCCGGCCTGCCCGCGGCGGCGGCCGTGGTGGCGGTGGCCGATCCGCGGCTGGAATTCACCCCCACGGTGGCCGACGGCGCGCGGGTGGCCGCCGGCCAGACGATCGCCACGCTCGCGGGCGCCACCCGGAGCGTGCTCACGGCCGAACGGGTCGTGCTCAATCTGCTCGGCCGCATGTCGGGCGTGGCCACGGCCGTCCGCCGGCTCGTCGATGCCGCCGAAGGCACCCCCTGCCGCGTCTACGACACCCGCAAGACGGTGCCGGGCTGGAGACTGCTCGACAAATACGCCGTCCGCATGGGGGGCGGCTGGAACCACCGCACCGGCCTCTACGACGCGATCCTCATCAAGGACAACCACCTCGCCGCGCTGCGGGCCGCCGGGCTCGGCCCCGATGAGGCGGTCCGCCGGGCGCGGGCTTTCGTGGAGAAGACCTTTCCGCCGTCGCGCTCACGGTCGATGGTCGTGGAGATCGAGATCGATTCGTTCGATCAGCTGGCGGCCGTGCTCGCGGCCGGCCCCGACGTCGTGCTGCTCGACAACATGCACGTCGAGGAACTCGCCCGCTGCGTCGCGGAAAGACACCGTCTGGCACCGCAGGTGGTGCTCGAGGCGTCGGGGGGCATTCGGCCGGAGACGGTGCCGGCCATCGCGGCCACCGGCGTCGATCGCGTCAGCACGGGCTGGCCGACGCACCACGCACCGTGGCTCGACATCGCCCTCGACTGGGCCTGACGTCAGACGCCCAGCAGCCGATTCCGCTTCGTGCGGCGTTCGGCGCGGAGGCGGGCGCGGCGCTTGGTCTCGCTGGGCTTCTCGAAGAACTCGCGGCGGCGCATCTCCTTCTTGATGCCGCTCCGCTCCACCAGCTTACGGAAGCGGCGAACCGCCTCCTGAATGCTCTCCCGCTCGCGTACCGTCAGCTTGACCATGCAGACTCCGGAACCTGAAGCCCTCTCGAGGGCCGTTGCCTAAGGATCGATCGACCAATTCGAGCCGCGGAGTATAAGGGAAACCGAGGTTTTCGTCCAAGGGGGCCTGGAGCCCCGTCAGCCCTTGGCCCGGGCCACTTTCCGCCGTTCGTGCTCGGAAAGCAGGATTTTCCGGAGCCGGATCACCGCCGGGGTCACCTCCACCAGCTCGTCGTCCTCGATGTATTCCAGAGCCTCCTCGAGCGACATCCGCCTCGGGGGCTTGAGAAGGATGTTGCGGTCGCTGCCACTGGCCCGCATGTTCGTGAGCTTCTTTTCCTTCGTCGGGTTCACCGTCATGTCTTCGCTGCGGGCGTTCTCGCCGCAGATCATCCCCTCGTAGACCTCGTCGCCCGGCTCGATGAAGAGATCCGCCCGCTCCTGAAGGCCGTCGAGCCCGAAGGCCACGGCCTTGCCCGGCACCATCGACACGAGCACGCCGTTGGCCCGGCCGGCCACCTCCCCCTCCATGGGCGCCCACTTCTCGAACCGGTGGTGCATGATCGCGGTGCCCTGCGTGGCGTTGAGCACGCGGGTCCGGAGGCCGATCAGGCCGCGGGCCGGGATCGAAAAGGTGGTGTGGGCGAACTCGCCCCGCGATCCCATGTGCTTGAGCTGGCCGCGGCGCGAGCCCGTGAGCTCCATCACGGGGCCGAGCTTGTCGTGCGGCACCTCGACGACGAGCGTCTCGAAGGGCTCGAGCGTCACGTCCCCTTCCTTGCGCAGGATCACCTTCGGCTTGCCCACCGAGATTTCGAAGCCCTCCCGCCGCATCGTTTCGATGAGCACGGAGAGGTGGAGCAGGCCGCGGCCGCTCACGGCGAACTGCTCCGTGCCCTCGATCGGCTGCACCCGCAGGGCCACGTTCTTCTCCAGCTCCTTGTCGAGCCGGTCGCGAAGGTGCCGCGTCGTGAGGAACTTGCCCGACTTGCCGACGAGCGGCGAGGTGTTGATACCGAACACCATCGAGAGCGTCGGCTCGTCGACGGTGAGCCGCGGCAGCGGACGGGGATCGGCCGCGTCGCAGATCGTGTCGCCGATCTCGACATCCTCGATGCCGCTCACGGCGGCGATGTCGCCGGCCGTGGCCTCCTCGACGTCGATCCGGCCCAGCTTGTCGAACGACTGCACGCCGACGAGCTTCGCCGGCACGAGGCCGCCCGACGCGGTGGATCGCACCACCGGCGACGCCTTCGTGAGCGTGCCCGACTCCACGCGGCCGATCGCGATCCGGCCCACGTAGTCCGACCAGTCGAGCGTGGTCACGAGCATCCGCAGCGGAGCCGTCGGGTCAACCAGCGGGCCCGGGATCTTTTCCAGCACGAGGTCGAACAGCGGCTCCATCGTGCCCTCACGGACGGCCGGATCGTGCGAGGCGTAGCCGCCGCGGCTGGAGGCGTAGACGAACGGAAAGTCGGCAAGGTCGTCGTCGGCGCCGAGTTCGAGAAACAGCCCGAGGATCTCGTCGAGCACCTCCAGCGGCCGGGCGTCGGGGCGGTCGATCTTGT
>CAZXIG010000310.1:0-3309 GCA_964640405.1 uncultured Candidatus Kuenenia sp.
TCGAGGCCCGATGCGGCGGCGTCGAAGCTGGCGTGGGCGTCAAAGGGGAGTCACAAAAGTCGTCGCGATCTCCGCCAGATCGTGCGGCACATGCCGCAGGCGGAACGCGCCGAACTCGATCGTCTCGCAGGCCTCCTCGGCCTCCGTGACCTACTCGCCGAAATCCTCGGCGAGCCGGACGAGATCGCCGGGTAACCGCGGCGGAGGAGAAGTCCCACCGGCTTCCGCCGGGGGCTTCTTGTTTGGGTTGGTCGCGGAATGCAAATGCATGAGCGCCGCGAAAAGGCTTCTGCCGCGCGGCCGCAGCGATGTATACAAGGCGTTATGAAACTCAACCGCGCTGTGTTCCTCCTGTTGCTCGTCACCGCCTGGATCTCGGGGCTCCGCGCCGCTCATGCGGGCAAGCCGCCGAATGTGATCTTCATCCTCGCCGACGATCTCGGCTGGGGCGATCTCGGGGCCTACGGCGACACGCATGGAGCCACGCCGCGGCTCGACGCGTTTGCAAAGCAGGGCACCCTGTTCACGCACTTCTACGTGAATAATCCGGTCTGCTCGCCGAGCCGCTGCGGCTTTTTCACCGGGCAGTATCCAGCCCGGCACCGGGTGCACGGCCACTACGCCTCGCGGGAACACAACGAGCGGCGCGGCATGTCGCAGTGGCTCGATCCCGAGACGCCCAATCTGGCCCGCTCGCTGAAGGCGGCAGGTTACACCACGGGGCACATCGGCAAGTGGCACCTGAGCGCCCAGGAACAAGAGGCCCCCGTTCCTGGTCGGTATGGCTTCGACTTCGTGCGGGGTGTCGGGTGCAGCGACCCCGCCTGGGACGAGCCTGCCGCCACGTTTTGGTCAAAGTCGTCGCGATTGTTCGTGGACGAGGCAATCCGCTTCGTTCAGGAAAACCGGGAACGTCCCTTCTACCTGCAGTTGTGGACGCTGCTGCCACACGCCCCGCTGAACCCCACGGCCGAGCAGATGCGGCCCTTCGAGCGATTCAGTATCGCCGCCGACTCGTGGGCCGCGGTGCCCTACAAGTCGGCGGAAACGATCTACCGCGCCTCCGTCGCCGATCTCGACGCCCAGATCGGCCGGCTGCTCGACGCCCTCGACGCCGCCGGGCTGACGGAAGACACGCTCGTCGTCTTCTCGAGCGACAACGGCCCGGAAGATATCCACATCTCGAACGCGGGCCACTCCGGCGTCGGTTCGCCCGGACCGTTCCGCGGTCGCAAGCGGAGCCTCTACGAAGGCGGCATTCGCGTGCCGTTCATCGTGCGCTGGCCGGGGCATGTGCCCGCGGGCAAGGTGGATGATGCGACGATCGTGTCGGGCGTCGACCTCCTGCCCACGGTCTGCTCGCTCGCGAAGGCGCCGATCCCGGCCGGGTACGAGGCCGACGGCGTCGACGTGTCGGCCGCGTTCCTGGGCGCGCCAATGGACCGTGGGCGGCCGCTCTTCTGGGAATGGCGCTATTCCATTGCTGGCGACCACATCCATCGCAGTCCGATGCTCGCCGTTCGCGAGGGCGACTGGAAGCTGCTGTGCAATCCCGACGGCAGCCGGGTCGAGCTCTACGACGTCCGCCGCGATCCCGGCGAGGCCGACAACCTTCGCGCCGAACATCCCGACGTCGCCGATCGGCTCATGAAGTCCGCCGTCGCCTGGCAGAAGACGCTGCCGGCTGGGCCGATGGAGCCGGCGGCCGGACAAAACGTCTATCCATGGCCGCAGTCGAAGCCGTGATAAGTTGCCTAAACCACTGGAAGAGGTCGGTCAGAAGCGTGCTCGCATTCATGGGGCTCTGGCTCGCGGCCGCGCTCCTGCCGGCGGATGCCTTGGCGTCGCCGCCTGCACCGCAGCGGCCGAACATCCTGCTCGTCATCGCCGATGACTGGGGCTGGGGCCACGCCGGAATTTTGGGCGACCCGGCGGTCAAGACGCCGAACTTCGACCGGGTGGCCCGCGAGGGGGTGTTGTTTTCGCAGGCCTATTGCGCGGCGCCAACCTGCACGGCCTCCCGCGCCAGCCTGTTGACCGGCCAGCCGTTTTACCGGCTGGAGGAGGCGGCCCACCTGCATGGGCCGCTCGACAAAAAATTTCCCGTGTATCCCGATCTGCTGGAAGAGGCCGGCTATGCGGTGGGCTTGAGCGGCAAGGGCTTGGGCCCGGGCGATTTCAGGGCGGGCGGGCGGAGTCGCAATCCGGCCGGCCCGATGGTCAAAGACTTCACGACCTTCCTCGCCGGACTGCCGGCGGAGAAGCCGTTCTGCTTCTGGTTCGGCAGTCACAATCCGCATCGGCCTTACGACCAGCGAAGGCTCGCGGGCACGACCGATCCGGCGACCGTCTCGCTGCCGCCATTCCTGCCCGATGTGCCCGAGGTCCGCGGAGATCTGGCCGATTATTTCGCCGAGGTGCAGGCCCTCGACCAGGAGCTGGGCGGCTTGCTCGATGCATTGGAGAAAGCTGGGCGGCTCGACAACACGCTGATCGTGGTGACCAGCGACAATGGCATGCCGTTTCCGCGTGCCAAGTGCAATCTCTACGCCAGTGGCACCCGAATGCCGCTGGCCATTCGCTGGAGCGCGCGGGTCAAGCCGGGGCGCGTGGTGGAAGACATGGTCAGCCTGTGCGACCTGGCGCCGACCTTCCTGGCCGCCGCGGGGGTCTCCGCACCTGCCGGCATGACTGGCCGCAGCCTGCTCGGCATCCTGGAGTCCGACAAGGATGGCGTCGTGGAGGCGGCCCGCGACCATGTGGTCGTCGGCCGGGAACGGCATGGCGGCAACTATCCCTGCCGAGCCTTGCACACCCGCGACTTCCTCTACATCCGCAACTACAAACCCGAGCTTTCACCGGCCGCCGCCGACGCCGGACCGGCCAAGAGATATCTGCACGAACACGAGGCGGATCCGGCGGTGGCGAAATTCTCGGCGGCCTACTCCGCCCTGCGTCCGGCCGAAGAGCTCTACGACAATCGCAAAGACCCAGCCCAGATGAAGAATGTCGCCGCCGATCCGCACTACGCGGCGGTCAAGGAAAAGCTGGCTCGGCAATTAGACACCGAGTTAATGCAGACCGGCGACCCTCGCGCCACCGGGCACGGCGACGTGTTTGACAGTTACCCGGACCGCAGCCCGCGTCGGGCCAACTCTCGCCCTCCAGCGCCGTCGAAGCTGCCATGAAACTCGTGCGATTCGCCAGTGGAATCGTAGTGCTTGCCCTGTGGATGCAGGGGCAACGCGTGGCCGCCGCTGCCAAGCCGGACTTCAACGACGACATCCGTCCGCTGCTCTCCGACCGATG
>CAZXIG010000311.1:0-3308 GCA_964640405.1 uncultured Candidatus Kuenenia sp.
GGGCAGGGTCAACTCGCTGAATTCGTCGGCCGGGGGCTCGTGCTCGCCGCCGGCGGATTTTGACGATTCGTGCTCGATGGGAATGGTGAGCCAACTCTGGCAGTCAAAATTCACCGGCGGCTGCGCGCGACCCCCGGCCGACTCCCGCTTTTTGTTTTCTTGTTTTCTTGTTTTCTTGTTTGGTGTTCAGACGCAGGGCATTGGCTCGCCTGACTCGGCGCCGCGGGTGATCGTGAACCCCAGTTCCTCGATCATCTTGTAGTCGGCCTCAGGGAGCTGGCCCTTCGTGGTGAGATAATCGCCCACGAAGATCGAGTTGGCGGCGTAGAGCCCGAACGGCTGGAGGCTGCCCAGGTGGATTTCGCGGCCGCCCGCGATGCGGATCTCGGAGGCCGGGTTCACCAGCCGCATCATCGCCAGGCCGCGGAGGCAGTCGCGGGGCGAGACGCGGTTGACGCCCTCGAGCGGCGTGCCGTCGATGGCGTTGAGGAAGTTGAGCGGGATCGACTCCACCCGCATCGCCCGCAGCTCGAAGGCCATGTCGACGAGGTCGTCGTGGGTCTCTCCCATGCCCATGATGCCGCCGCTGCAGAGTTGCAGGCCGGCCTCGCGGCAGGCCTCGAGCGTCGCCACACGATCGGCGTAGGTGTGCGTGGTGCAGACCTCGGCGTAGTGCCGCTCGCTGGTGTTGAGGTTGTGGTTCACCTTGTCGACACCGGCGGCGGCCAGCTGCCGGGCCTGCTCCGGCGTGAGGAGGCCGAGGCAGGCGCAGATGTTGAGGCCGTAGAGGTTCTTGATCTCGGGCGTGATCTTGCAGACGAAGTCGATCTCCCGCTGCGTGGGGCCGCGGGCGGAGATCACGATGCAGAAGGTCTTCGACTGGCGTTCCGCAGCGAGCTTCGCCGCCTCGAGCAGCTTGGGGGCGGAGAGCAGGTTGTACCGCGGGATCTCGGCCTCGGAGACCTTCGACTGCGAGCAGTAGCCGCAGTCCTCGGGGCAGAGGCCGCTCTTGGCGTTCATCAGGAAGAAGAGCTGCACCGTGTTGCCGAAGTGGCGGTGCCGCACGCGATAGGCCGCCGCGAGGAGATCGAGCAGCTCAACGTCCGACGACTCGAGGATGGCCCGGGCCTCGGACCGGTCGATCTCACCCCCCTCGAGCACCCTGGCGGCGAGGGCGTGCCAGCGGCTGGCGGCAGGCTCGTGGGCGGAAGGGGCGTTCGAAACGGAGTCGCAGGCGATCGACATGGGGGAAGTCTCGCGGGTCACTGGGGCAGGGCGGCGGTCCGCCGCACGGCAAGAATGTATGCGATTCCAGCGAACGCTGCCAAAGGCCGATCAGGCGAGCTCGAGCGGAAACGGTGTCAGCAGTTCGAGGCCGTCGGCCGCGACCGCGTAGGCGTTTTCCAGGCGGATGCCCGAGCGGAGTTCCGGGGCGTAGAGCGCCGGCTCGACGGCGATCACGTCTCCCTCCTCCAGCACGTCGTCCCACATCGGGTTGAGGTGGGGCGCCTCGTGGACGGAAAGACCGATCCCGTGACCGAGGTGGCTCGACCAGCTGCCGACGGGGGCGGTGGCAAGCCATTCGCGCACCTGTTCGTAGATGTCGCGGCAGCGGACTCCCGGCCGGGCGATCCGCTCCACGAGCCGGAGGGCCGCACACACGTGTTCCCAGGCAGCGAGCTGCACGTCGGTCGGGCGGCCGTCGACCGCGAGCACCCGCGACGAGTCGGCGAAGTAGCCGCGATAGGCGGGGCCGAGGTCGAGGATGTAGAGCTCGCCCGCCACACAGAGCCGTTCCCGCGGAGGCCCGCCGCGGACACCGCAGGCGTAGTCGTTGCCGGTGCCGGTGAGCATCTCGCCGCAGGAGGCGACGGCCGCCGCCTGCAGGGTGGAGAAGATCTCGATCTCGCTCGCCCCGGGCCGCACGAGCTGGCGGGCCGTGGCATACATATCGCCCGCCGCCGCGAGGGCCCGGCAGAGGAGCGCGAGTTCGTCGGGATCCTTGGAGCGGCGGAGCCGTAGCAGGGCCGGTTCGGCGTCCACGAGAGCCGCCGTGCCGAGACGCGCCGTCACGTGGGGCGGGCAGGCCGAGAATTCGACCGCCACCCGCCGCGGAGCCGGGCCGGTCGTGAGCCAGTCGGCCAGCACCGCGGCGGCGGCCTCGCGCTGGTCGTTCCGCAGCGTGCTCCGCCACTTGGCCTCGTAGGTGCGTACCTCGGTGACGGCGGCCTGCTCGACCGGCTTGTCGGGGCAGACCAGCAGTGACTCGCCCGTGGGCCGAAAGGCCGCGAGCGGCGCGAACCGGAGATCCCAGCGGTGGCCGGTCAGGTATTCGATGTGCTCCGGCGAGACGACGACGATCACATCGACGTCGTGTGCCGCCAGCGCGGCGAAGAGCCTCGTTTGCCGGCTGCGGCAGGCGTCGAGATCGAGCAGCGGGAAGGATCCATTCATGGAGTGGGTTTTCAGTCGAGCTTGGTGAGGAGGCTGGAATCGAACGCCGGGAACCGCGGGTCGATCCGCTCGAGCGTCTGCCGCAGGAGCCGGGCCACGACGAGATTGCGATACCACTTCTTGTCGGCCGGCACGATGTGCCACGGGGCGTGGGAGGTGTTGCAACGGGTCAGGGCGTCGTCGTAGGCCTCCCGGAAGTCGTCCCACCGTTTCCGGTCGGCGAGATCGTCGGGCCCGAGCTTCCACTGCTTTCGCGGATCGCGGAGCCGCTCCTCGAGCCGCTCTCGCTGCTCTCGCTTGCTGATGTGGAGGAAGCACTTCACGAACGTGAGACCGCCGTCGCCGAGCAGTTTCTCGAAGGCGTTGATCTGGTCGTACCTCGGTTCCCAGACCGACCTGGGCACGAGCTTCCGCGCCCGCACGACGATCACGTCCTCGTAGTGGGAGCGATTGAAGATCCCGATCCGCCCGTGCGCCGGCACCGCCGCATGGATCCGCCAGAGGAAGTCGTGGGCGAGCTCGAGGGCGCTCGGCGCCTTGAAGCTGCGGACGTCGAGGCACTGCGGGCTGATGCCGCCGGCCAGCATCCGGATCGTGCCGTCCTTGCCGGAGGTGTCGATGCCCTGGAGGACGACGACCACCGCGCGGCGGCTCTCCGCATAGAGGCGGTAGGCGAGCTCGTCGAGCGCATCGCAATGGCGGCGTGTCTCGGCCTCCGCGTCGGACCGGTCGAGTCCCTCGTGGAAGTCGGGGTCGAAATCGGCGAGCCGAATGTCGCGGCCGGGGGGCAGGGTGAGCGGTTGGTGCACGGGAACGCTCCGGTGGCTTGAGAAGCCCCGGAGTGTAGCAGTGCC
>CAZXIG010000312.1:0-3300 GCA_964640405.1 uncultured Candidatus Kuenenia sp.
TCAAGCTGTTCGGCCAACTGCGTCACCCACGGCTCGTCACCGGAAGGCCCGGCCCGATTCTCGCTCGCCCGCACGCACGCTCGCGAGTTCGCCTTCGGTCTGCAGCCACTTCATCCACTCGATACACAGATTACGGTGCCGGCATGACGAGTGGATTACGCTTACCATCGACGATCCCGAGGTCGAGGAGCTTCAGTCTGACGGCCGAGTGCGCTGCTGGAGGCGCATCCCGGAGGCCGGTGGACGGGCTTTGCGGGTCATTCTCCTGCCGGACCGGATGACCATTCACAACGCATTTTTTGATCGAGACTTTCCGGAGCGGAGCGATGAAGGTCAGGTATTTTGAAGACACCGACACGGCTCTCGTCGAAATCGGCACGACCGCCGCTCATGAGACCAGGGAACTGTCCCCCGATCTGTACGTCGATTTGGATGCCGAAGGGCGGATCGTCTCGATCACGATCGAGCACGCCAGCCGGCAGGGTGACCTGAGCGAGGTCACTTTTGAACGGGTTGCCACCAGCCCGCCCGCGATCAGGCTCGGTTAGAGAAAGGTGACGGCTAAGCGCCAGACACCAAGGGTCTTGGATGCCTCGCGGATTCCCTGCACCCTCACCCCGACCCCTCTCCCGAAGGGAGGGGTGCACCGGTAATCGCCGTTCATCGGCAGTTGTTGCAGGCTCGTGCGTCTTCAGGGACTGGGCAGGTTCATGACCGACAGCCGGCCCGAGCCCGTGGTCGGTAGGTCTTCCGCATGGCCTCCGACCAAGAGCCGGCCGCCGTCGGCCGTGACGAGAAGCGTGCGGACCTTGAACCCCGGCCGCAGTTCGTCGAGCGTGGCGAGCGTGACCACGTCGGAGATTCGCGCACGTTTCATCCGCCGAAACGAGAATCCGGCCCTCGCGCGAAAAGGCGAGGCCCTCGATCGCCCGCTCGTGCGGCGCGAACTGACCGAGTCCGGCGCCGGTCGCCGCTTCGAAGAGATGCACCGCACCGGTGCGGGCGCCCACGGCCACGAGCGTGCCGTCGGGCGACCAGGCCGCGGCGCAGAGCGGGCCCGTGCCCGGACGAGTCTCACCGATCGCGACGAGACCGTCGGAAGTGAGCCGCCACCAGCGGAGCCGGCCGTCCTGGCCCGCGCTCGCGAGCAGCGACCCGTCGGGCGAGAAGGCGACGTCGTTGACCTCGTCGTGGGCCGCGACTGCGGTGATCGTCGGCTGGCCGTCGAGGCCACGGAGAATATGGATCGAGCCATCGGCGCCCGCCACGGCGGCGGTCGCGCCGTCGGGGGCAAGCGCGATCGCGTAGAGATCTCGCGGCCGCGTGGAGTCGGCCGCCCCGGCGGCGGGAGTGAGAAGAATCTCCTTCTCGCCGTGCGTGCGGCGAACGAGCCAGCGACCGGCGAGCCAACGGTCGAGATCGGCGGCAAGGTCGTCCGCGGTCGCGTAGCGAGCGGCCGGCTGCCGCGCGAGGCATTTCGCGGCGACGGCGGCGAGGTCGCGCGGCACGCCGCGGACGACCCGATCGGCGGAGACCGGCTCGTCGATCAGCACCTGCCGGTAGATCTCCGTGTCGGTCGTGCCGCCGCGCAGCGAACGGCCGGTGAGTAGCCGGTCGAGCAGCAGGCCGAGGGCGTGGACGTCGGTGGCAGGCCCGATGGACCCGACCGAGCGATCCACCTGCTCCGGTGCCATCCAGGCTGGAGTGCCGATCCGCGCGCCGGTGCGGGTGAGCTGTGTGAGCGGGTCGGCGGCATCGATCTCGTCGTGGACCTTGCCGAGGCCGAAGTCGCCGAGTTTCACGGAGAGGCCCGGGGCGTCGGGGCTCACGCCGGCAAGGATCGGCTCACCGCCCGTCGGCGCGGGCACGAGCACGACGTTGGCCGGCTTGATGTCGCGGTGCACCGCGCCCACCTCGTAGATCGTGACGATGGGCGGATGCGCGAGCCTCGCGGCGATCTCGGCCTCGCGAACGAACCGGCGGCGGGCGTTGGGAGAAGGCAGGACCTCCGGCCGGCTCGATTGCCGCAGCGGGCGGTGGCTCGGCCGTGAAGCCGGCGAGGTAGTCGTCGAGGGCCGCGGCGTCGAGCGTTCCCGGGTCGGCGTCGGGCTCGTCTTCCGCAGGCACGGGCATCTGGCCTCCGTGGACGGTCAATCAGCGGTCGGGTTGAGTTCGCGTGCGACGGCGGCACCCCGTGCCGCCGCGAGTTCGGCGCGGAGCCTCGCGACCGCGCGATACCAAAGCTTCCGCGCCGCCTCCTCCGAACGGCCGAGGAGCGGCGCCATGTCGACGAACGACATGCCCTGCCAGTAACGCAGTTCCAGCACCTGCCTGTCGGGCGGGGCGAGCCGTGCCAGCGCTGCGGCGAGAGCCGTTTCCTCCTCGCGCCGGATCGCGGAGCGGGCCGGCGTCCGCGAGATCGCGGGCATGCCGCCGAACTGGCCCGCGGCCGGATCCGCGTCATGGGCGGCCTCCCGCCTGCGGGCGGCACGGTGGTGGCGGACGGCGTCGATGAGATTGTGTCGCAGGATCTCGCGCAGCCAGGCGAACAGTTCGTCGCGGGTCGAACCGCTGAATCGCGCAAAGTCGCGGTGCACGTCCAGGGCCGTCTCTTGGACGATATCGGACGGGCCGACCTTCGCCCGCACTTCAGCGGGGAGTTCGCGGGTCGCAAACTCGAGCAGGTCGCCGCGGGCGGCCTCGAACAGGCGGCCGATCGCGTCGGGCGCACCGCGGCGGGCGGCGGCGATCAGTTCGCGGATGTCGGTGCGGGCGTGCATTGGATTTCCGCACGACGGTCCGTCAGGAAACGAGGGTTCAAACCGGGCCGCCCGGCGTCCGAGTGTAGCCGGAGGAGAGATCGAACGCGACGCAACGCATCCGCCGGCACGCCAGTGACCGCCCGGGAGAGAAAAGCGATATACTCCCGAGAATCCGGCGAACCATTCGGCACGCGGTGCGTACGGATGGATCGCTCCGGCTCACTCCCCCAGGAACCTCCCTGATACGAAATGCTGCACTTCTCCAAACGGATTCTGTTCGTCGGTTTCGGTGCCGTCGCCCGCTGCACGCTCCCGATCCTGCTCGACCACGTGAAGGTCAAGCCGTCGGACATCACGATCCTGGAGTTCGAGCCCAACGAGGAGGCGCTGCGGCCGTGGATCGAGCGGGGAGTGAAGTTCGTGCGGGGCAAGGTCGAGGCGGGCAACCTCGGCCAGATCCTCGGGCAGCACGTCTCGGCCGGTGACATCCTCATCGACCTGGCCTGGAACATCGACTGCTGCGAGATCGTGCAGTGGT
>CAZXIG010000313.1:0-3275 GCA_964640405.1 uncultured Candidatus Kuenenia sp.
CGGGGGCTCGGAGTGGACGGGGCCGGAATCGAACCGGCGACACACGGATTTTCAGTCCGTTGCTCTACCAACTGAGCTACCCGTCCGTAGCCTCGAAAGGCCGTGGAACGCTCATTCGTATGGCCCCGCCCCTGCCCTGTCAACGAGCCTTTGTTTCGGCCCGATTGGCCAGCAGTTGGACCACGATCGCGACCAGAAACGCAGTGCGGCCGAAACCGCCCGGCGTCCAGCCACCCAGCACGGTCTGAAACAGTTCCGGCGCGACGTCCCGCACGATCGACACGGCCCAGCCGAAGCCGATGCCCACGGCGACCGAGGGCACCAGAACCCCCAAGGCCTTGGCTGCGGCCAGCCAACGCTGCTGCGATGTCACGGCCGACCATGCCTCGCGAAGCATTTTTTCGACCCAGTCGTCTTCCGGCGAGCCGCCGGAGCCGCCGCTGCGGGCGGTTCCGCGACTCGATGACGGCTCGACTTCACCGCCGTCCCACAGGCCGGGGGTCGCGGTGACGCTTCCAGAGGAATCGCCCACTCCGAGCGGGGCAGGTCGCCGCCGCTGCGCGGTCCGCGGCGGGGGCACGGGCCGTTCCGGCGTCCAGCGGGCGAGCATCTCGACGACGTCACGGGCCCGCGCGGTCCGCTTCTCAGGAGATTTCTCCATGAGCGCCTCGACCACGCGGCACATCGGTTCGCTCACGTGGGGAGCGAGGCCCGAAAGCGGCCGCGGTTGCTCCGTGCGATGCCGCTTCATCTTTTCCTGGGGGGTGCCGCCGGGAAACGGCACCTGGCCCGACAGGGCATAGTAGAGGCTGCAGCCGAGACCGTAGATGTCGGCCTGCGGACCGACGTCGTCGGGCGAGCGGGTCTGCTCGGGGGCGATGTAGTCCATCGTGCCCACCACCCGGCCCAGTCGCACGGACTCCTCCTCGATCGTCGAGCCAGCCAGCCCCATGTCGAGCACCTTCACGCGGCCATCGTCCATCACGAGGATGTTGCCCGGCTTCACGTCGCGATGCACGACGCCCTGATCGTGGGCGTGGGCGAGCCCGCGGGCCGCCTGGGAAAACACCGACGCGGCCGCGACCTCGTCGAGCGGCCCATGCAGGCGAACCTGCCGCTTGAGGTCGAGCCCCGGCACGAGCTCCGTCACGAGGTAGTAGACCATCGCGTCGTAGCCGCCATCGAAGGCCCGCACGAGATTCGGATGATCGAGCCGGCCGAGGATCCGCATCTCCCGCTGGAAGGCAGCCTCGGATTCCGGATTCGCCTTCGAACGCGGCAGCACCTTGATGGCCACGAGGCGGCCCATCATCGAGTGCTCCGCCTTGAACACGTGCCCCATGCCTCCCTTGCCGACCTTGTCGAGCACCGTGTATTGCCCGAGGCGAAACCGGCAGCGGCCGGCGAGCAGCTCCTGCCGCTGGAAAGGCGTGATCCGGCCCATTCGGACCAGTCCGTCCGCCCACTCGCGATCTGATAGATCGCCCGAGGGACGGCCGAGTCGCGCCCGCAGTTCCGCCTCGGCCGCTTGAAGCTGGGCGGGCGTCAGCAGTCCGCTGGCCAGCAACGCCTCCAGGAACGAGGGTCGCGGCGGCGGTGCGGAGGGTTGATCGCTGTCGGAAGCCATGGAGAAAACCAGGAATCACGAGTGTAGCATCACACCACGCGAGCGGGGGGCTGCGGCCCGCGGGGCCGTCACCGCGGGCCGCGGTCCGACGGGAACAGCGCCGGGAATCGCCGCCTCCAAACCAGCGGCAATGGCGCCCGAAGCCGGAGCATGACGCCTGTAGCGGGATGCTCGATGGCAAGCTCCGTCGCGTGGAGGGCGATGCCTTGCGGAAACGGCAGGCGGGCCCCGTAGAGCCGATCTCCCACGATGGGACAGCGGCGGGAGGCGAGCTGCACTCGCAATTGATGCCGTCGCCCGGTGGATGGCTTCAATTCAACCCGCGACACCTCCCCTGCCCGCTGCACCACGCGGGCCTGCACGTGGGCCGGACGTGGCCGCACGTCGGCGGCTGATCCGCGTTCATCGTCATCCTGGTCGTCGCCGCCGGATGGCCCGTGCCGGCCGGGGGAACCGGAGCGGTGATCCGCCGGCCCGGATCGGGTGACGATCGACCTGGACTCGCCCGGCCGCCGGAGGATCTCGTCGTGCCAGTCGACCCAGGTGCCGAGCGGCGCCGGAAAACGCCCCTCCACGATCGCCGTGTAGGTCTTTTCCGCCGTCCGATCTCGGAATTGCGCGGAGAGTCCGGCTGCGGCGGATGAGGTCTTCGCCACCACGACGACCCCCGACACGGCCGCGTCGAGGCGGCTTACGATCCCGATGAAAGCCCCCGGGAGCCACAGCCGCTGGAGCAGCGTGTAGAGGCTCTCCTGGCCCCGTTCCGCATTGGCGGTGGGCAGTCCGGCGGGCTTGTCGAAGGCCGCGATCGCCTCGTCCTCGTAGAGCACGGGGGGCGGTGGATACGATGTCGTCATGTCTGCACCTTCCCCCCGATCGATCATCCTTGCAAGCCGCTCGCCCCGCCGGCTGGAATTGGCCACCCGGGAGGGCTGGCGGGTGGAGGTCGTGGTTCCGCCCGAGGCGGCCGAGGCGGAGGCGGAGGCCCGCGGGCCGCAGGAATCGCTGGAGGACTACGTCTGCCGGCTGGCGCGGGCCAAGGCGGAGGCTGTGGCCGCGACGGTCGCCAGGGGCACGATTCTCGCCTGCGATACGCTCAGCGAAGTCGATGGCCGCCAGCTCGGAAAGCCGGCCGACCGGGCCGACGCCGAACGGATGCTGCGGTCGCTCTCCGGCCGCGTGCACCGCGTCGTGACGGGCGTCTGCCTCTGGCAGCGGCCGGAACTGCCCCCGCTCGAGGCCCACTCCGAAAGCATCCTCGAGATGGGCCCGCTCGACGACGAGTTTCTGGATTGGTATCTGGCCAGCGGGATGTGGCAGGGAAAGGCCGGCGCCTGCGGCTACCAAGACGCGCGGCTCCCCCTGCGCGTGCTCCGCGGCAGCGAATCCAACGTCGTCGGCCTGCCGCTCGAACTCGTGCGCGAGCTCCTCAAAAAGGTGTCAGGACTCTTTTCCGAATCGACCGCATCTGGAAGCAGACGCGATAGGGCCGGAAAAGAGTCCTGACACCTTTTGAAAAGCAACTGGCCCGCACGGCGGTTAGCCGTGCGGGCCAGTGTTATAAAATTCCGGCGATACCTACTCTCGCGCTTGTGGCACTACCATCGGCTCTGGAAGCTTAACTACCGTGTTCGGGATGGGAACGGGT
>CAZXIG010000314.1:0-3268 GCA_964640405.1 uncultured Candidatus Kuenenia sp.
TACAGTGTCTGCATGGACCTCACCCCTGAAGCGCAGCGGCTGGCGGTCGTCGTTGCGGCCGTCGTCGTGCTCTGGTTCACCGAGGCGCTGCCGCTGGCGGTGACGGCGCTGCTCGGGGCCGTGGCCTGCGTGGTGTGGGGCGTGGCGCCGGCGAAGGAGGTGTTTCGGCCGTTCGCCGATCCGCTGATCTTTCTGTTCATCGGGTCGTTTCTGCTCGCCGAGGCGATCCGGCTCCATCGGCTCGATCGGCGGCTGGCGTTCGCCGTGCTCGCCGTGCCGTGGGTGGGGGAGCGGCCCGTGCGGATCCTCGCTGCCGTGGTGGTCGTGTCGATGGCGATCAGCGGCTTCATCTCGAATACCGTGACGGCCGCGATGATGCTCTCGATCGTGTCGGGCATCCTCGGAGCCGTCGAGGAAGCGGCTGGACAGGGGCGGCGGCCGACGGCGGGCTTCGCGACGGGGCTCTTTCTCTGCATCGCCTTCGCCGCCTCGATCGGCGGGCTGGCCACTCCGATCGGCACGCCCACGAACCTCATCGGCCTGGGGTTCATTCGTGAGCAGCTGGGGGTGGCCGTGTCGTTTGCGGGCTGGTGTGCCGTGAGCCTGCCGACGGTCGTGATCCTGGGCGCGATCCTCGTCGCGGTTTTGGCCAGGCTGTTTCCGGCCGGCGTCGAGCGTCTGGAGGGCGTGAGCGAATTCGTGCGGGCGGAGCGGCGGCGGCTCGGGGCTTGGACAACGGGTCAGAAATCGACGGCGCTGGCCTTCGGGATTACGGTGGTGCTCTGGGTGGTGCCCGGCCTCGTGCTCGTCGCCCTGGGGCCTGATCATCCGGTGAGCGAGTGGCTGCGAACCCGGCTGCCCGAGGGCGTGGCGGCGCTCATCGGGGCGATTCTGCTCTTTTTGCTGCCCGGCGACCGACGGTCCGACGGCCGCAGATCGCGGACCCTCGTCTGGAGTGAGGCCCGGATCGACTGGGACATCGTGCTGCTCTACGGCGGCGGGCTCGCCCTCGGTGAACTCTGCTTCTCGACGGGCCTGGCCTCGGCGGCCGGTGCGGGCATCACCGGCTGGATCCCCACCGGCCCGTGGGCAGGCACCGCGCTCGTGATCGTGGCGGCCATCGTCGCGGTGGTGACGAGCGAGTTCACGAGCAACGTGGCCAGCGCCACGATGGTGGTGCCGATCGTGATCGCGCTCGGCCGGGCGGTGGACGCCGAGCCCGTGGCGGCCGCACTGGCGGCGACGTTCGCGGCCAGCCTCGGCTTCATGATGCCGGTGAGCTCGCCCTGCAACGCGATCGTCTACGGCTCGGGCCGGATCCCGCTGCGGGCGATGATGGCGGCGGGTGCGATCCTCGACGTGATCGGCACCGTCGTGATCACGGCCGTCGTGCTGGCCGTCACGAGACTCTGGAGCGGCTGAGCCGCGCGGCGGCTAGAAGCCCCCCTCGATGAGGGCGCCGCACTGGTGGCAACGCGGGATCGCGATCGGCCGCGGCGTCGGCATCTCTCCGTAGGCGCAGCAGGCGTGGAGCCGCGGGAAGCACGGGGGAAGCATGGCCCCATGGCGGTTCCATGGGCAGAGCATGCCGAGCTGACCGCAGGGATCGGCGTGGAAGATCCGATTCCCGTGGTGCATCGGCGGGCAGCTCATCCCCGTGACGTTGCCGTGCCACGGCGGCGCCTGCTGATTGCGGCAATTGCAGTCGCCCGCGGCCGGCCCCGCGTCGTCCATCACGATGGTCGTCTCCTGGGCATGCGACTCCCGGAGCGCTGGGAGCGCGCCGCACGCGGCGATGATGAACGCGGCGACGGCGAGGCGGAGGCGGATCACTGGAGGACTCCTCGGGGTGTGGGCTGCGGGCGGTGCCGCCCTCAGGAGGGATGTCGGCGGTCCGGTGGCTCCGGAGTGAGCGGTCGCGCCGAAGGGTCCGGATGTGTGGGTCGGTGAAGCTGGATGGCCGCTCGACTGCGGTGATTCGGCCCGAGTCTGCCGTTCCCGGCGGCCTTGCCGTACGATTCCGCTCGTTTCCGGACGGTTCCCGACCCTGCGGCGGCCCCATCGTGCACCCCATCGAACTCCCGTACGGCAGCGACGAACCCCTGCTCATCGAGCCTGCCCCCGGCACCGAGGTCGCCGTCTGCGAAGGGCCCGAAGGGGCCGCGGGCGCGGCTGCCCTGGAATTGGTGAATGCGGCCTTGGCGTCTCCGGCCGACGGGCCGCCGCTGGATGCCCACGTGGTGGCCGGCGACCGGACGGTGGTCGCGGTCGCGGGAGCGGTGCCGCAGGTGGATGCCGTGATGGCGGCGATCGCCGCGCGACTGACCTCTGCCGGCGTGGAGGCGGGCGACGTGAGGGCGCTGTTCGCGGAGGCGCTCGAGCCTCTCCGGACGGGCGGCCCCCTCGCCGGCTGTCCCGGCCTCGGTGAAGTGTCAAGGTTCGATCCGGGCAACGACGCGGCCACGGCCTATCTCGTGGCCGACGAGGCGGGCAATCCGCTCTACCTCGCCCGGGCGCTCGTGGATGCCGACGTCGTGGTCGCCGTCGGCGGCTGGGTCTGGAACGCCGCGCTCGGCGGCCGATCGCTCGAAGGGGAAATCTGGCCGGCCTTCGGTCGGCGGCAGTGCCGGCAGGATCTCGTGCGGGCACTCGCCCGACGCGGCCGCCATGCGTTGGCCGACTGGCGGACGGGCATGCAGGACGTCACCTGGCAGCTCGGCGTCTGCGCCGGCCTGCGGCTGGTGCCCGGCCGTGACGGCACGATCCATGCCGCGTTTTTCGGGCTGCCCGACGCGGCCGGTCGGCAGGCCAAGGCGGCCGCGGCGGCCTGGTGCCCGCAGGTCGACGAACCGGCCGAGCTGTCGATCGCCTCGCTCTCCGATCCATACGCTGATTTCGGTTGCGTCACCCGCGCGGTCGCGGCGGCGGCGCGGGTCACGCACCCTGGCGGCACGATCTGCGTGGTGAGCCGCGTGGCCGTCGGGCCGGGACTGATCTTCCTGCGGTGGCGGCAGGGAGCCCCGCTCGAGCAGCTCGTGCACGAGGCGGTCGCGACGGGCGACCAGTCGCTGATTGCCGATGCCCTGCAGACGCGGCTCTTCGCCCGAGCCCTCGGTGAGCGGCGACTCGTGCTCCTTTCCGACCTCGAGGAGTCAGCGGTCGAGGAGCTCGGGTTCGGTCACGCCGCGACGCCCGACGTGGTCGATCGGCTCGTGCATCGGGCCGACAGCCTGGCGGTGCTCCGTGAAGCCGACCTCATGCTGCCGAA
>CAZXIG010000315.1:0-3243 GCA_964640405.1 uncultured Candidatus Kuenenia sp.
TTGCTGGGGGATCAAGCCGCCGACGATCCATCGTACGAGCCGCTCGTCGTGATCGCTTCAGACCGCACGCCCGCCTCGACCTGGCTGGCGTCGTTTCTCGATACCACGCCGACCCGCACCACCGTCGAGCGCATCGCCGTTTGCCATGGTCCGGCACTCGGCCGGATGCTTGGCACGGTCGACTCCGGCCGGCTCCAGACTGACTTGGCCCTGCATCGACTGGTCGTCATCGATCATGCGGACGAAGTGGGGGGTGCGGAGCGGCAGCGGTCACTCGTGGATCTGCTGGATGCCCTGCGGGCCCGAGGCGTTGCCACCTGCGTGTCGGTCGCGACCCACCCGGCCGCCACGGCCACGCTCGATCCTCGGCTGGCCTCGCGGCTGGCCGAGGGCCTGCTCGTCATGGCGCCCACTTCCGCAACGTCGGCAGCTGCCCGAGGCCCCCACCCACCACGCCGGCCGGTTGCGATCCAGCGCGTGGTGGCGGCCGTGGCGGTGCACCTGGAATGCCCGCTCGCTGATCTGCTCGGCCCGTCACGCTGCCGCTCCATCGCAGACGCTCGCAGCATGGCGATGTACGTCGCCCGCATGGCCACGGGGCGAAGCTACCACGCCATCGGGGCGGCCTGCGGCGGCCGGGACCACACGACCGTGCTGCACGCCGTGCGGGTCGTCCAACGCCGGATGGCCCGCGATGCCGCGTATGCCGCGGAGGTCAGCCGCCTCGTTGATCGGTTTTCCGGATTCGGGGTGTGTTCAGAGCCTGTCAGCGGCGCGTCACCTCGCCGGACACAGCCGAGGCGACGCCACGGTCGGCCACGCATCCACGGTTCCCCTACGGCGAATCGCCCCTGACGGAGCAGTCATCGAGCACCATGTTCACCGCACACCGACCAAAAGACAGGGGCGGTATCGACAGCGTTCCGACAGTGAACCGCACACCTTATCCACCGGCGAAACCAGCGGCGGCAGCAGGCTTTTCCCGCTGAATCTGTGGCCGAAGAGGCGTTGTTGCCGGGCCGTTCGCGGATGTCGGGTTCGATCCAGGACCGGGGCCCTCCTGGTACTGGATCCCTTCTGTTTCCTGGTCTACTGAATATTCACAAAAACATTGAGCAGAGAGTCCCCAGGCACGCCGTTCCGGCACCCCCAAAACCGTGGCCGAGGGCATTCAAGCCGCCCCGGCGAGCGGGTAAACTCTCAGGTTCCTTCCCCGCCCCCGCCGTCGTCGGCCCCCGCGAGATCATCACGTTCCCATGAACATCCGTTGCACACGCGAACCCTTGCTCGCCGCCCTCCAAAGTGCTTCGGCTGTCGTGCCGGCACGGTCGCCCAAGCCCGTGCTCTCGAACGTGAAGATCGAGGCCGGCCGTGATGGTGCCGTGCTCTCCGCCACCGACCTCGAAGTCGGCATCCGCACCGAGGTCGAGGGAGTTGAGATCACCGCCCCGGGCAGCGTCCTGCTGCCGAGCGGTCGCCTGATGGCGATCGTCCGTGAGAGCGGTCCCGGCACCGTGTTCGATATTCACACCGATGGCTCGGCGGCGGTCGTCAAGGCGCCACGCAGCCAGTTTCGCCTCCCGGCGGAGGATCCACTCGAGTTTCCATCGGTCGCGGCGTTTCCCGACGAGGCATCCTTCGAGGTGGCGGCGCCGCTCGTGCGTGAACTCGTGCGGCGGACCGTGTTCGCCACCGACAACGAGTCGAGCCGCTACGCCCTCGGCGGCGTGCTCCTGGAACTCTCCGCGCAGAGTGTGATCGCCGTCGGCACCGACGGCCGGCGTCTGGCCAAGATGGAGGGGCCGGCGACAGCACCGCAGGGTGGTGTCGCCGACGCCCAGCCGATCGTTCCGGCGCGGGCCATGCAGCTCATCGAACGCTGCCTCGGCGGGCCCGACGTGCCCGTGCGGATCGCGGCGCGGCCCAACGAGATCATGGTCAAGAGCGGCGGCACGACGATCTCGTCCCGGCTCGTCGATGGCCGGTTCCCGCGGTGGCGCGACGTGTTTCCGGAGCGGCCCGAGGCGATCCGCGTGCCGCTCGTGGCGGGGCCTTTCCTGGCGGCCGTGCGGCAGGCGGCGATCGTGACGAGCGAGCAGTCGAAGGGGGTCGATTTCTCGTTCGAGCCCGGGCAGCTCGTGCTGGCCGGCCGCTCGGCGGAGAGCGGTGAAAGCCGCGTCGAACTGCCGATCGACCATGCGGGCGAGGCTGTGCGGATCAAGCTTGATCCGCGGTTCGTCAGCGACTTCCTCCGTGTGCTCGATGGCGGCGCGGCCCTGACGGTCGAACTGACCGATCCACAGAGCGCCTGCGTCTGCCGCACCGAAGATGGCTACGCCTACGTCATCATGCCGCTGGCGGCCGACTGATGCCCGCGGTTCACGGCATGTTCCCCCACGCCCGAGTTTCCACGCAGGTCCGATCGATGCCCTTTCCCTCACGGCGGAGCGATGCTTCCGGCCCGCTGTCGATCGGCAGCGTGATGTCGCGGCTCATGGCCCGCGCCGGCTACGACCGCGAGCACGCCTCGGCGGGACTCGAGGCGGCCTGGCGGGATGCGGTTCCCGAACACCTGCGGGCCGCGTCGCGGCCGGGACTCGTGCGGCGGGGCGTGCTCGAGGTGTTCGTGAGCCATTCGGCCCACGTGCAGGAACTCGCCTTCCAGAAGCGGGCCGTGGTCGCGCGGCTGCAAACGCTCCTGCCCGCCGAGGGCATCACCGACATTCGGTGCCGGCTCATGGCCGATGCCGGCGGCACCACCTGACATCCAAGCCGAGACACAGCAGCGGAGTTCATCGATGGCAGATTCAGACAAGTCGCAGCAGCCCGACTACACGTCGGCCGACCTCAAGCACCTTTCCGACCGCGAACACGTGCGGGAACGGTTCGGCATGTACATCGGCGACAACACGTCGCGAGGTCTGCACCATCTCGTCTACGAGGTCGTGGACAACTCGATCGACGAGTGCATGGCCGGCCACGCCAAGCACGTCAGCGTGACGGTCAACGTCGACGGCAGCGTCACGGTCGAGGACGACGGTCGCGGCATCCCGGTCGATCGGCATCCGCAGCTTTCCGAGGAGATGGAACGCGACGTGTCCACGCTCGAGGGCGTGATGACGGTGCTCAAGTTCGGCGGCAAGTTCGAGAAGGGTGCCTACCAGACCTCGGGTGGTCTCCACGGCGTGGGCGTGACGGTGGTGAACTTCCTCTCGGAATGGTGCGAGGTGGAGGTCTCCCGCG
>CAZXIG010000316.1:0-3239 GCA_964640405.1 uncultured Candidatus Kuenenia sp.
AAAAAACCATCCCCCGGCTCGCGCCTGGGGGCGTCGACGCACACGCGTTCCGCGAAAGCGGCGTCCGGCGCAAGCCGTAAAAAATCTCACGTCGTGAACACCGGTGGCTTCGTGGACTTTCCCTCGATCGGCACCAAGCTGCTGCAATCGGTGGCGACGAGCTCCATCAGCGTCTGCCCGGCCGCCTCGGGCGCACCCGCCACCGCGCTCTTGAGCTCCCCGAGCCACTGCCGCACGTCGTCGAGCGGCCGCGCCGCCCGCACGGCGCGAATCACGAGCGGATGCGACGTGGGCTCGCGCCGCTCGTCCTCGAAGAACAGCTCCTCGTCGAGCTTCTCGCCGGGCCGCAGGCCGCAATACTGGATCCGCACCTGGTCTGGCGGGACTTGCATCACGAAGGCGAGGCTCGACACGAGATCGGCGATCCGAATCGGCTCCCCCATCTCCAGCACGAACGTGCCACTGCGGCCCGGGAGGGCGCCCGCAAGCAGCACCAGCTGCGCGGCCTCCGTGATCGTCATGAAATACCGCCGCACGTCTTCGTGCGTGATCGTGATCGGCAGCCGCTTGGCCAGCTGCTCCGTGAAGATCGGCACCGCGCTGCCGCTGGAACCGATCACGTTGCCGAACCGCACCGCCACGAACCGGGTGGACGAGCTCTCGCCGAACGACTGCAGGAACCGCTCCGCAACGAGCTTCGACGCCCCCATCACGCTCGATGGATGCACGGCCTTGTCGGTGGAAAGGGCGACGAACGTGGAGACGCCATGCGCGTCGGCCAGCTCCGCGAGGCTCGCCGTGGCCAGCGAGTTGTTTTCGATGGCCTCGATCGGATGGGCCTCCATCAGCGGCACGTGCTTGAAGGCCGCGGCATGGATGACGATCTGTGGCTTGTGGTCGGCGAACAAACGCTCTGTCCGATCGACTTGGGAGATGTCGCAGAGCACGGGCGCCAGCTCGGCGGAGCCGAGCGACGGCGACTGCACCAGCTCGTGGTGAATCGCGAACAGGCTCGCCTCCGACCGCTCGACGAGCACGATCTTCGCCGGCGCGAACCGGAGGAGCTGGCGGCAAATCTCGGAGCCGATCGAGCCGCCGGCCCCCGTGACGAGCACCGTCTTGTCGCGGAGGAATGGATAGACGTGGGCGTCGTGGTCGTCGAGGCGGGCCTGCGGCCGCGAGAGCAGGTCGCGGAGTTCGATGTCGCGGACGGTGAGTGGCTGCACGGTCGTCAGCCGGTGGTTGACCGACAGCTCGGGGTCGGTGACGTTCTCGGCGATCGACACCCGCACGTCGATCTCGGCGCAGGCGTCGCAGAGCTCGCGGAGCTTGGCCCCGTAGATCGCCCCCTCGCGGACGACGATCTCGGAGGCTCGCAGCCGCTGGGCACAGGCCGCCGCCATCGACACCGGCCCGAGCACCCGGGCCCGCCCCACGTGCAGGCCATACGTGTCGGGATCGTCGTCGAGCAGACCCGCCACGAAATATTTCCGGGCCCGCAGCTCGCCGAGCGACGCGGCCAGATGGCGGCCGGCGGGCGAGGCGTCGATCACGAGGGCCGTCTTCTGGTTGCCCACGGCGGTGGTGGGCATGATCTCCTCGTAGAGACTGCGGGCGATCGCCTGCATGCCCCCCACCGCGAGCAGCGTGAAGGTCCAGTCGAGCAGCAGCACCGACCGCGGAATCTGGATCCAGCCGGGGATGTAGCTGCTGAAATAGTTGAGGGCCACGAACACGAGGAGGCAGGTGGTGGCGGCCCGCAGGAGGCGGTTCAGGTCGGCGAACCGGGCCGCCCGCCACGGCTTGTGGCAGAAGCCCCGCCAGTAGAAGACGATCAGCTTGACGCCGACGACCGCCACGATCGTATTGAGGATCGCCTCGGCGTCGGAGCCCTTGAGCAACAGCTCGCTGCGGATGAAGAAGGCGGCGAGGTAGGTGCCCTCGAAGATCAGCGCGAGCAGGGCCGTGACGACGATCGCCTCGCGGGTGGGAAGGCGGGCCTTCCACCACTCGCGGAACCGTTCGATCGTTGCAGACTTGAGCTTTCTGATCATGCAGGATTCCGTTCCGTTAGACCGCTTCGAGGTCGATGTCTTCGAGCTCGATCGACGCGCCCTGGTTCAAAAACCGCACCGCCACCAAGAGCCGCTCCTCGCCACGCCGGCGAATCACCACGCCTTCGATGCCCTTGAGCGCTCCACTCCGCACGCGGACCGGCTGGCCGGGCTCCAGCCGGGCCTCGGGCGAGAGCGGCTGCTCGCTGTCGATGAGCCGCCGGATCGCCTGCAGGTCGCCCACAAGCATTCGCGCGTCGCCCACCGGAATCCAGCGGGCGATCGTGTTGGTGGCGAGGGCCGCCCGCCGCTGCTCGTCGTCCACGCGCGAGAATACGTAGCCTGGGAAGAGGGGAACGTAGGACGATCGCGTCTTGCCGCCGGCCGATCGTAGCCGCCGGCGGATCATCGGCCCGTAGAAGGGGATCTGGGCTGCTTCCAGCTTCCGCATGAGGTCTTTTTCGCGGCGGGCAAGCGTGTAGAAGACCAGCCATCGCGCGGCCTCCGGCCCACCGATCTCGCCGCTCTCCGGGAGATCGAGCAGATCGCTCGGGTAGATGTCGGGCTGTTTGGGAAGAATGGGCACGCCGGGAACCCTCGCACGGACCCGCTCTGGAACGCAAGTTTACGCCGGTTTTCCCCGCAAGTCGCCCCGCCTGCCGCCCCGGCGGGGCGATTTTCCGGCGAGCGGTCCCGAAAGGCGGACGGGGCAAAGTTTGCGGTCGGAATCTGCCGATAGATGCGATTGCAGCGACTGTGCCGGTCGCAGGGAGTGTGAGCATGGGCTGGTTTACAACGCAGAAAACCCGCGAGATCACGACGTTCGTGGCCCTGGTCGGGACGCTCTTCTCGGCCGGCTGCTCGTCGATCTACGGCCGGCCGCAGCGGTCGCACTTCCAGCGGGTGTCGCAGCAGGCCAACTGCCCGCCGACCGACCCGGAGCGGATGCCGGCCAAGGAACTGGCGAAGGTGTCGCTGCCCGCCTACGTGATCGAGCCGCCCGACATCCTGCTCGTGGACGCGCTCCGCGTGGTGCCCAAGCCGCCGTTCCGGATTCAGTCGTTCGACTCGCTGCAGATCATCGTGGAAGGCACGCTGCTCGAGCAGCCCATCAACGGGATCTACGTGGTGGAGCCGGGCGGCATGCTCGACCTCGGCCCCTCCTACGGCAAGGTGATGGTGGGC
>CAZXIG010000317.1:0-3232 GCA_964640405.1 uncultured Candidatus Kuenenia sp.
CACCTCCCCATCGACGGTCTTCCACCATGCGTCGTCCCGTGCTTGCCATTTGGTTCGCGTTTTCGGTGGCTGCGGCTTCACCCTGCCGGAGCGATGAGCCTGCGGCAGCCCCGCGGCGCGTGCACGAGATGGCCGAAACCGTGCCGACGGGGCCGGGCTTCCCCCAGGCGAGCGCCGTCTGCATGCGGTCGCTCACCGCTCACCCGGCGCACAAGAACGACCCGCACGACACGCTCGCGGCCATTCGCGGCTTTCACGTTACACGGCTCGAATGGACCTACGGCGACGATCCCGAGTTCATCAAAAAGGTGCACGATCTCGGCATCGAATATGGAGGCGCCCTCGCGGCCGGCTCCTATGTGGGCAAGGCACCGCAGATCGAATGGAACGTGGTCGGGCTCGACGCCCAGCGGCTGGTGCCGAACTGGATGCGGCACTGGCCCCGGCCGAATCCCTGGGGCTGTGCGAACAACCCGGAGTTTGCGGCCGGCCATGTGCGGGCCGCGCTGGCCGTCGTCGCCGCCGGTGCCGACGTCATCCAGCGCGACGAGCCCGAGCAAAACATGCTCGCCACGCAATGGGGCGGCTGCCTCTGCCGCCACTGTATCGCCGGATTTCGCTCCTGGCTCGAGCGGCATGCCGACCCGAAGCAACTCGCCAAGGCCGGCGTCACGGACCTCGCCTCGTTTGACTACACCGCTTACCTGAGGGCGAAGAACGCCCCCAGTGGCGACGCATTCCGCCGCTGGCCCGAAGGCGGCCAGTTGCGGACGTATTTCCAGCAGTTTCAGCTCGAGGCGTCGGTGGCGTTTCATCGACGCTGGCGGGCCGAGCTCGACAAGCAGGCCGGCCGCCACATCCCCGTGTCGTGCAACAACGGCGCCCGCGACTGGGGGCCCGTGCGGCTGCCCTTCGACTTCTGCATCGGCGAACTGGCCGCCAAGGAGGCCACACCCACGCATCTCTACGAGTGCATGCGGCAGGCCCGCGGCCACGGCCGCCTGCAGACGATCACGATGCCGCTGAAGACTGTGGCGACGCCAGCAGAGCAGGAGTCGGCCGACTGGATCCTGCTCACCCGCAAATCGATCGCCACCGCCTACGCCCTCGGGGGCCTGATCGAGATGCCATGGGATACGTTTTTGCCCGATGCCCAGCGCTACTTCGGCAAGCCGGAACACTACGCCGACCTCACGGCCTTCGTGCGCGGCATCGCCCCGCACCTCGATGGCCACGCCGAGGCGTTTGCCGCCGGCTGCGGCGTGGAAGACGGCCGCTGGAAGGCGCTGACGCCCCCGCTCGACCTCGGCGCCGCCGCACCGCACGTGCTCGCCGTCGTGCGGGCGGTGCCCGGCGCGCCTGCCGGTGCGGCCGCGATCCACCTCGTGGACTGGCGCGACGAGCCGCAGCCGTTCTCGATCAACGTGAAGATAGACTTGTTTTTTGGCAAGGAGCCCGCGACGCTGCGACTCCTCCAGCCCGTCGCGGCCTACGACCGTGCCGCCCACGACAAGGCCTTCGACAGCCGCGACTACGCGCCGCTCGTGCGGTCGACGCCGCTCGCGATCTCGGCCGAGGCCACGGTCGCCCTCCCCGCGCTCGCCCCCTGGGGCGTGGTCATCGTCGAGAAGCCTAACACCGCCGACGCGAAGCCCTGAAGGGCATGTGTCAGTCGGCCACTGTCGAGCGGCCGTCTCTGACCGAGATCAGATCGCGAAGGAGCGCGAGGCCCGTCGAGGTCGAGAGAAACCGCACGCTGCCGTCGCCAAACGTGAACTGCGCGCCGCCGGGGTGATAGGACGAAAATCCGCGCGCGGAACTGCTGTCGGCACTGCCGACCAGCATGCTCGGCTCATTGATTGCCATGAATGCCGACCCCAGGGCGTCGCGGATGCCGTGGCTGCTCATCTGCCGCGTTCCCCGCACGCAATAAATGCAGGCTGCCTGCGGCTTCAGAAAGCCGTTGTAGGCATACCCCTGCTGCGGGTCGACGCCCGTGACACCGTTGTTGAGGAGAAACACCCGCTCGCCGAGCGCGATCGTGTTGCTCAGACCGTCGCGGATCTTGGCCGCAAATGTCCTGCTGTCCATGAAGAACATCCCGTCGCCAGCCCGGAGGATGTCGCTCGAGTGGTTCGCAGCGACGTAGTTGGAGAGCGCAGAACGCGTCGCGATCATGCTACCGGTCGGACCATTGAACCAGATGTCGGTGATGCCGGCTGGCTGGGTGTCGGCCTTCGTGTAGTCGGTCGGACACCGAAACGCAGGCACCGGCTGGCCCATTGCCTGCATGCTCGCGGCGTTGGCCATCGCCGAGGCACAGTCGGTGCCCGAAACATTGATCGCCTGGTAGACGCCGTTCATCTCCATGAAGGGCAGGAGGAAGGCCCCCCACGCCCAGTTGCCCTGTGACGCAACTGGAAGGGATGCCGGTTGGTCATTCACGGCAAAACTCGCATCCAAACGCGGGTCTCCGTACACCCGCTTGAACCCCGGCGGAAAGCCGCCCAAGTGCGCGTCGTGGGCGCTGAGCGCCAGCCCCAACTGCTTGAGATTGTTTGCACACGCGACGCGGCGAGCGGATTCACGGGAACTCTGCACCGCCGGGATCAGCATGGCGACGAGCGTGCCGATGATCGCGATCACCACCAAGAGCTCGATGAGCGTAAAGGCACGGCGGGAGAACGAAGGTGTGTCGTGCATGGTGAGATGGGGGCCGAAAATTGCTCCCGTTCCTATTTTCGGCGGCGCCGGCGGAAGGCGTAGGCCGCGGCCACTCCGACGCCGGCGAGGGCGAGGGCGAACGCACCCGGCTCGGGCACGACGACGAACGTGAGGTTTCCGGTCGTGGAGTCGAACTCGAAGGCCCCGCCGGTTTCCGTCTGCGTCGATGTCCACTTGGTGCCGTTTTGGTTCCAGGTCAGGGTGTTGTAGACAGACCCGACCACGGCCACGTTCGAGAAGTTGCCGGCGAGCGACCCGCCGCCCGACGGCGCGAACAGGTTGAACGTGTAGCCGTCACTGAACGTCTGGTCGAATGACAACTGCAGCAGGCCGCCGAACGTGAGTGTGCCGCCGTCAACCACGTTGATCGCGTCATAGAAGCCCGTGCCGTGCGACGGATCCGTGGCCCGGCTCGTGCCCCAGATCTCCATCAGTGTCGTGCCGGAGAGAAGTGTGGTGCCGGCGTCGAACGTGAGCAGGCCGGGGCTGTTGCCCGGCGACAGGAGGC
>CAZXIG010000318.1:0-3227 GCA_964640405.1 uncultured Candidatus Kuenenia sp.
GGCGGAGCAGGGGGCTGCGGCGGCAAAGAGATAGAACTTGATCTTGGGCTCCGTGCCCGAGGGGCGGGCCGCCGCGGCGTTGGACAGCGGCGGGAAGCGGCCGTCGGCCAGGAGCGTGCCCGCGGCGGGCAGGCCGGCGAGATCGAAGATCACGAGGTCGCTCTTCACGCCCTCGTAGGAAACCGGCTTCGAGCCCGGCGTCCACGTCGTGAGGCTCGCCTGGTCGCGGGTGCGGACGACGTCGAGCCCGCCGATCGCCGCCGGCGGCTTGGCCCGCAGCGTGGCCATGATCTCCTTCATTCGATCCATGCCCGTGGCGCCCGGCAGCATGATGCTCACCTGCCGTTCCTGATGGCAGCCGTGCAGGGCGTAGAGCTCGTCGAGCTTCTCGTGGGGCGTGCGGCCGGCGGCCTTGAGCGCGGCGGTGAGCTCGCTCATGAGCAGCGCTGCGACGCTCGCGTCCTTGTCGCGGACGTGCGTGCCGGCGAGGTAGCCGTGCGACTCCTCGCAGCCGAACACGAACCGCTCGGGGCCGAGCCGATCGACCGCCGAGCAAATCCACTTGAAGCCCACGAGCTCGGTGTCGTCCACGACGAGCCCCTGCGACTCCGCAATCCGCCGCACGAGGCCGCTCGTGACCAGCGTCGTCACGAGATAGTCGCCCGACCGGGCCGCGCCGCGGGCCCGTCGGCCGGCGATCGCCTGCTCGCAGAGCAGGGCACAGAGCTGGTTGCCCGTGAACGTGTGCCATGCGCTGCCGGCGGCCCGGGTGAGCGGGGCGGCCGCGCCGAGCCGGTCGCAGTCGGGGTCGCTCGCCAGCACGAGGTCGTCGCCGCGGGCCTTCGCCTCGTCGATCGGGCCGGTGAGCACGGCCGGATTTTCGGGATTGGCCACGTGCCCCGGCACGTTCGGGAAATCCCCGTCGGGCCGCTCGTGCGGGGCGTAGAGCCGCACGGCACGGAAACCCGCGCCCGCGAGCACCGGCACCACCGCCGACGCGCCGACGCCGTGCAGCGGCGAGTAGAGGATCGACACGTCGCGCGGGCCGGGCGCCGACTGCTCGAGCACCGCGGCCACGAAGGCCTGATCGATCTCCGCCTCCACGAACTCCACGCGGCCGCTCGCCACGCCGGCCTCGAACGGCTCGCGGCGAACCGTCTCCACCCGCATCACGCGGTCGATGATTCCCTTGTCGTGCGGCGGCAGCACCTGCACGCCGCCGGCCCAATAGACCTTCACGGCGTTGTCGCTCGGCGGATTGTGGCTGGCGGTGACCATGATGCCGCAGGTGCTCCGCGTGTGTCGCACGGCGAAGGAGAGCTCGGGCGTGCTGCGGAAGCCGCGCAGGAAGAACACGCGGAAGCCCGCGGCGAGAAGCACCTCCGTGCAGAGCTTCGCGAAGTGTTCCGACCGATGCCGCGTGTCGTAGGCGATCGCGCAGGTGGGCGTCTCGCCGGCGGGGAGCACGCTTCGCACGTAGTCGGCCAGCCCCTGGGCGCTCTCGCCGATCGTGCGGTCGTTGATCGCGTTGGAGCCGACCGGATACATCGTGCCCCGGCGGCCGCCGGTGCCGAACGGGATCACCGTCCAGTAGACGTCGTCGAGCTCCTTCCAGAGGCCGCGGTCGATCCGGTCGCCCAGTTCGGCGGCGAACTCGGCATACCGCGGTTCGGTGAGCCAGGCTCGCATCGTGGCCGCGGAATGGTCGGTGATCGTGCCCGCGGCGTGGGCGGCCGCGAGGGCCTCGAGGCGGCGCGACTGGTCGGCGGCTGAATTGCTCATGCAGTGGCCCTTGAAGACGGTGGGGCAGCGGGTTTTGAAGCCAGCGTTTTATACTCCGGGGGCATGAACGTCACCGCCGCCGACCCGCCGCCCGAAGAGCCGCTCATCGTGAGCGTGTCGGGCCTCCGCGGCATCGTCGGCAAAACGCTCACGCCCGACGTGGCCGTCCGCTACGCCCGGGCGTTCGCAGCCACGCTGCCCCCGGGGCCGGTCGCGATCGGTCGCGATGGCCGGGCGAGCGGCCCGGCCTTCGCCCGGGCGATCGCCGAGGCGCTGGCGGCCCTCGGCCGCGACGTCTTCGACCTCGGCCCCGCGGCGACGCCCACGGTGGGCATCGCCGTGCGGGAGCTCGCCGCTGCCGGCGGCATCCAGATTTCGGCGAGCCACAATCCCGCGGCCTACAACGGCCTCAAGCTCTTCTCCCACCAGGGCCGCGTGATCCCCGCGGCGGCGGGCCGCGACGTGCTCGCCCGGTTCGAGACGGCGGACGACGCCTCGCCCGCGCCCGTCGACGTCCGCGGCACCGTGCGGCCCTTTGATGCGTCGCCCGCGCATGTGCGGCTCGTGGCGGGCATCGTCGAAGTCGCTGCGATTCGCCGGCATCGGCCGAAGGTCTGGCTCGACAGCGGCCACGGCGCCGGCAGCTGCGTGGCCCGGCCGCTGTTCGAGCACCTCGGCTGCGACGTCGTGATCGAAGGGGGCGTGCCCGACGGCCTGTTCGAGCACCAGCCGGAGCCGACGGCCGAGAACCTCGCCGGGATGCTGCCGCGCATCGGGCAACAGCGCGCCGATGTCGGGTTCTTTCAGGATCCCGATGCCGACCGGCTGGCGATCGCGACGGCGGATGGCCGCTATATCGGCGAGGAGGCGACGCTCGCGCTCTGCGTGGACCACGTGCTCGCGAAGACGCCGGGCACGGTCGTCGTGAACTGCTCGACGAGCGGCATGACGGCGGCACTGGCCGCGCGGCGGGGCCTGCCGTGCGTCGTGTCGGCCGTGGGCGAGGCGAACGTCGTCGATCGGATGCTGGAAGTCGGCGCCGTGATCGGCGGCGAGGGCAACGGCGGCGTGATCGATCCGCGGGTGGTGCTCGTCCGCGACAGCTTCGTGGCGATGGCCCTGGTGCTCGACCGGATGTGCGCGGGCGACCGGCTCACGAGCCTGGAGAGCCTCGCGGCTGCATTGCCACGGCTCGTGATGAAGAAGACGAAGCTGGCCGTGTCGCCGGGGCTGCGCGGGCCGGCCTTGGCGGCGGCGTTCGACCGGGTGGCAAACGCGTTTCCCGAGGCGACCGCCGACCGGCTCGACGGACTCCGGGTTTCGTGGCCGGGGGGCTGGCTGCTCGTGCGGGCGAGCAACACCGAACCGATCGTGCGAATCGTCGCCGAGGCCGACGACGAGCGGGCCGTCGATGCGGCGATCGCCCGGGCCGGCACGGCGATGGC
>CAZXIG010000319.1:0-3185 GCA_964640405.1 uncultured Candidatus Kuenenia sp.
TGCCGTCGGCCACGAGCGGGCTGCCGCGGACGATCGTGCCGAGGAGTTTCTGCGGCCGGCCGACTGGATCGCCTGTTTTCTTGTCGAAGGCGTAGACCTTCGCGCCGTCGTCGATGAAATAAACGCGGTCACCGAGCACCACCGGCATCGACCGGCCGTCCATCACGCCCTTCTTCTGCCAGACGGCGCCGGTCGCCGTGATGTCGCCCATGCCGCCGGCCTTGAACACGGTCGCCGATCCCATCGACGTGTTGTCGAGGTTCTCCTCCGACTGCGAGATGATCACGGTGTCGCCATCCACGAGCGGCGCCGTGTTGATGCCGCGGCGGGAGAGCTTGAAGTTCCAGACGGCCTTGCCCGTCCGCGGCTGGAAGTTCCAGACGCTGCCGTCGCTCGAGCCGAAAACGAGTGCCGCCTGTCCCCCAAAGTCCGCCAGCGACGGCGTGCTGTAGGTCGTGTCTTCAGGCAGCTCCTTCGTGCCGTTCATCCAGCGGACCACGCCGGTCGCCTTGTCCATTCCGAGGAAGCGGTGGGCGGGCCGGGCGGTGTCGCCCCAGCCGGTCACGACGGCGCTGGCGATGACGAGATCCTCGAACACGACCGGGATGTTCGTGCGGCCGCCGTAGGTCGAGAGAAAGCCGAACTCCTCGTGCAGCGACCGCTGCCACTTCGTCTTGCCGGTCGCCGCGTCGATCGCCGTGAACGCGCCGCAGACGCCGTGGGCGAAGACGGTGTCACTCGCCGGATCGGCGACGACGGCCGACCAGCCGACCCGCTCGGCCGGCACGTCGGAGAGATAGACGTTGAACACGTTCTCCCAGAGCTTCTTGCCCGTGACGGCATCGAGACAGAGCACCTTCTCGGCCTCCTCCTGCGTGCCCGGCTTGTGCCGGACGAGCGTGAAGAGCCTGCCCCCCATGATCACGGGCGTGGAGATGCCCCCCGCCTCGTCGTTCTTCCAGAGCACGTTCGTGCCCTGTTCGGGGTCGAACGCCGTGACGAGCGGTGATCCGGCGTAGTGACGGTTCTGCTGCGGCCCGCGCCAATCAGGCCAGTCGGCCGCGACGGCGAGGCCGCAGGTCGCCGCGACCAATGCAGTCAGGAACAGTCGGGACGGGCGTCCATTCGGCATCGAAACGGCTCCAGATCGGGGGCGGAACGGTCAGTCGCCGAGGCCCGCGGCCTTCACGTCATCGGAAAACTTCGTGTCGACGACGGCGCGGGCGCCGCGGCCTTCGGTCAGACGGCTGGCCACATCCTCGCGGATGCTGTCGATGTCGGCGTCCCACCAGCGGCCGCGGGTGGCGGCATCGGGCTCGGCCAGCGGCCGCACGATCCGCATGCCCACGCCGAGCGCCGGGGCTTCCGTGTACCACCATGGGCTCTTGGGCAGGTTGGGATCGACGTCCTTCCAGTCGGGATCGTCCGCCGTGCCGCCTGCATCTCGCGACCCGCGGCGGGCGGCGCTGCGGCACTCCGTCGGCTCGTCGTAATACGCGCCGCCGCGGAGCACCCGCGGATAGAGCTTCGCGGGCCAGGTCACGGCCTCGGCGGCGGCCACGGGCTGGGGCAGCGCCGCCTGGCGGGAGTAGCCACCGGCGACGAGTTCGTCGACCACCCACTCGGCGACGTTGCCGTGCATGTCGTGCAGCCCCCAGGCGTTGGGCTGCTTCGTGCCGACCGGGTGGGTCGTGTCGTCGGAGGTGTCGGCGAACCAGGCCACCTCGGCGAGGGAGGCGGCGTCGGAGCCGGAATGCCAGGGCGTGGTCGTGCCGGCGCGGCAGGCGTATTCCCACTCGGACTCCGAGGGCAGCCGGTAGAACCGGCCGGTCAGCCCGCTCAGCCACTTGGTGTATTGGCGGGCCGCGAAGGGGGTCATGGTCACCGCCGGCTGGGACGGATCCTCGCCGTTGGTGAACGTCGTCGTGGGGTCGTAGAGGTTCGACGGCGCCGTCACCGCGTCGGCCTCCGCGCCCGCTTCAACGGTTCGCACGCCCGATGCCTGCAGCGCGATGAAGAGGTCGCAGGCCGCCATGTACCGCTTGTATTCGGCCCAGGTGACCTCGCAGCGGCCCATCCAGAACGGGGCCACCTCGACCTCGAAGGCCGGCCCCTCGTCGGCCGTCCGGCCGGCCTCTTCGTCGGCCGAGCCCATCCGGAAGCGGCCGCCCGGAACCGGCACCATCTGGAACGTCACGTCGGTGCCGGGGATCGTCTCGGCATAGGGCACCATCCAGCCGCCGGGAACCTGGATCGCAGGCCCGTCCCCGTCGGGACGCGACTCGCCGGACACGAATCCCGGAGCCGCCGCCAGCGACGGGGAGGCGCTGGCGAGGAGGAATGCGCAGAGGATCAACGGGTGGAATCGCATGGGCAGGGGTGTCCGTGGGCGGAGACAGGGGAGGGGACGCGGAAAAACCGAATCAGCCCGTAAAGTGTAATGTGTCGTTTGTTCCCCGCCCAACCGCCGGTCGAGTCCCGTGGCTGCTCCCAAACCAACCCAGCCGTCAGCCAAAAAGCCCGCCGCCAAGAAGGGCGACGAGAAGCCGGCCGAGCGGGTCGTCGCCGAGAACCGCAAGGCGCGGCACGAATACGAGATCCTCGACTCGCTCGAGTGCGGGATCGCGCTGGTCGGCAGCGAGGTGAAGAGCCTGCGTGGGGGGCGGATGTCGCTCGACGAGGCCTACGGTCGGATCGACGGCGACGAGGTCTGGCTGATCGGCTGCGACATCCCGGAATACGACAAGGCCAACCGGCTCAACCACCAGCCGAAGCGGCCCCGCAAGCTGCTGCTTCACCGCCGCGAGATCAGGAAGTTCGCCGGGCAGGCCTTCGACAAGGGGCTGACGCTCGTGCCCCTGAAGATGTATTTCAAGAACGGCCGCGTGAAGCTGCTGCTCGGCATCGGCCGCGGACGCAAGGCCCACGACAAGCGGGAGAAGCTCAAGGCGGCCACGGCCCGTCGCGAAATAGAAACCGCCCTCCGCGGCCGAGGCCGCGAAGGGCGGTAGAGCTTTGAATCGAGGCTGAGAGAACCTCAGACGCTGCTGCTGGCCAGTAGGGCGTCGGACGACTCGGTCGAATCCTCCGGGTGCCAGAGGGGCATACCCCGCTGGATCCGCTCGGCGAGCACGTCGATCTTCTGCTTCGATCCGGCCGGAGCGTGGGTGGGGATGAACTCAGGG
>CAZXIG010000320.1:0-3184 GCA_964640405.1 uncultured Candidatus Kuenenia sp.
TGATCGACCACCTCATCGACGGCCGCGTGCAGCTGATCTTCAATACACCACGGGGGAAAGGCGCCAGAACCGACGAGGGCCGGATCCGCGCGGCGAGTGTGCTCTACGGCGTGCCCTGCATCACGACGCTGCCGGCCGCCGAGGCCTGCGTGCGGGCGATGGAGGGGCTGCGGACCGACGTGCTCACCGTCGAGCCGATCCAGGATCGCTTCCCGGAGACGGCCGCGGCACGGTGAGTCCGGTGGCCAACGGGCTCGTCAGGGCTTGAACAGCTCGTGGCGGGCGGCCTGCGTGATCGCCACGACGGCCGGGTGCTTGATCTTCTTCTCCACCGAGATCGCGTAGAAGCGTTCCCGCAGTTTCGGCTCGCGTCCCACCACCGCGACGCCGTACATCCGCTTGACGTCGGCCTCCACGGCCGTCGGGGCCGCGAAGATGCCGTCGCCGAATCCCCCGAACGCCTTGAGCAGGCCGCTGTCGGCGAACTCCCCGCGGATCCGCGGATGGATGTCCTGGGCATCGAACCACTGCTCGAGCGACCGGCGGAGCGTCGTGTTGCCGTAGGGCAGCAGCAGCGGCGCGCCGGTGAGCGAGTGGGGGAATCCGCGGCGATGGCGGCGGGCGAGCGCGGCGGTGGCGAAGAACGTGACGCCGCAGTCGCCGAGCAGGTGGTTGAACGCCTTCGTGCCGAGCCGCGGGTTCGCCGGGAAGTCGCTGACGACCAGGTCGAGCTCGTGCAGCGCGAGCTCGGCGAGGAGGCGGTCGGGTGAGCCGTCGATGCAGGTGATGCGAATCTCCTCGCCCACCGCGAAGGCCGGAGCGAGCAGCCGATGCACGAGCACCTTCGGCAGTGTGTCGGCCACGCCCACGGCGAACCGCAGGGGCTGGCCCCGCGGCCGGTCGTGGAGTGCGTCCTGCAGGTCGCGGCCGAGGGCGAAGATCTCGTCGGCGTAGCGGTAGACGAGCCGGCCCGTGTCGGTGAGCGCGAGCCCGCGGCCCGACCGCTCGAACAGCTTCGCCTTCACCGCCTTCTCGAGCAGGCGGATCTGGCCGCTCACCGTCGGCTGCGTGAGGTGGAGTCGCTGGCAGGCCCGCGCGATGCTCCCCTCGCGGGCGACGGTCCAGAAGTAGAGCAGGTGGTGGTAGTTCAGCCAGTCCATCCGCGACGCCTTCGGGGTGGATGACAAAGCATAGGCTTTTCCGATGTATGGGCAAGGAAGAATCGGGGCTGCCCGCGCGGGGGCACGACCGAATAATCCCCGTGTACGAAGACGACACTCCTCAATGGGAGCCATGCCATGAACTGGGAATTGAAGGACAAGGGCGTGCGGCGGCCCGAGGAACTGCCGGATCACATCGAGCGACGCCTGCGGTTCGCCCTGGCGCGGTTCGGCAGCCGGGTCGAGAAGGTGACGGTGTTCCTGCACGATCGGAACGGCCCCAAGGGGGGCGTCGACAAGGTCTGCCGAATCCTCGCGAAGGTGCAGGGCTGCGGCATGCTGATGGCGGCCGTCGTCGATTCTGACTGGATTGCGGCCGTCGACCGGGCCACGACCCGGATCGGCCACACCGTGTCGCGGCAGGTATCCCGCCTCCGCGACCGGCAGGCCGCATCGCCGCGGATGCCGGCCTCCGGTTTCCGGCCATCCTTCGGCCGTTGAGGCAGAGCAGCAACCGAATCAACCCGGCCGTGGCGGGTGCGGGCTCCAGAACCCGTGCCCGCCACGGCTTCCCCTATCTGTCTCTGGGAAAAGCCGCAAAAAGAAGCCGGGGGCCGGTGAAACCCGTGGCTCCGATGACGCATTCACGCCAATCGTCCTCGGATTTGCCCGACCCCCGGTCTTTGCGAACGAGGTCGTTCGGCCGCGTCGGGCCGTTCAGGCAGTCGCCGGCTTCTTGAGGAAGCTGACGATCAGCGGCAGCAGCGCCCCGACGATCGCCGACAGGCCACCCGTGCCCACGAGGTTGTCGCCGCCGCCCACGAGCTGCGCGATGGCCGGGACGAGCATCGGCAGCACCTTGCCGCCCACGCCGCCGCCGACGAGGCCGAGCACCGTGTTGAGCATGGGCCCAAGGTTCCGGTTCTTGAGAAGCGCACCGACGATGTTGCCACCGGCGCCGCCGGCGATGAGGCTCACGATCCAGCTGATGATCTGGGGATCCATGATTGCGTGTCTTTCCTGAAGGAAGGTTTCCGTCTCCCGGGCTCTCCGCCGGCCCGGCTCTCGAAAGATGAGTTGCCGCGTCACGCCCCCGTGTCACGGCCCCGGAAAGAATTTTTTGCACTCTGCAGCCGACCTCGTTCCGATCGTGACGGCCATGACGGTCATGACGGCGACGAGCCTGACAAACCAGTTGACCAGGCGAGGGGATCGGCAAACGCTCGAGGAGCCTTGGGCCGCCGCGGCCCACCGCGACGAGACTTTTGCCGTCCCCGAGCCGGCACTCCTCATTCGATTTGGTCGAGGCGACGCGGTGATAGGATGCTTGTGAGTTTCAGCCGTGCGCTACGGTTCGGGGCTGCCCACGCCCCGAGAGCCGGACGTTCGCTGCGGCCCTCCAGGCCTCCGCTCACTCGATTCCGACTGCGCTTCGCCATCCATGGCTACGCTTGTCGTCATACGCCGGCTCTCGGGGCGTGGGCAGCCCCTTCCCTACCTCCGTTGTCTGCCCGATCCGCATGCAGTCAGAGATCTTTCCCGACGTTCCTTCGCCTCCGCGGCCGCTGGCTGCGCCTGTGGCCGATGAGCCGCCGCGGCTGACGGCGCGGACGCTCGAGGGGCTGGAGTGGATTCTCGCGCGGGAGATCGAGGCCGTCGGTGGCCGCGACCTGCGGGTCGGCCGCCGGACGATCGAGTTCTCGGCGCCGCGTGGCGCGGAGAAGGAAACGCTCTACCGGACCGTGCTCGAGAGCCGCACGGCGATCCGCGTGCTCGAGCCGCTGGGCCGATTCAGAGTCGATTCGCCGGAGTCGCTCTACCGGGTGCTGCAGGAAGTCGATTGGACGGAGCAGCTCAAGGTGTCGGACACGCTGCGGGTGGATGCCGCGATCCACGACACGTTCACCACGCATTCGCTCTACGCGGCGCAGATCGTGAAGGATGCGGTCGTCGACCAGCTCCGCACCCCGAGCGGCAAGCGGCCCAGCGTGCAGCTCCGCGGCGCGACCCTGCGGCTGGCGCTG
>CAZXIG010000321.1:0-3168 GCA_964640405.1 uncultured Candidatus Kuenenia sp.
CTGCGCTCGCTTCCATAGCCCGCGAGAGGGCATGTGCAGGCCCGAGCCTCCGTTCTCTAGGTCGGTTACTGGCTAGAATGAGAGCATGACATGCTCGACCAGTGCCGCTGCCGCCGTATCGCGCCTCGGCGGCGGTCTGGGCTTGCTCGTGGTCGGGCACGGGACGGCCAGCGTCGTCGGGGCGGCTGAGGCGCGCGGCGTGGCGGCGCTCGTCGCCGGGATGCTGCCCGACGTGCCGGTCGAACTGGGCTATCTGGAAGTCATCGAGCCCACGATCGCGGATGCGGTCGCGCGGCTGGCGGCCCGGGGCTGCCGCGAACTCGTGGCGGCGCCGCTCCTGCTCTTCAAGGCGGGGCATGCGCGGCGGGACGTGCCCGAGGCGCTCGTCGCGGCGGCGGAAGCCGCGGGCGTCGGCGTGCAGATGGCGGAGCCGCTGGGCAGCCATCCGGGCATGGTGGCCCTGGCGCGACGCCGTCGCGAGGAGCTGCTCGAGCGGCAGGCGGATGGCGGTGCGGGCGGGGCGGTGCTCCTGATGGTGGGGCGGGGGGCGAGCGATCCCGATACGCCCGCCCAACTGCGGCAGTTCACGGCGGCCACGCTCGAGGGGAGTGATGCCGACCGGTTCGTGGCGGTGGAGTTCGGTTTCGTGGCCGCCGCCAGGCCGCCGCTCGACGAGGCGGTCGTCACCGTGGCCGCCAGGGCCGAAGAGCTCGGGGTCCGGCGGATCGTCGTGCAACCGCACCTTCTCTTCGCCGGCCACGTAGAAGAGCAGGTCGCGGCCGCGATCGAGCGTGGCCGCCGGCTCGCGCCGCACCTGGAGTGGCTGCAGGTGGAGCGGCTCGGAGCCGATGAACAGGTGGCCCACGCGGTCATCGACAGGGCGGCGGAAGCTGCGGAGTTCGCGAAAGCGGGGCAGGAGCGGCCGGCTCGCCAAGCCGGGTGCGAATCGTCACAATACGACGAACCGGTTCGAGTCGTTTCAGAAGGAGCCAGACCGTGAGCCATAGCGTCCAGACGGCGGGGTTCGGTGGAGTCGCATGCCGGAGACGGCTCGGGCATGCCGTCTGGATGGCGGTTCTCGCACTTCTCGCCGTGCCGGCCCTGGCCGACCAGCCGCCGACCGGCAGCCCCAAGCCCGGCACCAACGACCCGCACATTGCCAAGGCCGTTCGCCGCCATCTCGAGAGCGAGCACTTTCTCAAGCAGCCGATCAACGACGCGATGGCCCGCCGCTGGTTCGACGCGTTTCTCGAGGCGCTCGATCCCATGAAGATCTACTTCATGCAAGGCGACGTCGATTCGTTCATGCAACAGCGTGACGCGCTCGACGACCTCGTGAAGCGGGGCGACGTGAGCTTCGCCTACCAGGTGTTCGAACGGTTTCTGCAGCGGGTCGATTCGCGGTTGCCGCTGATCGAGAAGCTGCTCGACACGCCGCAGGATTTCACGCAGCCCGAGTCGATCGTGATCGACCGAAAGGCCACCCAGTGGGCGAAGACCGAGGCCGAGGCAGAGGATCTCTGGCGGCGGCGGATCAAGTACGAGCTGCTCGTGCAGAAGATGGAGAAGACTTCTCCCGAGGAGGCGAAGGACAAGCTCCAGCGCCGCTACCGCAGCTTCGCCAAGCGGATGCACCAGATGACCGGCGACGAGCTGCTCGAGACCTATCTCTCGTCGCTCACCGGCAGCTTCGATCCGCACACGAGCTTCATGTCGCCCGGGACGCTCGAGAACTTCGAGATCGGCATGCGGCTGCAGCTCGACGGGATTGGAGCCCAACTCAAGGGCGAGGACGGCTACACCACCATCATGGAACTCACGCCGGGCGGCGCCGCCGACAAGGACGGCCGGCTCAAGGCGAAGGACCGGATCGTGGGCGTGGGGCAGGGCAACGACGGCGAGATCGTCGACGTCGTCGACATGAACCTCAACGAGGTGGTGAAGCTGATCCGCGGCAAGCGGGGCACGGTGGTGCGGCTCAAGGTGATCCCGGTGGGCGAGACCGTCCCGAAGGTCTACGACATCACCCGGGCCAAGATCGAGCTGAAGGACGCCGAGGCTCGCGGCGAGGTGATCGAGCACGGCAAGAAGGCCGACGGTTCTCCCTATCGGATCGGCGTGATCAACCTGCCGAGCTTCTACATGGACATGGCCGCCGCCCAGCAGGGTCAGGCCGAGTACAAGAGCAGCACCCGCGACTGCAAGCGGCTGCTCGACGACTTCCGGCAGCAGGGGGTCGATTGCGTGGTGCTCGACCTGCGGCACAACGGCGGCGGCTCGCTGCCCGAGGCGATCAAGCTGACGGGCCTGTTCATCGACAAGGGCCCGGTCGTGCAGATCAAGGATGCCGACAAGCAGGTGCGGCCCTACGACGACGTCGACCCCGGGGTGGCCTGGGACGGGCCGCTCGTGGTGCTCACCAACAAGTTCAGCGCCAGCGCCAGCGAGATTCTCGCCGGAGCGATCCAGGACTACCACCGCGGCCTGATCATCGGCGACGAGGCCACGCACGGGAAAGGCACGGTGCAGAGCCTGCTCGACCTCGGGCGGCAGCTGTTCCAGCGGTACGACAACTCGCCCTCGCTCGGGGCGATCAAGATCACGATGCAGCAGTTCTACCGGCCGAGCGGGGCCAGTACCCAGCTCGAGGGCGTGAAGAGCGACGTCGTGCTGCCCAGTCTCACCACGCACCTGCCGGTGGGCGAGTCGGACCTCGATCATGCGATCCCGTTCGACAAGGTGCCGCAGGCGGCCTACCAGTCCACCGGCCGGATCAACGAGGCGTTGCTGCAGCAGCTGCGGGCCCGGTCGGCCGAGCGGGTGAGCGGCAACGGCGAGTTCGGCAAGCTTGCCGCCGACGTCGCCCGCTACAAGAAGCGGAAGGACGAGAAGACGATCTCGCTCGTGGAGGCGGAATTCGAGAAGCAGTGGAACGAGGGCAAGGCCGCCGAGGACGAGGAGGAGAAGAAGCTCGAGGAGCTCGAGGCGCAGAAGCGGCCGGTCGTGCGTCGTGACTACTACTTCGACGAGGCGATGAACGTGACGGTGGATTACCTGCAGTCCACCGGCAAGCCCGGCATGGCCGTGCCGGCGCCGGCGAATGCCATCGCCCCGGGCCGGCAGAGCGCCGAGGTGCTGCGGCCCGCGGTGCCGACGCCGTAGGAGTGG
>CAZXIG010000322.1:0-3157 GCA_964640405.1 uncultured Candidatus Kuenenia sp.
ATGCCTTCCCATACAAGCCCCCAGGCGCAAGCCGGGGGATAATGCGGGCCGTCGCCCTCACTCCACCGTCACGCTCTTGGCGAGATTCCGCGGCTTGTCCACGTCGCAGCCGCGGAGCACGGCGATGTGATACGCGAGGAGCTGGAGCGGGATCGCAGCCACGATCGGCTGCAGGAAGTCCGGCGCCTCCGGTACCTCGATCACGTCGTCGACCAGCTCGCGCACCCGCGTGTCGCCCGGGCTCGACACGGCGATCACCGGACCCTTGCGGGCCTTGATCTCCTCCACGTTGAGCAGGACCTTGTCGTACACCGCCCCCTGCGGGATCAGAAACACGCTCGGCGTGAGCTGATCGACCAGTGCGATCGGGCCGTGCTTCATCTCCGCCGCCGGATAGCCCTCGGCGTGGATGTAGCTGATCTCCTTGAGCTTGAGCGCCCCCTCGAGCGCCAGCGGGAAGTTGAACTGCCGGCCCAGATAGAGGAACGTGCTCGCCGAGCGGTATTTCTCGGCGATGGCCCGGATCGTCGCATCGGCCTCGAGCGCCTCGCTCACGAGCCGCGGCAGGCTCTCGAGCGCCGCGATGTATTCGCGGCCCTGCTCGTAGCTCATGTGCCGCAGCCGGCCGAAGTAGAGGGCGAGCAGCGCGAGCACCACGCACTGGCTCGTGAAGGCCTTCGTGCTGGCCACGCCGATCTCGGGGCCGGCGTGCAGGTAGACGCCGCCGTCGGCCTCCTTGGCGATCGTGCTGCCGACGACATTGCAGATCGCAAGCGTGGGGTGCCCCTTCCGCTTCAGCTCGCGGAGGGCGGCGAGCGTGTCGGCCGTCTCGCCCGACTGCGTGATCGCGAAGAGGAGCGTGCCCTCGTCGATCGGCGGATTGCGATACCGCAGCTCGCTGGCGTACTCCACTTCCACCGGCAGCCGCGCGAACTGCTCGATGAGATACTCGCCCACGAGCGCCGCATGCCAGCTCGTGCCGCAGCCGGTGAGCACGATCCGGCGCACCTTCTGCAGTTGCCGCGGCGTGAGGTTGAGCCCGCCGAACACGGCCGTGGCGTCGTCGCGGGAGAGCCGGCCCCGCATCGCGGCCTTGATCGTATCGGGCTGCTCGTGGATCTCCTTGAGCATGAAGTGGGCGAAGCCCCCCATGCCCACGTCGGCGGCGGTGAGATCGAAGGGCTGCACGGCCGGCTCCACGCGGCCGGAGTCGCGGTGGATCACGCGGAGCGAGTCGGCCGTGATCACCGCCACCTCGTGGTCGGCGAGATACACGATCCGGTCGGCATGGCCGGCCAAGGGGCTCGCGTCGCTGGCGATGAAGTGCTCGCCGTCGGCCACGCCCACCACCAGCGGGCTGCCGCAGCGGGCCGCCACGAGCAGATCGGGCCGTTCGCGGAAGAGCACGAGCAGGCCGTAGGTGCCGCGGAGCTGGGCGATCGCCTCCCGCACCGCCATCACCCACGGGCTGTCGGACGGCTCGTCGGTCACGCGGGCGCCGGTGGCGAGCGACTTCTGGAGGCAGCTGTCGATGAGGTGGGCGATCACCTCCGTGTCGGTCTCGGAACGGAAGACGTAGCCCTCCGACTCGAGCCGCGTCTTGAGCCCGTGGTAGTTCTCGATCACGCCGTTGTGCACGACGGCCACGCTCGGCGTGGTCTCGGCGCCGCAGCAGCCGAGGTGCGGGTGGGCGTTGCCGTCGGTGGGGGCGCCGTGGGTGGCCCAGCGGGTGTGGCCGATGCCGATCGAGCTGTCGGCCACGGCCGCGTCAGCCGCGCCGCCGTCGCCCGTCCGCACGAGGGCCTCGAGTCGGGCGAGCCGGCCGGCGGCCTTCTTCACCTGCAGGTTGCCCTCCTCGTCGAGCACGGCCAGGCCGGCCGAGTCGTAGCCGCGGTATTCGAGCCGCCGCAGACCCTCGAGGATCAGGTCGGAGGCCCGCCTAAAGCCGACGTAGCCGACGATGCCGCACATGCGTCATACTCCCGAGTGCTGAATGGACGGTTAGCAGAGGCTCTTCCGCCGCCCCCGGCAGTGTATCAGCCGGCGGCGGAGTCCGGGGGTCTCGCACGGCTTTTGCGAAAGGATTCGCCATGCTTGCACTGCTGCTCCACGGTCGCCGGTTTTTCGTCCCCCTCCTCGCCGTTGGCTGTGTCGCCGCGCTCGTGGCTCGGCCCGCCGCGGCCCAGCTGCAGATCACGTCTGGGGCCGAGGAGCTCCAGACCGTGAAACAGGCCCAGGACGCGCTCGACCAGTTCGGCGGCCTGCAGATCGAGTCGATCCCGCCGGCCATGCTCAATCGGGCCGAGGGCGTCGCGATCTTCCCCAACATGATCAAGGGGGGATTCATTCTCGGCGTGAACTACGGCAAGGGAGTGCTCATGGTCCGCCGGCCCGACCGCACCTGGAGTCCGCCAGTGATGGTGACGATGGGGGGCGGCAGCGTCGGCTTTCAGGCGGGCGTGCAGGCGGCCGACATCGTGCTGATCTTCGCCACGCCTCGCAGCCTGCAGGGGATCATGAACGGGCAGAAGGTGACGCTCGGCGCCGATGCCTCGATCGCACTGGGCCCGATCGGCCGGCAGGCGAATGCGGGCACCGACGCGAAGCTCGGGGCGGAGATCTATTCGTATGCCCGCAGCCGCGGGCTGTTCCTTGGCGTATCGCTCGGTGGGGCCGATCTGTCGGTGGATCACAATGCCAACGCGATGCTCTACAGCCGGTTCGGCGTGACGCCGGCCGACGTGTTCGACGGGCGCGGGCTCGCGTTTCATCAGGAGGTGAAGAACCTCATCGACGATATGAATGGCCGCACGCAGGGGGGCGGGCAGCAGGTGCCGCCGCCCACGGCGAGCCCGCAGCCGGCGGCATTGCAGCCCGTGAGCGGCCAGCCGCAGGCCGTGCAGCCGATCAATCCGCAGCCAGTAGCGGTGCAGCCGATCAACGCACAGCCGCAGCCCGTGCCGGCGCAGACGCCGGCCCCGGCCCCGCAGACCCCGCCGCTCGTGCCGATCCGGCAGTAGGGTCGCGCGGAAAACGTGGTGCGCGGAAAACGTGGTGCGCATAAAAGCCCCCATGCGCAAGCAGGGGGATATTGCGGCGTCCATCCCGAAGCGGCCCGCACTATCCCCCGGCTCGCGCCTGGGGGCTTGTATGGGGA
>CAZXIG010000323.1:0-3155 GCA_964640405.1 uncultured Candidatus Kuenenia sp.
AGGAGCACCGGCGGGTGGTGGAGAAGACGACGAAGCTCATGTCGAGCAGCCAGATGGAGGCCTTCAAGGTCTCCGCGGAGCCGCCGGAGATGCTGGAGAAATACGGCGCCAATTCGTTCGGCCGCGGCTGCCTGATGGCCCGCCGGCTCGTCGAGCGGGGCGTGCCGTTCGTGGAGGTGGATCTCGGCGGCTGGGACATGCATGCCGACATCTTCGCGACGCTCCGCGATCAGCGGCTTCCGGTTCTCGACCAGGCGATGAGCGCCCTCGTCAGCGACCTCGCCGACCGCGGCATGCTCGACGACACGGTCGTGATGTGGATGGGCGAGTTCAGCCGCACGCCGAACATCAACGGCAACGGCGGCCGCGATCACTGGGCCCGGAGCTGGAGCACCGTCGTGGGTGGCGGCGGCTTCAAGCGGGGCGTCGTCGTGGGCGAGACGAGCGCCGACGGCAAGGAAGTGGTCACCGAGCCCTACACGTCGCAGGATCTCATGGCCAGCGTGCTCAAGTCGCTGGGCATCTCCCTGGAGACGACCTTCACCGCCAAGAACGGCCGGCCGATGAAGATCGCCAACTCCGGAAAGGTCATCAAGGAACTGTTCGCCTGAGCGCGTCGCCGGTCGATCAGTCTCCCGTGGATTCAGCCTCGCGGCCCTTGTCGACTTCGGCAGGGGCCGCGAGCGTTGCCGGGCATGGCGGCCGCGGGCCGAGCGTGCTCCGCCTCGTGCTGCCGGTGCTGGCCGAGCAGGTGCTGGCCCTGTCGGTGGGCTTCACCGACAAGTGGCTCGCCGGCAACCTGTTTTCGGGCGCCGAGCCGCTGGCGGCGGTCGGCCTGGTGGCCTATGCCCTCGGATTCCTGCCGGTGCTCTTCGCCGTGCCGGCCGTGGCGGCGACGGCCCTCGTGGCCCGGCACGTCGGGGCGGGGGATCTCGAGGGGGCGCGAAGGGCCGCCACGCACGCCTTTCTGATCGGCGGCGGAGCCGTGTGCCTGGCGATGGCAGCCGCGGGCTTCGCCGGGGGCGGCTTCTCGCGGCTGCTCGGCCTCCCTCCCGACAGCGCCCTCCTCGCCGACCGCTACCTGGCGATCGTGATCGCGGGGCTGCCGGCGATGCTCGTGATCCACGTCGGGGTGGCGGTGCTCAGGGGCGCCGGCGACATGGTGGCCGGGCTCGTCGCGATGTCGGTCGTCAACCTCGTCAACGCCGGGCTGAGCTTCGCCCTGGGGATCGGCTTCGCCGGGCTGCCGAAGCTGGGGTGGGACGGCCTCGCCTGGGGCACGCTGATCGGGCACGTCTGCGGCGCGGCGTGTGTCGTGGCCCTGATGGGCCGCCCCGGCTGCGGCGTGCGGCCCGGCCTGACCGACTGGCGGCTCCGAAGCGAATGGCTCCGGCGGCTCCTGCGGGTGGGGCTGCCGGCGGGCGTCGACGCTGCCGCCAATGCCGCCTGTCATCTCGCCTTCCTGAGAATCGTGAATCGGCTCGGCAACGTCGATGCGGCGGCCCATTCGGTCGCGATCACGATCGAGTCGCTGGCCTTTCTCCCGGGCAGCGCCTTCGGCGTCGCGGCCGCCACGCTCTCCGGCCAGTTCCTCGGGGCCCGCGACGAACGCCGGGCTCGCCGGAGTGTCTGGGCTGCGGCGGCGGCCTGCATGACGCTCATGTCGGCAATCGGGCTGGCCTTCCTCTGGTGGGCCGAACCGCTCGCGGCCTGGTTCACCGGCGGTTCCGGCCGCCAGCCGGACGTGGCGGCGCTCACCGCGTCGCTCGTCAGGATCGTGGCCTTCGCCCAGCCGCCGTTGGCCCTGCTCATGGTCTGCTCGGGCGGGCTCCGCGGCGGAGGGGCGACGCGGCCACCGCTCGTCGTGAATTTCCTGGGATTGGTGGCGATTCGGCTGCCGCTGGCGATGCTGCTCGCCTGGCCCGAGATCGAGCTGCCGGGGGGCTGGGGCACGATCCGGGCGTGCGGGCTGGGAGCGGTCGGCGCCTGGTATGCCATGGCCGCCGACCTCGTCGCTCGTGGGCTCGCGATGCTCGTCATCTTCTCACGGCTGCGGTGGTCGCGCGTGTCGGTCTGACGCGCGACCGGCGCGCGGCCGTGGATTGGCATGGCCTTGCCGACCGCCGACGCTACACTTGCCCGAGGAGCGTGGCCGCCGGCCCAGCGGTGACGATGCTCCGCGGGACAGTGTCGCCAGGAGGCAGTCAACGGATGGCAGCGGTCGATCTCGACGTCGAGCATTGGAGTTCGGCCGACGCCTCCGAGCTCTACGAGGTGTCCCGCTGGGGCAACGGCTATTTCTCGGTGGGGCCGACCGGCAACCTGCTCGTCCATCCCGACAAGAATCCGACCAAGAGCATCGACCTGAAGGCCCTCGTCGATCGGCTCCAGGTGCGGGGGATCGACCTTCCCATCCTGCTGCGATTCGCCGAGATCCTGCAGCACCGTCTCGGTGAGATCCACGGCGCCTTCTCGGCGGCCATGAAGGAGAGCGGCTACCGCGGCGACTACTGCTGCGTCTATCCGGTGAAGGTCAATCAGCAGCGGCAGGTGGTCGAGGAGGTGCTCCAGTTCGGCAAGCCCTACCGGTTCGGCCTCGAAGCGGGCAGCAAGCCCGAACTGCTGGCCGTGATCGCGATGGCCGACAACGAGACGCCGATCATCTGCAACGGCTTCAAGGACGCCGAGTTCATCGAGACGGCGATGCTCGCCCAGAAGATCGGGCGGCACATCATCCCCGTGGTGGAGCGGTTCTCCGAGCTGCAGCTGATCCTCGACTATGCCGAGAAGCTCGGCGTGCGGCCCCGGATCGGCATGCGTGTGAAACTCGCCACCCGCGGCAGCGGCCGCTGGCAGTCGTCCGGCGGCTTCCGCAGCAAGTTCGGCCTCACGGCGAGCGAGATCGTGAAGGGGCTCGAGCTGCTCGCGTCGAAGGGGCTCGAGGATTGCCTGCAGCTGCTGCACTTCCACCAGGGAAGCCAGATCACCAACATCCGCCACATCAAGGCGGCCCTGAACGAGGCCTCTCGGATCTACACCGAGCTCGTGAAGCGGGGTGCGGGCCTGAAGTACATCGACGTCGGCGGCGGCCTCGGCGTCGACTACGACGGCTCGCAGACCAACTTCGAGTCGAGCGTCAACTACAGCCTGCAGGA
>CAZXIG010000324.1:0-3127 GCA_964640405.1 uncultured Candidatus Kuenenia sp.
GCGAGCCCGGCTACTCGACCTTGATCTTCGGGGCCTTCGGCTTGTCTTCCTTGCCCCCCTTGTCGTCAGACTTGGAGTCGGGGGCGAGCACCGGCGGGAAGCCGTTGAGCCGCCGCCAGATCTCGTAGCCGAGCGGCACGCGGTTCAAAAACACCCAGCCCACGGCCTGGTTGCCCTGCCGCAGAAACTCGGCCGCCGGCCAGGTGTCCTTCACGAGCCGCTGCTCCGGCTCCACGAGCACGCGAAACTTCCCCGAGCCCGCCGCGGCCGGGTCGATCTGCCGGATCTTGCCGCCGAACGTGCCGATGGCCAGCTCGGGCCAGCCCGAGAACTGCACCGCCGGCCAGCCCTCGAACTGCAGCCGCACGTGCGGCATCGAGCCGGTCTGGTCGGCGAAGGCGAGCACGAGCGGGGCGTCGAGGCCGTCGAGGAAGAGTTCCACCACGCGGTCGCTGGTGTCGGGCACGATCGTGCAGAGGTCCTCGCCCTCCTTCACGTATTGTCCCCCCTGCCCCACGTTGGCCGAAACGCGAAACACCACGCCGTCGCACGGGGCCACCACGTATCGCGCCTTGAACCGCTCGATGCGGTTGTCGATGTCCTGGATGTCGCGCTCGATCGAGAACTGATTCTGCTCCGCCTTCCGCAGGTTGCTGCGGGCCACGGCGATCGCGGAGAGGCCCGTGGCGTCGGCCTGGAGCAGCAGCGCCTCCTGCGTGAGCAGCGTGGCCTGAGCCCGCTGCACCTCCGCATCGGCCTTGTCGATGTCGGTCTGGGCCCGGTCGGCCCGCATCCGCGCCTCGTCCCGCTCCAGCCGGCTGGTGAGTCCGCCGAACTTCGGATTGGTGAACAGATCCTCGAACGTCTCGGAGCGGTTCTTCTCGAACGTCTGGGCGAACGTCACGTTGGCCCGCGTCTGCTCGGCGATCGCGATCGCCCGCTGGGCCGCCTCGCGGTTGGCCTGGGCCGCCTTGATGGCCGCGTCGCGGGCCGACTCCTGGGCCTTCGAGGCGGCGGTCAGCTCCGTCACCTCTTCGCGGGCGGCGGCGAGCCGGTCGAGGAGGAAGGCCCGCTGCTGGTCGAGCCGTCCCGCGAGTTCGGGATCGTTGTCTTCGATGTCGACGATCTTGTCGCCTGCCTTCACGCGGCTGCCTTCGACCACGTGCCACGTCCGCACCTGCCCCGACACGCGCGACGTGAGCACCTGCGTCCGCTCCGTGGGCGAGTAGGCCACCACGGTGCCGCGGCACATCACCGTCTGTTGCCAGGGCACGAGCGCGAGCAGGAACGGCGTGGCCAGGAAGGTGATCAGCAGCAGCCGCGCGACGAACTTCACGCCCCACGGCGTGGCCGCGCGGGTCACGGCCGACCTCACCGGCTTCGCGTCGGAATGTGTCGCATCGTGTGCCATCATGACCATTCCACCATTCGATCGCACCGCTGCTTGATATCATCCCGCATCGTCACGACCACCAGGCTCCAGGGGGCCGAGCGGTCGAAGAGCGAATCGATCAGCTGCGGGCAGTCGTAGAGATCCAGGGCGTCGAGCACGCCGTTGATGAGCAGGAGCCGCGGCTTGCCCGCGAGGGCCCGGGCGATCGACAGCCGCGTGACGGCGTTGGTCGAGAGCGGCCGGCCGTCGGAGGCGATCGGCGTGGCCACGCCCTGCGGGAGTCGGGCCACGTCGTCGGCGAGGCCCACCATCTCCAGAGCCCGCCGCACGTCGGCCGCCGAAAGATCGCTGCGGCCCACGCGGATGTTCTCGGCCACGGTGTCGGCGAAGATCTCGGCGTGGCCCACGTAGGCCAGCTGGAGCCGGGTGGCGGCACGGTCGAGCGAGCGGGCGTCGATGCCGTCGAATTCGAGCAGTCCCTCCTTCGGCACCCGCAACAGCGCGAGCGTCTCGAGCAGGAACGTCTTGCCGCTACCCGACGGGGCATACACGCCGATCCGTTCGCCCGGCTTCACCTCGAGCCGCTTGAGCGGCCGGCCGCCGTAGGCCACCTCGGCCCGCACGTCCATCGGCCGGTCGCTCGGCGGGAGCGTCTCGCCGCCGAGCCGCTCCAGGGGGAGCGTGTCGAGCACGCCGAGCTTGTCGAGCGAGGCCTGGAGGTCGTAGAAGGCCTCGATGTATTTGCCGATCTTCGAGATCGCGGTGAGCACGAGCGTGACGAGCAGCTCGCCGGCCACGAGCTGGCCGAGCGTGAGCTGTCGCTGGATCACGAGCCAGCCGCCGAGGCCGAGGAGCACGGTGCTGGCCACGGCCTCGAGCACGAGTGCGAAGATCGTCTGCCGCCAGACCACGCGGTAGTGCTGTCGTCGGGCGGTGACGTAGGCTTCGGCGAGGGCGTCGGCCCGCTCGATGGCGACGGCCCCGCCGCGGCCGAAGCGAAAGGTGTGGGGGCACTTCGCGAGTTCCTCGAGCCAGGCCGCCATGTCGAACTTCGCGTAGCTCTCACCGATGCTCGTCCGCACGCCGCCGATGCCGAGGGCGAACAGCAGAAACAAGACCAGGGCCACCATCACCACCGCGAACGTGAGCAGATACGGGTGGTAGAAGGCGAGCACGGCGAGGCCCACGATCGTGATCATCGCCACGCCCACGCCGTCGACGAGCAGCGTGGCCAGGGCCTTCTGCACGGAGGCGACCTCGAAGAACCGGTTGACCACGTCGGTGGGATTGCGGCCGTCGAAGGCCTCGATCTCGGCCCGGGCGAAGTGCTCGGCGAAAGCGTCGGCCGTGCGGACGAAGAACCGGCGCTGGAGCAGTTCGGCCACGTAGAGCTGGAGGGCCTTGAGGGCGTTTTGCAGGGCCAGGAAGGCGAACATCACGAGCGCCAGCACGATCACCGGCCAGAGCTGGATGCCGAAGGCCACGGTGTTGACGAGGGCCTCGATGGCGGCGGGCGTCACGATCGAGAGCACGCCCGTGGCCACGGCGAAGGCCATGATCGTGAGCACGTCGGCCCGCTCGAGGCGCAGGGCCTCCGACAGCCGCTGCCAGGGCCGTTTGGTGGGGTGACCGTGATGGTGGGAGTGAGCGTCGGCCATGTGGGTGTGGACGCCGCCCATGATGAAGGGGGGACGGGGGCGAGACAACGCCAGATTCCGCGGCGTTTCCGCGGCC
>CAZXIG010000325.1:0-3120 GCA_964640405.1 uncultured Candidatus Kuenenia sp.
AAGCAGGGGGATATTGCGGCGTCCATCCCGAAACCGCCCGCATCATCCCCCGGCTTGCGCCTGGGGGCTTGGATGAATCACTTCGCTCCCGTCCCTGTTTTTCCGCAGGGGCGGTGCCCCGATCGGGCTGCGTCGCATACCTACTACCAGTGACCCGCTCCGCACTCGGGATCTGGCACAACGCGGTTCTTTTTCGCGACGCGGAACCGGACGCAGTTTCAGACCGGCCTGATTGATTTGACAGTGCCCGGATCGAGTGCTTGACTCTCGCCGGTTGTCGAGTCTCCCGATCACCCCTCGAGACGTTTCCATGCGCCGCGCTTCCGAAGGTTCTGCCGCCACGCTCTTCGCCCCCCGCACTCGCCGGACCGCGGCACAGCGCCGCCGCCAGGCCCCCGCCCGGCATCGGCTCGGCCTCGACTCGCTCGAGCAGCGTTACGCGCTCGCCGTGCCAGGCTTCCTCTCGATCGGCGGCGTGACGACGGCGACCTATCTCGACGCGCCGACTGGTGCGGGCTCGCTTTCGAATAACGTGCTCGTCTCCATCACCGGCACCTCCGGCACCGCCACGTTCAACGGCGGCGCGGGCGTCGCCGACGGCACGGACATCAGCACCATCACGATCACGAACGCCAGCTCCGACTTCCGGATCACGTTCCAGGCGAGCGTGACCACGAGCGGCCCCAACACGTCTGACGGAGTTGTCGAGCTCGGTGCCATCACGAGCACGACCGTGATCGGCGGTATCACCACGGACCGCGGTCCCGAATCTCCAAATCCCGCGGCGACCTTTGCCTACACCAGCAGCCCCGGGTCGAATGAACTCTTCCTGTCGGGCAACCAGACCGCGACGCTCGGCGGCGTCGGCGCGACGGTGTTGGTGACGCCCGCCGGGGGAACCGCCGTGCGGCGGCAGATCACGCAGATGGACTACAGCGGCGGTTTCGACGAGACATTCGTGCAACTCTCCGCCCCGGTTGGCGGCACGGCCACCAGCGGCACGATCAGCTGGATCGATTTCGGCCGACCACTCTTCAACCTCGGCAGCTACGTCGGCCCGAATCTCGCTGCCAATGGCGGCATCTTCGTCGACACCGTGGGCACCGGCAGCGGCGGCGGCATCACGCTCACCCGCGGCCTCACGAAGACCGCGACGATCGATATTCGGGGAGAGGACGCCAGCACCAACCTAGTGGGGCTGCGGGACGGCGCCGCGATCCTGCTGGGCACGACCGCCAGCGACACCGTGGCCGGCAGCATGTTCGTGAAGAACGCCGGCACCGGCTCCGCCATCACATTCAACGGAGCGGTGGCCCCGGGATTCGCGCTCCTCACGCGGTCGACGTTCGACACGTTCGCCTCGCCGTTCGCCGCTGCGATCACGGCAAACGCGGCCTTCAACGGCCGGATCGATTCGGCGACCTGGCTGACCGGGCCGCTGCGGTTCAACAAGGGCCTCGGTACCAACGCCGTCGTCATGGGCGCCCGGCGGATCGTGGACATAGCCGTGACGGGTGATCTTGCCGGCACGGTTGTATCTTCGAGCAACGACTTCTCGCTGACCGTCAACGGCAACTTGACGAAGACGGCCACGGTCAATGCCGGACGGGATGTCACCGCAGCCGTCACGGGCAGCGTCGCGAAGGGTGCCGTGATCACGTCGGCCGAGAACATGACGCTCTCGATCGGCCGCAACCTCGCCGGCAAGATGCTCGCGGGCAGCCGACTCACGCTCGCGGTGGGCGGGTCGCTGAACGGCGCCACGGTCGCGACGGAATCGAGCACCTCGATCACCGTGAATGGGTCGGTCACCAACCGCTCGTTCATCGAGGCCGACGGCGCCCTGACGCTGAACGTCGCGGGCAACGTCTCGAAGGTGTCGCGAATCCTCGCGACCGACTCGATGACGGCGTCGATCGGTGGCAGCTTCACCGACGGCCGTGCCGACGCATCGCAAAACATGTCCATGACCGTGCTCGGCAACATGACGAACGTCCGGCTCACCGCGAACGACGACCTGAACCTCACGGTCGGCGACGCCGATGCCGGCCGCCGCTCGACGGTGAGCGGGTCGCGGGTCACGTCGTCCACCGGCTACGTGGTCGCCGACATCGCCGGCAACCTCCTCAAGAGCACGTTCCTCTCGATGGACGACGGCCACCGCGTGACCGTCGGCGGCAACGTGCTCGACACCGACTTCCTCTACGACGACCAGCAAACCACGGTGGACGTCGGGGGCAACTTCCGCGGCCGGATCCAGGGGTCGAACGGTGGCGTGACGCTCACGACTGGCGGCTCGGTGCTCAAGGGCTCGGTGCTGAGCGCGAACCAATACCAGGAGCGGACGATGGTGATCGACGTGGCCGGTAACTTCGCGGGTTCGGTGACGAGCGCTCCGTATCTCGTGTTCCTCGTCGACGGCAACGTCGAGCAGTCGGCGTCGATCACGGCCCGGCGGATTGGACGGGGCTCCCCCATGGAGCCAGGTCTGAACTTCTCCGTGGGGGGCACCTTCGCCGGACGGCTCGAGGCGATCGACTTCAACGCCTCGAGCGACCCTGCCGCGGGTGAGCTCACGCTCGTCGGCGGCAACGTGACCTCGACGGGCCTGTTCCGCATCAGCCGGTTCACCAACGGTGTGGCGAACGAGTCGTACCGGTTCGGCGGCAACTTCCTCGGCCGGCTCGTCGTCGGAGGCGACCTCAACACCGACATCGACTTTGCGGGAAGTGTCAACGAGATCGTGATCGGCGGCGCCGTGCAGGCCGACGTGACGATCGCCGGGGCCCTCACGCACTTCTCGACGGGCGGCAGCACGTTCGTGCAGACCGGCCCGACGGGTGGCAACTTCGTGATCGGCCTGCCGCCGGCAACCGTCGGCACGCTCTCGGCCGGCAGCTTCAGGAGGGGCGTGAACACCGTCGTGCCGCGGCTGGTGGCGAACCCCTGATCGAAAATCAGGGACGGGAGCGGATAAACATAGAAGCCCCCATGCGCAAGCAGGGGGATATTGCGGCGTCCATCCCGAACATCCCCGGCCCCGACATTGAAGCGGCCCGCATCATCCCCCGGCTCGCGCCTGGGGGCTTGTATTGAGGTGCGATAGAAGCCCCCATGCGC
>CAZXIG010000326.1:0-3105 GCA_964640405.1 uncultured Candidatus Kuenenia sp.
CCTGCTTGCGCATGGGGGCTTTTATTGCGCACGTCGCGCGCCGGCTTTTATTGCGTACGTCGCGCACCGGTATTGCGCACGTCGCGCGCCGAGCGTTGATCGGGCAAGGTCACGCCCGGGAGGCGTGGATGATCTGCGTGATCAGCGGGAGCAGCTGCTTCTTGCGGCTCACCACGTTCTTCAGCGAATAGAGCCCGCGGTCGAGGCGGGGGTAGTTCACGTCTTCCCAGGCCTCCGATTCCTGCGAGAGCAACAGTAGCGACCCGTTGGTCACGACGTCGGTCACGAGCAGCGCTGAAAACGCGAGCTTGTTGCGCCTGGCGAAGTCCTCGAGCGCCCCACGGAGATCGTCCTTGCGTTCCCAAAAAAGGTCGAAGCCGTTCTCCTCGATCTGCGAGATCGAGAACTTCACCCCCTGCTCCGAAAACTCCTTGCAATCCTCGCGGATCACCTCCGCCGGCGTGCTCGACCGCAGGGCCGAGCCGATGTCGAAGAACTCGCGGGCGTAGGAGTCGAGGTCGACGCCGCAGAGCCCCTTGAGCCAGCCGAGGATGTCGCGATCGACGTCGGTCGTGGTGGGCGACCGCAGGTTGAGCGTGTCGGAGATGATCCCCGACGCCATGCAGAGGGCGATGCCCGGCTTCGGCATGATGCCGGCCGCGCGAAACTGCCTCGCCACGAGCGTGCAGGTGGAGCCTACCGGCTCGTTGACGAACCGGATCGGCTGCGTCGACTTCAGCCCGCCGCCAAGCCGATGGTGGTCGAGCACCTCCACGATCTCGGCCTCGTCGGCCCCGGCCACCGCCTGTCCCAGCTCGTTGTGGTCCACGAGCACGAGCTGCGGCTTCGGCGGGCTGATGAGATCCGACTTGAACGCCAGCCCCACGAGCGTGCCGTCGTCGCCCACCACCGGAAACACCGGCTGCGTCGACCGCTCCACGATCTCCCGGGCCTCGGTCACCGTGGCCTTGCCCTGCACCGTGACCACGTCGCGGGCCACCACAGGATCGATGAATTGCGACGACTTGAGCCGCAGCGTCGTATTCACCGTGTCGAACGGGCTCGAGATCAGCGACACGCCCCGCAGCTTCGCCAGCTCGACGAGGCCGCTCGACACCGTGAAGCCGCCGGTGATCACCATCGCCCGCACGCCCCGCTCGATCGCCGGCAGCTGGATCGTGGGCCGATCGCCGCACACCACGATCAGTCGCTCGCTGGGATACCGCTGCATCCGCTCCGTGAATCCTTCGGCGCTCATCGCGCCCACCATCACGAGCAGTTCGTCCCGCCGCTCCGGCTCGACCGCGTGGAGTAGCGTGCCGCCGAGCACGTCGCACATCTTCTGCAGGCTCGACGACACCGTGCGGGCGAGCGTCACGTCGGCCGCCTCGTGAAAGAACAGATCCATCAGGTCGAGCACCGAGAGCACGCCCACCACCTGCCGGCGGTCGTCCACCACGGGAATCGCCCGGAGGTCCCCCTCCTTCATCCGCTGGTAGGCCTCGTAGAAGACGTCGCCGAACGACGCGGTCACGACGCCGCGGCGACAGACGTCCTCCACCTGCGGGCGGACGTCCATCACGAGCCGCGGCGCGGGGAGCCCGGCTCGCTTCAGCACGTATTCCGTCCGCTTGTTCGGCGGCCCGCAGCAGGCCGCCACGGCGTCGGGCCGCGTCGTCTGCTGGAGCAGGTCGGCGTAGGCGATGGCCGAACAGATGGCGTCGGTATCGGGATTGCGATGCCCGAAGACGAATGTGCTCATGAACTCGGGCTCAGACCTCGCCCGGCGCCTGGAACCAGCAGGCCAGCGACGGATCCCAGTCGAGGATCTCGGCGGGCGTGAAATAAATCTTGATCTCCCGCTCGGCTGACTCTGGCGAGTCGGAGGCGTGCACGAGGTTCATCTGGCGGCTCGACGAGAAGTCGCCGCGGATCGTGCCGGCCGCCGCCTTCAGGCCGCTGGTGGCCCCGAGCATCTCGCGGACGACGCGGATCACCTCCGGCCCGCCGAACACGGCACCGACCACGGGCGAGGCGGTGATGAACTCTTCGAGCCCCGGATAGAACGGCTTCTCGACGTGCTCGGCGTAGTGCTGCTTCGCCATCGCGGGCGTGATGCGGAGCATCTTCATGGCCACGAGCCGCAGCCCCTTCTCCTCGAACCGCGAGAGGATCCGCCCCACGAGCCCGCGCTCGACGCAATCGGGCTTAAACATGACGAACGTTTTTTCCATCGCCGAAGCTCTCCGCCAGTGGTGCAGTTGCCAAATGAGTTCACACGGTCGCCGGGAGTCTATGAATGCCGGAAGAACGGAGTCAACGCGACACCGAATAGCGTGACGATGATCAAGAAGCCCCCGGCGGAAGCCGGGGGATCGTCCCCGGGCTTCCGCCCGGGGCTTTTTGGAGATCACATCGAGTCGAGGCGACCTTGTTTGTCTTGCGTCGTGGCCGGCGGCCGTCTAGCGTCCCGCCTTCTCCCGCCATTCCCTGGCCCCTTCGATCATGCGGCCCCCCCCACTCCGCGTCCTGCTGGCGATCCTGGCATTCGGCGTGAGCCTGCCCGTCGCCGCAGCCGAACTCCCGCCACCGCTGGTGGCGAAGTTCACGCGACACGTGCAGCCGCTCCTGCTCAACAAGTGCGCGGCCGGCGCCTGCCACGGCGGGCCGGCGGCGCCGTCGCTCAAGCTGCAGCGAGGCTTCGGCGGCGCGAGCCTCGACCGCAAGACCACGCTCGCGAACCTCGAATCGTTTCTCGCCGCCGTCGGCTCTGACCGCGATCCGCAGCAACTTGTGAGTGCGCTCGCGGTGCGTCATCCGGCGACGGCCGCCAAGGGTGCGCTCGTGGCGGCCCCGCTCTCCGCGCGGGAGCGGATCACGCTCGAGATGTGGCTCGCGGCCGTGCGATCCACCGAACCGCCCAGGCGATTCGACCCGGGCGTGACACCCGCCGCCGCCACCATCGCGGAGCCGACCGACGCGGAACCCAGCGTCGCGCCCCCCAACCGGTTTCGCGCTCTGCTCGATGCCGCCGCCAACCCACCGCAGTTCCCGCCGCCGCAGGAACCGCAGGGCATCATCTTCAAGCCCGACACGGGCGAGTGA
>CAZXIG010000327.1:0-3104 GCA_964640405.1 uncultured Candidatus Kuenenia sp.
GAGCAGATGATCAACCAGGCCAACGGCGAATACAACAAGGTCGTGCCGCGGGCCAGCGGCGAGGCCGAGAAGAAGCTGCGCGAGGCCGAGGGCTACGCGCTCAAGCGGGTGAACGAGGCCGAGGGGGACGTGGCCCGGTTCAAGGCCCTCCTCGAGCAGTATGAAAAGGCTCCCGACGTCACCCGGCAGCGGTTGTATCTGGAGACCATCGGCGAGGTGCTGCCCCAACTCGGCGGCAAGGTGATCCTCGACGCCGACGCGAAGCAGTTCCTGCCGCTGATGAACCTCCGCCAGCTCGATCCGGCCGGCGACGCGAAGGAGAACGCACGATGAGCCCGCTGCCGATCAATCATCCCGTGCTCCAGTTCCTCAGGCGGCTCGCCGATTGGGTCGTGTCGCCGCTGGGCATCTTCGTGGCCGGGCTGGCCGCGATCGCCATCTTCGGCTGCGCCTACACGGTCGATCAGACGGAGCAGGTCGTGCTCACGCAGTTCGGCCGGCCGGTCGGCGACCCGATCAACGCGACCGACTCGGCCTCCGGCGCCGGCCTCCACTTCAAGCTGCCGTTCGTGCAGACGGCGAACCGGTTCGAGAAGCGAATTCTCGAGTGGGACGGGCCGGCGGGGGAGATGACGACCCGCGACAAGCTCTACGTCGTGGTCGACACGTTCGCCCGCTGGCGGATCGCCGACCCGCTCAAGTATTTCCAGAGTCTGCGGGACGAGCGGAGCGCCCTCTCGCGGCTCGACGACATCATCGGCAGCGAGACCCGCAACGTGGTCGCACGGCACGACCTCATCGAGTTGGTGCGGAGCGACAAGGAGCGAAAGCCCGAGCAGGACGCCGTGCTCGCCGAGGCCGGCGCCGCGGTGGGCACGCTGCCGCCGATCAAGTTCGGCCGCGAGGCACTCGAGAAGGAGATTCTCGCCGCGGCCAGGCAGAAAGTGGGCATCTGGGGCATCGAGCTGCTGGACGTCCGCGTGAAGCGAATCAACTACAAGACGGGGGTGATCGAGAAGATCTACGACCGCATGATCTCCGAGCGGCTCCAGATCGCGGAGCGGTTCCGTTCGGAGGGGGCCGGCGAGGCGGCGAAGATCGAGGGAAAGAAGGACAAGGATCTCCAGCGGATCCAATCCGACGCCTATCGCAAGACGCAGGAGATCAAGGGCAAGGCCGACGCCCAGGCTTCGGAGATCTACGCCAAGGCCTACACGGCGAGCCCCCGGGCCGCCGACTTCTACGCCTTCATGAAGACGCTCGACACCTACAAGACCACGCTCGGCCGCGACTCCACGCTGATTCTGACGACCGACAGCGACCTCTTCCGCCTGCTCAAGCGATCGAGCGAGCCCGCGGCAAAGTAGGCCGGGCAGTCATTCATTCGCCGACCCCCGGGCTCCCGCCAGCCGCGCGATGAACCCTGGGTCGGCCAACTCGCGTTCCGTTACGCGCACCCGCCGCGGCGGATCCACGCCCGCCGGCGCCATGAGTTCGCCCTCCGTGATCGGCTCCCGATCTGCCGCCTGCGCCCGCACCACGTCGGCCGAGGCATCCGAGGCGTCGGTACCCGCGGCGTTGCGGGCCGTCACCCGCGCGACCGCCGCCTCGACCGGAACATCGCAATCGAGCCACACGAGCGGCCTACCGGTACGCCGCGCCACCGCGGTGAGGATCTCTCGCTGCCAGCGGCGGTTGCAGGCGGCGTCGATCACGACGCTCGCACCAGCGTCCAAGAGCGTGCCCGCCACATCCGCCAGCCGCTCATACACCCGACGCGTTGTCGCGTCGCCGTAAAGTTCCATGGCATGCAGGGCATCCCGCGGCCGCTCCGTCGGCCGCATTCCCAGCACCCGCTTCCGCTCCACGTCGCTCCGCAGCCGCACGGCACCGCACGCCCCGACGATGCCCGACGCCAGCGTCGTCTTGCCGCTGCCCGAGATCCCACACGTCGCGAAGAGCCGGGGCGAACGTGGGCTCGTGAGCCGTTCAGCCAGGCCGAGATACCGCTCGGTCTCCGTGCGTGCCGTGCCCGGCGGATCGTCACGGTCGCCGCGAAGAGCCGCCACGCCGGCCCGCACCAGCGCCCGATAGACCTCGTAGATCGGCAGCACTGCGGAGGCCGCATGATCGTCGGCCGACTCCATCCAGGCGCTCGTCACATGCGCCGCGAGGTCGGGCCGACCCCGGGATCGTAAATCCATCACGAGAAACGCCACGTCGCTGGCGACGTCGATCCACCGCAGGTCCGGGTTGAACTCGATCGCATCGAAGGCCACCATCCGGCCGTGATGCCGCACGAGGTTCGCCAGGTGCAGGTCGCCGTGGCACTCCCGCACGCGGCCGGCGGCGCGTCGTGTTTCGAGGCACGGCCCCGCGGCCTCGAGCCGGGCCGTGAGCCACCGCTCGACCGCTTCAGCACGCACAGCGACATCGGGCCGCGACTCGCGCAGCCGCTCGCACATGGTCGCGGCCGCGGTGCGCACGCTCTCGACCGTGCCCCAGCCCGAGGTGGCCTCGGCCACCGCGAGCGATTCCTCGATGCGCGCGATCTCGGCCCCGAGCTGCTCGCAGTCGGGGGCGGTGAGCCGGCCGGCCTCGAAGAGGTTGTCGAGCCGCTCGGCCTCATCGAACTGCACGAGCTTCACGGCCCACTCGATCGGCGTTCCCTCCCCCGCCACCCGCGGCGCGTCCTGCGTGCCGGTGATCGGCACGGCGCCAAGGTAGATATCGGGGGCGAAGCGGCCGCTGATCCGCACCTCGTCGGCGCAGAAGCCCCTCCGCCGTTCGAGCGTCGTGAAATCGAGGAACCCGAAGTTCACCGGTTTCTTCACCTTGTAGGCGAAGGGGCCGGTGAGAAACACCCAGGAGATGTGGGTCTCCACGAGCCGGATGCCGGCGGTCGGGTGCGGGTAGGCCGCCGGCTCGAGCAGGCGACGCACGAGCGGCGGGTGAATGGACGCCGTCATGCGGTCATTGTCCGCGGATGCACGACGCGAAAAAAGCCCGCCGAACGCCGGCCGGTTCCCCGCTAGAATCATCGTCCTCGCGGGCCCGTAGCTCAGTGGTTAGAGCAGGGGACTCATAATCCCTTGGTCGTGTGT
>CAZXIG010000328.1:0-3088 GCA_964640405.1 uncultured Candidatus Kuenenia sp.
GTGGAACTCGCCGCCGCGGCCGGCGACTTCGAGCCCCTCCGCCGCGCCTGCCGCGAGCAGGGTGACGAGATCACGTTCGCCGCAACACTCGCGGCCGCGGAACGCCTCTAAGGCCACGGCCACCAGGACTTCTTCCCGCACGGCCCGCAGCCGCCGCCGCACTCGCCGCACGGCCCCGGCCAGTAGCCCACGTCGGTGCCGCTGCGAAAGCCACGCCCCGGCGGCAGCTGCCACGGGGCGAGCATGTCGGGCATCTCACGGGCACCGTTGCAGCCCCGCCAGCGATTGCAGGCGTCGCACGGATCGGGACAGCTCGGCTCGTGCTTCTCACCGCAATACCGCGGCCCGCAGCCGGTGCCACACCAGGCCGAGCCGCCAGCCGTGGGCCCGCAGGCATGGCCGTGATCGCCGGCATGGGCCGCCGCGCTCCCGAAACCAGCCACGGCACACGCGAGCATGAGGAATGTGCGCATCATACGGATGATATCGGTCGTAAGGGTCGACCCCATTGAGAAAACCCGTTTGCAGCCATCCCCGGCTTGCGCCGCCATGCATCCAAGCCCCCCTCCATAAAAGCCCCCATGCGCAAGCAGGGGGATAGTGCGGCATCCATCCCGAAGCAGCCCGGATTATCCCCCGGCTTGCGCCTGGGGGCTTTTATGCGTCTCGACGCCCTTCACCGAGCGTGCGCTCGAAAAGCCGCACGTAGTCGCGGCCGCTGTGCTCCCACGACCAGTCCTGCCGCATTACGTGCCGCACGAGCCGCATCCACGACTCGCGGTCGGCATGGGCCTCGAGCGCACGGCCGAGGGCGTGCTCGAGCGCGAGCGGATCGATCGCATCGAACGTGAAGCCGCTCGCCGTGCCGCGGGCGAGCGTGTCGGGATTCGTATCGACCACGGTATCGACGAGGCCGCCGGTCGCGCGGACGACCGGGATCGATCCGTAGCGGAAGGCGTAGAGCTGCGTGAGGCCGCAGGGCTCGAACCGGCTCGGCACGAGCGTGATGTCGGCGGCCGCCTGCACGAGGTGGGCGAGTCCCTCGTCGAATCCGATTACGACGTCCACCGTGCCCGGGAACGACGCGGCCACCCGCTGCAGCGCCTCCTCGTACCAGCGGTTGCCGGTGCCGAGCACCATGAAGTGGGCCCGGCCGGTGCCGGCCATGCGGCCGATCACCTCGACGACGAGCTCGACGCCCTTCTGCTCGGCAAGCCGGCCGACGAAGGCCACCAGCGGCCGGGCGTCGGGGGCGGCGCGGCCCAGCCGTGCGGCGAGGGCCACGCGGGCGGCATACTTGCCGAGGTCGACGTCGTGCTCGGAGTAGTGCCGCGGAATGTGCTGGTCGCTCGCGGGGTCCCAGGCCTGCGTGTCGATGCCGTTGACGATGCCGGTGAGCCGTTCGCTGCGGGCCGCGAGCACGCCCTCCAGGCCGCAGCCGCCAGGCGACTGCTGAATCTCCTTGGCGTAGGTCGGGCTCACGGTCGTGATCGCGTCGGCGAACACGATCCCCGTCTTGAGCAGGTTGAGCTGGCCGTAAAACTCCATCTGCTCCCAGTTGAAGTACTGCCAGTCGAGGCCGGTGAGCAGCATGTCCCACTGCCAGAACATGCCCTGGTAGGCCATGTTGTGGATCGTCATCACCGTCTTCGCATTGGCGACGGCGGGCCACGACTTGTAGAGCAGCTTCTGGTAGGCGGGCACGAGGCCCGTCTGCCAGTCGTGGCAGTGGATGATGTCGAACGACGTCGCCTGCCGGCCCGCGAGTTCGAGGGCCGCGCGGCAGAAGAAGATGTACCGCTCGGCGTTGTCGGGATAATCCTCGGGCGAGCCGTAGAGGCCGGGCCGGTCGTAGTAGTCGTCGTTGGCGACGAGGAACACCTCGCCGCGGGCGTCGGGCAGCCGGCACTTCAAGATCCGGGCCACCGGTCGCCGGGTGCCGATCGGCACCTCGAAGGAGAGGTCGGTCGGCTCGATGGGCAGGCCCTTGGCGAGGGCCTCGCGGTAGGCCGGAATGACGAGCGTGGTTTCGCACCCGAGCCGGCCGAGGGCCTCGGGCAGCGCACCGGCCACGTCGGCCAGACCGCCCGTTTTGGCGAACGGCGTGGCTTCGCTGGCGACCTCGAGCACCCGCATGCGACCATCCTCGTCAGCCCGGCACCGCGGCCACGCGCCGCCGGATGCTCTACTATAGATCGCAAATTCGACACAGTTCGCCAGAAGCCCATGAGCCCGCTCGTCAATCCCGCCGCCCTGTTCAAGCTCCGGCTTCCCTGCCCCAGGCGGGCAAAGCTCTGGCCACCCGCGGCCTGGCAGCTCGAAGAGGCCTGCAGGCTGCCGTCGTTCGCGCCGCTGGCGGGCGTGCCCGATCTGCTCGAACTCTCGCTCGCCTGGAATCCCGACGGGCTGGCCGTCCGCGGCGTGGCCCGGGGCGTGGGCAACGCCCGCTGGTGCCATCCCACAAGGCCCGAAGACAGCGACGGCCTGCATCTCTGGATCGCCACCCGGCCGACGGGAGAGAGCCATCGTGCCGGCCGTTACTGCCGGCGGCTCGCGCTTCTGCCCACCGGCGGCGGCCGGCTCGCCGACAAGCCGGTGGCGGTCGCCGCCGTCATCCCGCGGACGAGCGAGGTGCCCGCGCCACTCCCCGAGGGCTCCGTGCCGCTGGAGGCGAAGCTGCTCGCCGACGGCTGGCAGGTGGATGCCTTCATCTCTGCCGCCGCGTTGCCCGGCTGGGATCCCGCCGAGATTCCGCGTCTCGGTTTCTTCGCCGCGATGGTCGATCGCCGCCTCGGCCGGCTCCCCTGCTTTGCGCCGCCTGAGTTTCCGTGGGACAGCGATCCGACGACGTGGGCGGAGCTGGAGCTCGTGTAGCTGCGATCATAAAAGCCCCCATGCGCAAGCAGGGGGATGATGCGGCGTCCATCCGGAAACGGCCCGCACCATCCCCCGGCTTGCGCCTGGGGGCTTGGATGAGAAGGCGATCCCCCGGCTTGCGCCTGGGGGCTTTTATGGGAGCTCGTCGGCGAATGACTCGATCTCGACCGCGGCAGGGGGCAGGCTTTCGAGGAACACGCGGCCGTAGGGC
>CAZXIG010000329.1:0-3067 GCA_964640405.1 uncultured Candidatus Kuenenia sp.
TCCCCTTGTAGGGCCGCGTCTCGTCTACCGTCGGCGGAGGCGATCCCGGCGGGGGCGGCAGTTCCTCCGTCGCGGAAGCCTGAGTCACAGGTTCCGAGGGAGGGGCCGGGGGCCGCGGCATCCCGAGCAGCTTGTTGAGCGGCTGCCGTTGCTTGAGCGTGTCGATCAGGCTCGTGATGGGCATGGGTTTCTCCTCCTCATTTATGGTGGGCCAGGGGCAAAATCGGGCATCGGCGGCCCCGTGCCCCGGCGGTGGCTATTCCCTCAGTGGCGCGGACGGCATCAGGGCTATCACCTCGCCCATCGGCAGCACGTCCACGCCGTCCATCACGGCCTGCTGGTCGCAGTTCTGCCACATGGATTCCAGCAGACCGCCAGGCCCGATCTCGGTGAGGATGTCGGCCGACAACATGAGCCGCCCGTCCGTGAGCCGGATGGGGACGGGGACGCAGTTCTGTGAGCCATGCTCCGCGTGAATCTCCGCGAGGCGAGAGGCGAGCGCTGGGGAGAACACGAGCGCATGCCGCCTGCACGTCTCTATGTCCACCGGGAAGGCCATGCCTGACAGCAGCATCACACGTTCCTCCCGAGCGCCAGCATCAGCGTCCGCAGTGCGGAATGAAAGTCTCCGACTTGCGCTGATGACAGTGCCGCGCCTATGGTGTAGCAGTGGATCGTTCCAGGAAAACCCCCTACTGTCACAGTGGTACTTGAGGTTCGCGTGCTGAATACGACGACACTGCCGTCAAACGCCGACGGCGATTCCACTGAAGTGCTTGACGCAATCGACTGCGTGTCTTTGTACACATCGACGCGAGTAAATGACGTTCGTGACGCCAGGTAAAGACCGCTGGCCGTATATTGCAGTGCGGATAATGTCCATGCGCCGCCCCACTGCCCTTCAATGCGGGAGGAGCCATTAGATCGGACGCCGTAGACTTGGGATGTGTTTCGCGATCCGATCATCGCTGCGGTCGTGCCTTGGCTGCTATACGCGGCTCGCCACACGCCAAGATGCCCCGTCGCCAGCGTCGGTAGGCTGGCCGCAATGACTCCGGTGTCAAGGTGTTTTACGGTCGCTCCTTCTTCGCCGTTGGCGTTCAAGCCAACCGTCTCGACGTAATCACCACTGACGAAGTTGACGTTCGTGTCGGTGACACCACCGTACTGCGTCCCTCCCAGCGACGGCCCGCGATAGAGCGGCACGAGGCAGGCGTTGAGACCGGTGCCTGCAAAAAGGTTCAGCCGGAAAAAGCGGTCACGGATGCCGGCTGCATCAATGGCATTGCAGAAGGCGTTGACCGCCGCCGCCGTGCTGGTGCTGACGGTGCCGCCGTTTTGGTAGACGCGGTTGACCCAGCCTTGGGCGTCGGCGTTGGATGCCTGTGGGGCGAGGGCAATTCCCCACTTGGCGGCGAGATGCCGACGGACCGATGCTATCTCTGCGGCTGAGAGAACGCGGTCATAAGCAATCACCTCGCACAACTTTCCGTTCAGCGCTACGTCGTAGACAGAGGCCGACGCAAGGCGGCAGCCGAGCAAAATGCTTTGGTTGTTGCCAAACGAAGATGTTGTGGATTGCTGCAGCGGAACGCCATCTACAGCTACGTCTACCGGGGTGACGGGATCGGAAGACCCGGTGAATGTGTGGTGCGTAACACGCGCAACGCCGGGCGTTGCCACGAAGCCGCTGGCAAAAAAACTCTCGATCGTATCCCTGACCGCAGCACGATAGTCGCCGGAGGCCGATACCAGCATCGCCAGCCCATTCGGCGCGGCGTTACGGATTGAGTACAAGACCTGCGATGCGTTCACAACGTCGAGGACATGGGCAGTCAGGACGGTGCGGACGCTGCCGGTGAAGGCAGGTCGCTCAAGGAAGTCACCCGCACCATCAAAATCCACCGCCATCTTTCCGGCCACAGGGGCGAGGCTGGGCCGCCGCGTGTCCGTGGCCTGCGAAACATGCAGCCCATTCCCGCTCTTGTCGAGCCACGCCCCTACGGGGTCGTTGGTCGCGGTGGCGGGAATCGTCGCGACCGAATCCTGAAAGAGTGTCCGCGAGTCAGCCGCGTCCAGCCACAGGGCGAGGCCCGGGATGGAGCGCGCGTCAAACTGCTTCGCCCTAGCGAACACCGACGGCCATCTGCTCACAGAATCCTCCAGCGTGAGATGGCACTGGAGTAGGCCAGCACCGCCGACCCGCCATCGGCTGGCAGGATGAAGTCGCCGCCGGTCGTGTTGCGGAAGCGATTTGCAGCAGCGCTGGAGGAACTTTCATGCCGCAGCGTGATTGACGCACCGCCGGATGCGTTTGTGTTGATGAGCAGCCGCATGGCCCCGTCTATGCTGGGAGAAGCCAGTCCGGTGATGTCCAGGGCGGCCGACGAAGACAGCCGTAAGATGTCGCACACGCCGGGGGCGTAGTCGTTTTGACTCGCAGACAGAGCGGCCGGGGTGAGGATCACCGGGCTGATCGCGTCCGCCCCGCCGGTCTGGTGGGTGGAGGCGTGGCTTGTCGGCACACGCTGGTCGGTCAGGCGGGAATCGGTAGACGCGACCGCCCCAGAAACGTCAGCCACCGTCAAGGCGACGTTGCCGGTCCGGCCGGCGACGGCCTGCACCGGCGCGAGGGCCACGATCTGCGCGACCGTGACCTTCTCGGTCGCCGTGGCAGCGGCGTTGTCGGCCGGCAGTACCGTCGTGGCGGTGACGGTAGAGGCGGGCGGCAGTTGCGTGATGGTTTTAGCCATTCTGGATCGTCCTCAAAAAAATCCCAGGGATCGTGACCAGCCGCTCACCGGAAATCGTGACTAAAGCAAAGGGCGGTGTGCCCGATGCCACGGGCCGGAGGAGCCTGTTGTCCATCACCATGGGGAACGTCCTTGGGGTTACGGGATGATGAGTTGAGAAGTCGCACCGGACCCGCCAGCACCGCCGTTGGTGCCGCCGGATGAGACGGCCGTGCCACCCGCGGCGGACAGGGTTGGGCCGCTGATGGACTTCCCCATTAGGCACACAAACCCACCGCCGCTCGCGCCGCCACAAACACCCGAGTTCGGGGCCG
>CAZXIG010000330.1:0-3063 GCA_964640405.1 uncultured Candidatus Kuenenia sp.
CACATCATCCCCCTGCTTGCGCATGGGGGCTTTTATGTTGGGGGTTTTCTCGTGAGGGCTTTTATCGTGCGGGCGTTTACGATCGCGCACGCCGGACGCCGGGCCGCGCCAGCACAAACCGCACGTCGGCGACGTTGGTGCCCGTCGGGCCCGTGACGATGAGCCCTCCCGCGGCCGCCAACACGTCGTGCGCGGCGCACCGGGCCACCGCCCGCCCCACGTCGGCTCCCTGCCGCGCGACCGCCGCCGCGATCTCCGCATCCATCACGCCGCCGGCCGCATCGGTGGGGCCGTCTTCGCCGTCGGTGCCGACGCTCGCGAGCAGCAGCCCGCGCGGCCACTCGCGGCCTGCAGCCTGCACTGCCGCGAGGGCCATCAAAGCCGTCTGCTGGTTCCGCCCACCGCGGCCATGATCGGCCGGCAGCACCACGACCGCCTCGCCTCCTTCGACGATCGCGAGCGGCCGCCCTTCGCGACTCGCCCGCACCGCGAGCTCGAACCCTTCCGCCGCGAGCCGCCGCCCGACCTCGTCGGCCGTCTCGTGCATGGCGGCAGCGGCATGCCGCACGATCGCCTCGTAGCCCGCCCGCCGCGCCGCCGCGGCCGCCGCCTCCACCGCCGTCGCATTCGAGCCGAGCAGCAGATGCTCCACGCGGCAGCTACGGGGCGTGGTCCACGCCGAGCCCGACGCGGCCCGCTCGATGCCAGCGGCCGTCACATCGTCCCGCAGCCGAGCGACGAGCTGCGGCGCGACGCCCGCCGCGATCGCCCCATGCCGCTCGAGCACGGCGAGCGCCTCGTCCGGCCGCGGCGTCACCGGCATGCACGGCCCCGATGCGATCAGCTCCAGCGGATCACCGATCACATCGGAGAGCACGAGCGCCACGAGCCGCCCCGCGGCACAGGCCCGCGCGAGCCCCCCCGCCTTCACGTCGCTCGCCGCCTGCCGCACCGTGTTGAGCCCTCGGATATCGGCCCCCGCCGCCGCGAGAAACTTCGCCACGGCGATCTTTTCCTCGAGCGGCACGCCGGCGCGGGGCGCCGCGACGAGTGCCGACCCGCCGCCTGTGATCAGCGCGATCGCCAGATCGGCCGGCCCGAGCCCGCCGAGGAGCGCCAGCATCTCCCGCGTGGCCGCGACGGCCGCGGGCGTCGGCAGGTTGAGCCCCGCCGGACGAGTCTCCCGCACCTCGATGCACCGCAGCCGCCGACCGCAGCCTGCGGGCACGCTCACGAGCCCCGAGAGCCGCGTCGGATCGACGCCCGCCCCGAGCAGCAGCGTCTCCACCGCGGCCGCCATCTCCGCCGCCGCCTTGCCGCCGCCGACGACCACGATGCGGCCGGCGGCCCGCGGGTCAAGCGGCGGAGTCATCCCGTGGCCGTCGAACTCGAGCCCGGCGCCGCCCAGCCGCAGCCGCGCCGCGACCAACGCGGCCGGCCGCACCGCATCGATCGCCGCCGAGCGGATCGCCGTGGCGTCAGCCGCCGGACCATGCAGTTCACTCATCGGGAGGCAACGCGAAGTTCTTGGGATCGAAACGGGCCAGGTCGATCCCCCCGCGCGACTCCTCTTCGAGGAGCTTCACCCGCATCTCCAGACGCTCGAGCCGCCGGGCCAGCAGGGCGGGCGATTCGACGGACGGATCGACCGGTTTGACGCGGGGCACGACCGGATAGCCGAGTTGCCGCTGCAACGCCGCGAAGAAGAAGAGCGGATCCTTGCCGCGATTCGCCCAAGCGATCCGCCCCTCTTTCTCACCGAAGAGGATCACGCGGTCCGGCTCGGGGGGCGTGCGGCCCGCCAGAAGTGCGTCGCGCTTCTCGAGCCGCCAGTATTCGGGGCTGCGGACGGCGACGAGGTCGGCCAGATCGATGAGCCCCACCTGCCGCGACACCGTCTGGATCCAGTCTCTCCAGGCGGGCTCGAAGATGTCGTCGGCAGCGACGGCGGCCAGGCCGTGGGCGTAGTCGAGTCGGTTCCGCGACAGGCACTCGAAGCGGTAGAAGAAGAGGCCCTGCGGAGTGGCGGTCTCACCGCGGTAGGCAGCCTCCCGCTCGAGGATCGCCAGGGCCGTGCGGATGTCGAACCGGCCCGCCTCGGCCTCCGCCTGCCGCATGATGAACGTCTGGAACGCCGTGAAATAGTGCGGCATCCGCGCCATCGCCGTGGAGAGCGTGCCCACGAGCTTCAGTTCGCCCACCAGGTAACCGATCGCCATCGGCAGTTTCGTGGTCGCCAGCACCTCCTGGCCGATGGCGACGAGGGCCTCCTGTGCCGCGATCCCGGCCGTGATCCGCTCGGCGAGCGAGCGGAACAGGTGGGACTGCTCGATATATTCCTCACGGTCGAGCATCGATCGGCTCGCGGGACGACAACGGCGGGCGGTCGGCACCGCCCGCCCGCATCCTATAATGGATTCGGATCGCCCGCCGCAGGATGCCCCATGCCCCACCGTTTCTCCTCGATCGACGCCGCCGTGGATGCCATCGCCCGGGGCGAGGTCGTGATCGTCGTCGATGCCGAAGACCGCGAGAACGAGGGGGATTTCGTGTGTGCGGCCGACAAGGCCACGACCGAGATCGTGAACTTCATGATCTGCCACGGCCGCGGGCAGGTGTGCATGCCGATCCTGCCCGACCTGGCCCGCCGGCTCGAGCTGCCGATGATGGTGGAGGCCAACTCCACGCCGCTCGGCACCGCCTTCACCGTGCCCGTCGATCACAAGTCGGCCCGTACCGGCATCACCGCCGGTGAACGGGCCACGGCGATCGCGGCGATCCTCGACCCCGCGAGCCGGCCCACCGACTTCGTCCGCCCCGGCCACCTGTTTCCGCTCGTGGCCAAGGAAGGGGGCGTGCTCCGCCGTGCCGGCCACACGGAGGCGGCGGTCGATCTGGCCCGCATGGCCAACCTCGCCCCGGCCGGCGTGCTCTGCGAGATCCTCGACGATGCGGGCAACCGGGCGAACCGCGAACAGCTCTTCGCCCTCGCCAAGGAGCACGGCCTCGAGATCATCTCCATCGAGCAGCTCATCCGCCATCGCCGCACCCGCGAGAAGCTCG
>CAZXIG010000331.1:0-3054 GCA_964640405.1 uncultured Candidatus Kuenenia sp.
GCCCCTCACCTCCTCTTCTCCAGGATCGACGTCTTGGGAGGGGGTGCCCGTGCCCCGCGAGCCGGCGTTGGCGGCAAGCGAAGGCAGGATGCCGAGAGCGCAGCCGCCATCGAGCGAGCGAAGGGCATGCGGGCACCGATCCGCGTTAGCGGATTGGTCGTACGGAGCGAGCGTCCGGCTCGCGGGGCATGGGCACCCCCGACCCACGCGCGAGGTCCGTTTCAGGCGATGCCCTGGGCCCTCATGTCGGCGAGCTCTTCTTCGGTGGGCTTCACCATCGTGCCGAACAGCCAGTCGCCGACGAGCAGGAAGACGTTGAAGTTCTTGTCGGGGTGGCGGTGGTGGAGGAAGTGGTGCTGGGCGAGCTTTCGGTAGATGGGCCACTTCGAGAAGAAGCTGCCCTCGGGCTTGTGCATCTCGAGGTGCACGAGATTCCACGTGAGGTGGTGGAGGCAGACCACGAACGGAAACATCAGGGCGCCCACGGTCGTGAACGGGGCGAGCAGGAGCGTCAACGGGAGCGACTCCACGAGGCCTTCCCAGACGTTGAGCCGGATGCCCCGGTCTTCGCCGTGCGGCACGGGCTCGTCGTGAAAGTGCTTGAGGTATTGCCGGTGATGCTCGATGGCGTGGCTCGTGAACATCCGGTTCCGGGCCCGCAGGTTCTTCAGAAAGAAGAGCCGCGGCCGCTTGTGCATCATGCGGGCATGCACCTGATGCTCCACGATCGACATGAAGATCGACATCCCGACGAACCAGGCGACGATCTGCAGGGCCAGCGACATTTCGACCTCGGCGACTCGGTATGACGGGCAACGTCACCGTCCGGCATCCGTGTCCGGGCGGGCGACACCAGCCTTCCGGGAGGTCGCTGGAGGGAGGTGTACCAAATGGGGGGCAGCGTGTCGGGGCCAGTTTCGGCCGCTGCCGGCGGTGAATTCGGCGGCGTGGATGGGGCTGGGCGGCGTCGTTGACGCCCCCCGGCGGCGAACGTAGATTCTGGCAGGTTTCCCGCAGAAAACGCGGTTCCCTCCCCGTTCCTTCCACGAAAGGCATCGTCCCCCACATGGCCACCACGACCCGCAAGAAGCCCGCCGCCAGCAAAGCCGCCTCGAAGTCGGGAGGTGCCGGGGGCAAGGCGGGGCGGATGATCTACTACTTCGGGGCCAAGAAGTGCGACGGCGACGGCACGATGAAGCCGCTGCTCGGCGGCAAGGGGGCCAACCTCGCGCAGATGACCAAGATCGGCCTGCCCGTGCCCCCGGGCTTCACGATCACCACACAGGTCTGCATCGACTACTACAAGAACAAGAAGAAGTTCCCGGCCGGACTCGAGGACGAGGTCGCCGCGTTCGTGAAGCTCCTGGAGAAGGAGACGGGCAAGAAGTTCGGCGACCCGAAGAACGCCCTGCTCGTGAGCGTGCGGAGCGGTGCCCGCGACAGCATGCCGGGCATGATGGACACGATCCTCAACCTCGGCCTCAACGACGAGACGGTGAAGGGGCTCGCCGAGGCCACCGGCAATCCCCGCTTCGCCTACGACTCCTACCGCCGCTTCATCCAGATGTACGGCGACGTGGTGATGGGCGTGCAGAAGCGGCACGAGAACGAGCACGACCCCTTCGAGGAGACGATGGAGGGGCTGAAGCACCAGCTCGGGATCCACGACGATACCGACCTCACCGAGGCTCACCTCCGCGAACTGATCAGCCGCTACCTGCGGCTCATCAAGGAGCGGACGGGCAAGACCTTCCCGCAGGAGCCCTTCGGGCAGCTGATGGGCGCCGTGGGCGCCGTGTTCGGCAGCTGGATGAACGAGCGGGCGATCCTCTATCGTCGCAAGTACAAGATCCCCGACGAATGGGGCACGGCCGTCAACGTGCAGAGCATGGTGTTCGGCAACATGGGCGACGACTGCGCCACCGGCGTGGCCTTCACCCGCGACCCCGCCACCGGTGAGGACGTCTTCTACGGCGAGTATCTCGTCAACGCCCAGGGCGAAGACGTGGTGGCCGGCGTGCGGACGCCGCTCCCCGTGGCCCACATGGCCCACGATCCGATGTTCGCCTCGACCTACAAGCAGCTCGAAAAGGTCCGCCAGACGCTCGAGAAGAAGTTCGGCGACGTGCAGGACTTCGAGTTCACGATCGAGAAGAAGAAGCTCTACATGCTGCAGACGCGGCACGGGAAGCGGACGGCCCTGGCCTACGTGAAGATCGCCCACGACATGGTGAAGCAGAAGCTCATGACGGCCGAGCATGCGATCCAGTCGGCCGATCCTGACGCCCTCTCGCAGCTCCTCGCGCCGATCTTCGACCGGGCCGACTACGAGGCCGCGAAGAAGGGGGGCCGCCTCCTGACGACCGGCCTGCCCGCCGGCCCCGGTGCCGCGACCGGCCAGCTGGTCTTCACGGCCGTGAAGGCCGAGGAGCTGGCCAACAAGGGCGTGAAGGTGGTGCTCGCCCGCGTCGAGACTTCCCCCGAGGATCTCCGCGGCATGATCGCCGCCGAGGGCATCCTCACGAGCCGCGGCGGCGTGTCGAGCCACGCGGCCCTCGTGGCCCGGCAGATGGGCAAGGTCTGCGTGGCCGGTGCCGGCGCGATCCAGATCGACTATGCCGCGGGCACGCTCAAGTGCGCCGGGCAGACGCTCCGCGAGGGGGACGCGATCTCGATCAACGGCTCGACCGGCGAGGTGTTCGCCGGCGGCATCAAGACGGCCGACAGCGAGCTCAAGCAGGTGCTGATCGCCAAGACGATGAAGCCGGCCGACTCGGAGGTCTTCCAGTACTACGACTTCATCATGAAGCTCGCCGACAAGCACCGGAAGCTCGGCATCCGCACGAATGCCGACACGCCCGAGCAGGTGCGGCATGCGATCGCCTTCGGCGCCGAGGGCATCGGCCTCACGCGGACGGAGCACATGTTCTTCGAAGGCGACCGCATCGACGCGATGCGGGAGATGATCCTCGCCGATTCGCTCGACGCCCGCCGCGAGGCCCTCGCCAAGCTGCTGCCCTACCAGCGCGACGACTTCGAGGGCATCTTCCGGGC
>CAZXIG010000332.1:0-3040 GCA_964640405.1 uncultured Candidatus Kuenenia sp.
CGATCGCCCGGGGCCAGTGGAAGGCCCACCGGGCCGCGATGGTGGCGGCCTTCTCCGTGTCGGCGATCTTTCTCGTCTCCTATCTCACCTACCACGCGATCGCGGGCAGCGTGCCGTTCCGCGGCCAGGGGCCGGTGCGGATCGTCTACTTCGCGATCCTGATCTCGCACGTGATCCTCGCCGCGGCGGTGCCCGTGCTGGCGGTGCGGATGTTTTTCCTCGCCTGGAAGCAGCGGTGGGAGGCCCATCGGCGGCTGGGGCGGATCACGCTGCCGATCTGGCTCTACGTGTCGGTGACGGGCGTGGTGATCTACGCGATGCTCTACCACCTTTTTCCGGGGTGAGCCAAGCCGGATTCTCGAGGGTGCTACAATACCGGTGGTCCGCAGGATCCCCGGACAACCCCCCATGAGACGTCTCGCCACGCTCGCCTCGTTCGTCGCCATCGTCGTCCTGCTCACGGCGGCCGACGCGTTCGGCTGCCCCAATTGCAAGGATGCGGTCAACACGTCCGACCCCGACGGGCTGAACCTCGCGCGGGGCTACTTCTACAGCATCCTGCTGATGCTCGCGATGCCCTTCACGCTGATCGGCTCCTTCGGCTGTTACGTGTGGCGCGAAATGCGGAAACAGCAGCGTGAGCAGGCGGCGAGCCACGAGCCGTGACCAGGCCCCGCAACTACTTCGAGCGGGATGAACGCCGCCGATTGCTCTGGCGGTTCATGCCCGCGGCGCTCGCGCTGCTTCTGGGACTCACGGTGATCGAGCGGATCTGGTTTCCGCTCAAGCGCGAACGGCCGGCCCCGGCGATCGACACGGCGCTCGAGGCCGTCCGCGGCCGGCCGCCCGCCGGCGACGAGGTCGTGATCGAGCCGGAGCCGGAGCCCTTCGTCGCCGAAGCCGACGACCTAAGCGCCGACCCGCGGGCCCTCGGCGCCGTCCGCGACGACACGTTCTTCCGCGAGGCCGACACCGACGCCTGGTTCCAGACGTGGAACACGCTCGCAGCGGCCGGCCGCGATACGATCGCGAAGGCGCCGGCCCCCCGCGTGAGCTTCGCGGAGCTGTTCGGCCAGCCGCGTTCGTTTCGCGGCCGGCTCGTGCGCATGAAGGGGGTGTTTCATCGCGTCGAGGAGCTCACCGCGCCGGCCAACGGCTACGGCATCGACCGCTACTGGCAGGGCTGGCTCGAGCCAGCCGGCGGCCCTGTCTCGCCGGTGGTGGTTCAATTCCTGAAGCTGCCCGAGGGGATGCCGACCGGCCTCAAGATCCACGAGCCGGTCGAGGTCGCCGGCTACTTCTTCAAGCGGTATGCCTACAACGCCGCCGACACGATCCGGGTGGCGCCGCTCATCATGGCGCTGGAACCGGCCTGGAAGCCGCTGCCGCCCGTCACGCCGGGGGGCACCTCGCTCGGCACGTTGGCGATCGTTACGATGACGGCCCTCGTCGCGGCGACGTTCCTGGGCATCCGCCTCACGAATCTCGGAGGCAGGCGGGCGTCCCGCGAGCCCGTCGATCTCGAAGGGGCGCTCGAGGGGTTCACGCCGTTCTCGACCGAGGAGTCGCTGCGGCGGCTCGCCCGCGACGAAGGCACCAGCGAGGAGTCCACTCGATGATCGACACGACGCTCACGAACGCCGCGCGTCTCTTGGTCTGCCGCTGGATGGCCTCGGCCGTCGTCCTGCTCGTGGCCGCGGCCGCCGGCCCCGGATTCGCCGTCGCCCGATCCGCTGTTGCCGGGCCTGCCGCCGACGTGGCCACGTTCCTTCAGGAACGCGGGATCGACCAGGCGCAGCGGCGCGGCCTCGAAGCGGCGACCGAGTGGGGCGACGAGCAGCAGAAGCTGGCCATTCGGGTGCTCTCCCGGCTCGCCGCGCCCGCCGAGCTGGCCACCGCCTGGCGGGCGGCGGCACTCGAGCCCGCGGCCGATGCGCCCGTGCCGGTCGGCGACGCGCTCGTGAAGATCCGTGGGCGGGCGACGTTCGCGGCCCCCGTGCGGCTCACGCCCGAGCAGGAGCAGCTGTTCGCCCAGCCGAGTTTCGACGTGGTGCGGATCGTCGCGGGCGACCGCGTGGTGGACGTGCTCGTGAAGGCGGCGCCGAAGGCGTGGCCCCGCTGGCAGACGATCGACGAGCCGGCGACGGTGGTGGGCCTGCCGCTGTCCGCGGGAGTCGGGCCGACGCCGACGGGGGCGCCGGACGGGGCCGCCGTCTGGCCCGAGGCGCGGCCCGGACTCGTGCTGGCGGCCGCCGGCATCGCCTGGGAGCCGGCCACGCCGCTCGGCTCGCTCGGCATGAACTACGCGCTCTTCGACACCGTTCGGGACGGCGGCAAGCTCGAGCCCGGCGACGCCGAGGCCTTCTATGCGATGCTCGCCGCCGTGGCGGGAGACGAGGGCCGCCGCGAGCCGGCCGGGGGCGATCAGATCCTCAAGCTGATCGATCCCGGGCAGAAGTGGTATGCGGCCCATCGCGGCGAGCCCGTCACGATCACCGGCATCGTCCGCAAGGCGACGAAGATCGTGATCGACGAGCCCTACCGTCGGGAGCAGCTCGGCACCGATCACTACTGGGAGCTGTTCGTGTTCGTGAACACGCCGCTCATCCGGATCGACGGCCAGGATCAGGACACCTATCCGATCGTCTGCTGCGTCCGCGACCTGCCCCCCGGGATGCCCACCGGCGATTCGATCTCCGAGGGCGTGCGGATCGACGGCTTCGCCCTCAAGCGATACGGCTACCCGCTGGCCGACGTCTCGATCATCTCCTCGCAGGGCGATCGCGAGGAGAAGGGCAAGCGGCGCGAGACGGCCCTGCTCGTCGCGCGGCGGGCGGAGTGGCGAAAGCCGCCGTCCACGGCGGAAGCCTCCAGCGTGCTCTCGTGGATTTTCGCCGGCCTCGGCGCGGCCATCGCCGCCGCGGTGCTCTACGGTGTCTGGTCATCGAATCGCGCCGCCCGCCGAGCCGAAGCCCAAGCCCGCAGCGAACTGCCCGACCGCATCGAACTGCCCGGCGATCGCAGCTGACGCCGTCGGCAT
>CAZXIG010000333.1:0-3037 GCA_964640405.1 uncultured Candidatus Kuenenia sp.
CCGCCGGCCGAACCAATGCAGGTTGAACTCCACGCCCACCTGCCTTACGGCGCCGTGACCGTAGCCTTCGCATCCGTGGCGGCAGCGGGCTCTTCGGGGTCGTTGTGCTCGACCTGTGGCCAGTATTCGTCGAAGTCGAATTGCGGGCTGTTGTCGAGGTCGTGGCATTCGAGGCAGTTGTTGACCGCTTTCTGCTTGCCTTCGGGCGTGGCGAGGGTGAGCACGAGTTCCTGGCGGAGGCGGTCGCGTTCAGCGGCGCTGGCCCGCACGTCGCCCCGCTCGACGGCCGTGTGGGCGGCGGCCGGACCGTGGCAGTTCTCGCAGCCCTGGTGGGCGAGGTGGGGCGTCTTCTCCATGCCGGCGAAGCCCCCCTCGAAGGGCTCGAATCGCTGCGGTGCCCAGCCGACGACGTGGCAGGAGAGACATTCCGGATCGCCGTCCCGGCGAGGCTTCTGCTCCTCGAGCGTCGTCAGCGCCGTGGCGTGCGTCGTGTTCTCCCACACCTCGTAGGCGTGCTTGTGGCAGTCGGCGCAGGCGGCGCTGCCGGCGAAACGGCGGCCGGAGGGATGGCGGATCGGTACGAGGCCGAGCCCCTCGAAGCCGAGCGTCTCGAGCTTCGTCTGATACGTGGCCAGCAGCGCGATCATGTCGTCGGACTCGCCCCAGCGGGCGTCGAGCGGCACCCGCTGGGTGCGGACGGGCCGCTTGGCATCGGCGAAGAAGCCGACGGCGACGGCGAACATCCCCTTGTGCCCGAGCTCGACGAGCCTTGCCCCGCCCGGCAGCGTTCGCGGCTCGAGCGGCGGCTCGTCGGCGCCGCCGTGCGTGACGACGATGTCGAACTGCGGATGGGCCGCGGCGAGGGCCGCCGACTCCTCGGGCGAGCTCCACGAGAGGAGCACCTGATGATCGCAGCCGGCGGCGGCCAGCTTCGGCGCGAGATCCGCGAGCGCCTTGGCGGCCGGCACGACCTCGATGTCGGGATTGCGGAATTGAGCGGCCTCCTTGTCGCCGAGGATGCTCGTCACGCCGATCTTCAGGCCGCCGACCTCGGTCACCCGAAACCGCGGCGTGATGCCCGCGTCGATGCCGAGCAGGCCGACGTTGCCGCCGACGAACGGCGTCGGCTCGTCGCCCACCTGCGCGACGGCGGCCACGAGCTCCTCCGCGGGCAGCCGCAGGTCACCGGGGCCGAAGCCCACGGCGGCATACTTCATGGCCCGCAGGCCATCGACGATCGACTGAAACTTCGCCTCGGTCTGGCGTCCGAACCGCTTCACCTGGCCGCCGAGATCGACCGCCATCAAGGGCCAGCCGGACGCCGAGATCGCCTGCAGGAAATTCTGGCGGCGGCTCAAGCCTCCCTTCTGGTTCTCCTTGCCCGTGCAGCCGCAAGGCTCGATGTAGCCGTCCAGTTCACCGGTGATGACGAGCACCGCACGGGGCGACTCCCAATCGGCGAAGATGCGGCCGTTGCGTTCTTGGAACTTCGCCACGACCGCGTCGTCCACGCCGGCGCCCCGTTCGGGCGGCGCCGACAGCGAGGGCGACACACAAGCCAGCGAGACGATCACCGCCACGGCGGCGGGGCGAACGAGTTGACGGATGGAGGGGAGCACGTTGGCCTTGAGGGTTGAGCGTCGGGGTGGTTGTCAGGGGCCGATGGCGACACACACGGGGATGACGAGCGTCGGCGAGTCGGGGTGACCGGTCTCCAGCACGATCTTGCCCGCGGGTCCTTGCTCGGAACACAGGTGATTGGCGGCCCGACTGCCTGCCGGCACGACGACTGCCAGCGGGATGCGCAGGGCGCCGCCGTCGCCGATCGGCATCGGCTCGCCGACGGTCACCTCCAGCGAGTCGGGCACCACGGTCTTCACCACCGGCTTCACGCGCTCGCGATGCGGTCCCCGGGCGGTGATGAACAGCTGCGTCCGAAGGCCCTTTCTGCCGGAGACCGTCCCCAGCAGGAGCGCCTGACGGGAGGAATCCCATGCGGCGCCCGCGAGCACAAGGTCGCCTCCCACCGTAGCCTCCACCGGCACCGACACGGCCACCTCCTCCGGGATCCGAATGACCGCGTCGATCGCGGTGCGGAGCGGCCCCAGGGGCAGTCCCGGCCGCAGTTCGAGCGTCAGCAGGAGTCCCCCCGTGGCCCCCGGCTCTCCCGACAGCTCGCTGGCAGGCAGGGGGGTCGAGGCAATCGAGAAAAACTGGTCAGCCTGCGGATGCTCCACCGCCAGCCGATCCATTTGCGGGGGCTCCGTGCCGAACGTGAACAACCGCACCTCCACCCGCTCGCCGGCCGCCGCCGACACCCGCGGCAAGAGCACCGCATCGGGCACGGCCTTCCAGGTCGGCACGACCGTGCCCTCGATCACGAACACGACCTCGGGCCGGCGCGGGTCGTCGGTGAGGATCGTGGCCTGCTGGCGGAACGGACCCCCGGGCCCCTTGCCCTTCCACTCGAGCGTGACCTTCGTGCTTCCGCCGGGCGGCACCACCTTCTCGGCGGCGGGCTCCTCCCCCTCGGCCGCCTCGAAGTCGGAGATCGTGCAGGTGCAACTCGTCGCCCCGCGGCGAAGCGTGAGCGGCCCTGTGCCCGCGTTGCGAATCACGAAGTCGTGCGTCCCGCTGGCGCCCGTGCCGACCGTGCCGAAGGCATGCGTCGTCTCGGCCACCTCGACGGCGCCCGCGGGGCCACTCGCCCGCGCCGCCGCGCCGGGGCGAAAGTCCCCCACCTGCCACGGACGCGAAACCGCCTGCAGCACCGCCCCGCCAGCCCCGACGACGACGCCGCACACGACGGCCACCGCCGCAACGGCCCAGGGGTTTGGAATGCGAAAGGCGTTCATGAGATCGAGCGGATAAGGGCTCTGCAGGGGACTCCCTGATTATGGCGTCACCAAACACTCCCTGTCTCACCCCGAACACAAACGACGCCCCAAGGAGGGGCTGCCCGTGCCCGGCCGCCGGCGTGAGCTGCCAAGCGCAGGCAGGATGCCGGAGCGCAGGCAGGTCCGAGTGAGCGAAGGGC
>CAZXIG010000334.1:0-3026 GCA_964640405.1 uncultured Candidatus Kuenenia sp.
TGCTTGCCGTCTTGCTTGCCGTCTTGCTGCGACTGCTGGTCCGGCTTCGTCTCCTCGCGGCGCGGTGGCGCAGGAGCGGGCGGCGCGCTGGGGTCGATCTCGAGCGACCGCCACTCCGTGCGGGCCACGTTCGGCGACTCGGGCCGGTTGTCGGTGGCCACCGCCCGATATTCGAGCACGCTCCCCGGCCCGGCCCCCTGCCGCTCGGGAACGATCACCCCGTCGACCTTCACGACGCCCGTCTTGTCGCCGCGAAAGATCTGGATCTCGGGCTGCGTCTCGCCCCCCTTGAGCCGCGTCTCGAGCGTCACGCGGGCGATGCCGAAGTCGGGATCGACGGCCCGCACCCGGATCGCCACCGGGGCACCCGGGGGCACCTTCAAGGCCTTCGCCCGCGGCTCCTCGATCGCCACCTCGGGAGCGAGATCGGCCGACACCTCGATGCGATGCTCGAGTTTCTCGAGCACCGGATCCTCGCGGTCGCCTCCCCCGCTCTGTGGCTGGAAGCCGAGCCGGTACGAACTGGCGGCCGGCCCGGTGCGGTCGGCGTTGAGCCTGAGCGTGAAGCTGCCCGTCGCCCGCGAGAGGTCGTGCTGACCGACCCGCAGCGTCACATCCTTCTTGCCGTCGCAGCCGAGGTCGATCCACGCGGCGTCGAGCGGACGATTGCCCTCGGCCACGATCGTCGCCTTCGTTCCCTCGACGCCCCGCAGGTCGCCCTGCCAGGCCGTCGTCTCGGGCGGCCGCCGCGTGTAGGCCGGGTAGTCGTATCGCACCTCCCGCACGAGCAACGCGGGCGTATCGACCACCGCGACCCTCACCCGGTCGCCGGTGGCATCGCCTGCCACGATCGTGAACTCGAGGGAGTGTTCGAGCCCACGGGTCGCATCGGGCAACGCGGCGGCCTGCCGCCCCTCGGCATCGGGCGCCATCGCCACCCGCCACGGCACGGCAGCCGCATCGACCTTGCCGTTGTCCCGCACGCGACTCACGACCAGTTCGGCCCGCTCGCCGCGCTCGAGCCCGCGCATGCGGCTCGACACGACGAGCTGTCGTCCGCGGACGACGGTCACCCGGCCGTTGACGGGCTCCAGCAGATGCAGCTGACCGCCCGCTTCCGCCGCCGCCCCCGGATGCCGCCACGCCAGCCGCGGCGGCTCGATGCTCACCCGCGCCGGAGCAGCCAGCGCGGCCCACGGAGCGACGAGTCGGGCGGCCGAGACAATCAGGCTCTTCGGTGCGGCGAGCTGGTAGATACATGCCACGGCCACGAGGCCCGCGAGCGCGAGGGCCAGCCGAAGCGCGAGGCCGCGATCGACGACGCCTTCCGCCGGCACGTTGGAAAGCCGCTTCGCGGCCCGCCGCTCGAGCGTCCGCACGACCGAATGCGCGGCTGCATCCGGATGGGCCTTCACGAGCACCGCGTTGACGAGGTCGTTGTGGAGCTCGGGATGGTCCGCCTCGATGGCCCGGGCGGCGTAGACCAGATTCACCCGATACCGCAGGAGCGGCACGACCCAGCGGAGGATCGCACCGCCGAGGGCCAGCGCCGCGGTGGCCAGCCAGGCCCAGCGAAACCAGCCGGGCAGTCCGCCCGAGACGACCCAGTGCTCGAGCACGATGCCGAGCAGGAGCCAGAGCATGCCGCCGATGCTCGCGGCCAACACGAACGTCAGTGCCGCCACGCTCTTGTAGTCGGCCCCGGCCGCGGCGAGCCGCCGCGCGAGGTAGCGGTCGGACTTCGACGCCTCGGGCCCCGCATCGGCCCATGTGGCCACGGCGAGGGGCTCGCTGCTGGTGGATGCCGTGGCCATGTGCGGTCGCCCGGATGAATTTCCTCAAGTATATCGGCAGGGCGGGGCGACGGCCTCGCGGCGGCGTTGCTATCGTGTGCCGATCCGATCACCCGGTCGGCTGAACAAGCACTGGTTTCCGGCCTGCCGCCGGGGGATTCATGTCGCTGCTCCCCGATGCCGACACGTTCAAACGCCTGACCGACGGCTCACTCCGCGGCCCGGGGCCGGCCGCCGCCCGGGCCATGCTCGCCGGCATTTCGGTTCCCTATGGCTGGATCGTGGCGGCCCGCAACATCGCCTACGACCGCGGGCTGCTGGCTGTTCGCGGCGGGGGCGTGCCGGTGATCTCGATCGGCAACCTCACGCTCGGCGGCACGGGCAAGACGCCGCTCGTGGCCTGGGCGGCCCGCACGCTCGCAGCCGCAGGTCGCCGGCCGGCGATCGTCAGCCGTGGGTATGGTGCGAAGCCGGGCGAGGTGAGCGACGAGGCGGCCGAGTTGGCGCTGGTCGTGCCGGGCGTTCCGCACGTGGCCGACCGCGACCGAGTGGCCGGAGCCCGCGCGGCCGTCACCCGTGGAGCCGACGTCATCGTCCTCGACGACGGATTCCAGCATCGCCGGCTCGCCCGTGACCTCGACATCGTGGCGATCGACGCCACCGATCCGTTCGGAGGCGAGCGATTGTTTCCCCGCGGCTTGCTCCGCGAGCCACCGGCGTCGCTCCGCCGCGCCGACGCGGTCGTGCTCACCCGCGCCGCGGCGGTCGATGCCGAAAGCCGCGCGGCGATCCGCCGGGCCGTGATCGCTGCCCGAGGGGGCGACTCATCCATGCTCTGGGCCGAGGCGAGCCACCGTCCCGTGGCGCTCCGCGATCATGCCGGCGGCCTGCACGATCTCGATCGGCTCCGCGGCTGCCGCGTGGCCGCGTTCGCCGGCATCGGCAATCCGGCCGCATTTCGGGCGACGCTCACCGGACTCGGCGCCGACATCGCGGCCTACACGCCGTTCGCCGACCACCATGCCTACGGCGACGGCGACCTCGAGGCGCTCGCGGCGACCGTCCGCACGAGCGGCGCCGCACTCGCGGTCACCACGCTCAAAGACCTCGTGAAGGTCCGTCGGCTCGACCTCGGCGGGATCCAGCTCGTGGCCCTCGAAATCGCCGCCACGTTCAGCGTCGGGGGCGACGAACTCGCAGCCGCGGTAGTCGCAGCCAGCCAGTCTGTCGCCC
>CAZXIG010000335.1:0-3023 GCA_964640405.1 uncultured Candidatus Kuenenia sp.
TCCATCCCGAAGCGACCCGCATTATCCCCCGGCTCGCGCCTGGGGGCTTGTATGGGCAGGCTTCCGCCCGGGGCTTGGATGGAATGCCGGCTGCCGCCTGGCATCGTCACGCGACGCGGCCGTCTTCCGCCATGTCGCGGGCGTGGTAGCTCGACCGGACGAGCGGCCCGCTCGCCACCTTCTTGAATCCCATGCCGCGGGCCAGCTCGCCGAGTTCCTCGAACTCCTCCGGCGGCACGTACCGCTCCACCGGCAGCGAGTCGAGCGTAGGCTGGAGGTATTGGCCGAGCGTGAGGAAATCGACGCCGTGGTCGATAAGATCCGCGAACACGTCGAGCAGTTCGTCCCGCGTCTCGCCGAGGCCGAGCATGAGGCCGCTCTTCGTCTTCACGCTCGGCATGATCCGCTTGGCGTCCGCGAGCAAGCTCAGCGTCCAGGCATACACGCTCTTGCGGCCGCGAACGGTGCGGTAGAGACGGGGCACCGTCTCGGTGTTGTGGTTGAAGACGTCGGGCTTCGCCTCCATCAGCCGCTCGAGCGCCCCTTCCTTGCCGATGAAGTCGGGCACGAGCACCTCGACGGCGGCGCCCGTCGCGGCCCGCACCGCCTCGACCGTGCGACGGAAGTGGTCGGCCCCGCCGTCCGGCAGGTCGTCGCGGGTGACGCTCGTGATCACGACGTGCTTCAGGCCCAGGCGACGCGCGGCCTCCGCCACCCGCTCGGGTTCGTCGAGTTCGAGCGCCTCCGTCTTGCCCTTCGGCACCGAGCAGAAGCCGCACGGCCGCGTGCAGACGTTGCCGAGAATCATGAACGTGGCCGTCTTCTGCGACCAGCATTCGAGCCGGTTGGGACACTTCGCCGACGAGCAGACGGTCTCGAGGTTCAGTTCGGCGATGAGGCTCGCCGTCTCGCCGTGGCCGCCCCCGGTGCCGAGGTTCTGCCGCAGCCACGGAGGGAGCCGCCGCGGCGTCGGCGGCGCATCGACGCCCACGTCGCCGATGATCGGCAGGGAAAACGACGATGCTGACACGGTTTCATCCGACACGGCTCACCACCTTTGCTCCGCGGTCTTCGGCCCGGGGAACGGGCACCGGAAATCCCGATTGGATGCTCGTGCGCTCGAATCCGAAGGCATCGCCGATCTGCTGCACGAGCGCCGTCCGCACGTCCTGCATCCGCACCTGCCGCTGCAGGTCGGCCTGCACCGACCCCATCGTACGCGTCGGCAGGTTCGCGGCGAATGCTCCCTGCGGAACCGCGAGCACCGCGTCGAGCGGCTCGGATCCCGGGCTCACGTTGACGAACGCGCCGTGGCGGACCACCCCGCGACGCAGGGTGACGCCCACCGCCGCCAAGAGACCGGTGCGGCCGAACACGCCGGGCACGCCCGGATGCCGGGCAGGCCCGCACCGCACCTGCCGCAGAGCCGCCTCCAGGGCCGTCTCGAGCCGCGGGAGATAGCCGCCGAGATCGTGCCGCGCGAGCCCGACGTCCTCGAGCGCCGCGAACAGCGACACGACGACCTGCCCAGGCCCGTGCAGGACGGCGCCGCCCCCGCGGCCCACGAACCGCAACGCGAGGCGTCGTTCCCGCAGTTCGTCGTCGGTGAGGAGCACGTCGGCCCGCGAGCCAAGCCGGCCGATGGTGATCAGCGGTTCCAGTTCACAGACAAGCAGCGTCGGCGGGCGGGCGTCGGGCTCCGACACCTCCCAAGCCAACCGTTCCGCCATCGCCAGATAGGCGTCGAAGCCGATCCGGCCGGCCAGCCACGCGGCCAGCGGCCGGCGATGGCGCGGCGCGGCGGAACCTGCGGGCGGCGACTGCGGACGGGCGGGTCTCATGCCGCCGTTGTACCACGGAAGGCCTACCGCGCGGCGTATTCGTCGAGCAGCGACTCGATCCGCCCGAAGACGTCGGCCATCTGCTCGGCGTCGGGCAGGAGCGTGACGCGAAAGTGGTCGCGGTAGGGCACGTTGAAGCTCGACCCCGGCGCCACGAGCACGTGCTTCCGCTCGAGGAGATCGAGGGCGAAGGCCTGGTCGTCGAAGGCGTTGACGCCGCCGGGCAGCCGGTCGGCATGCACCTTCACGAAGGCATACATCGCCCCCTGCGGCGGCATGACGGAGAGATACTTGCTCTTCCGCACCGCGTCGAGCATCGCGGCCCGCGTGGCATGCAGCCGACCGCCGGGCTTCGTGAGGTCGAGGATCGATTGATGCCCGCCGAGAGCCGTCTGCACGGCATACTGCCCGGGCACGTTGGAGCAGAGCCGCAGGCTCGCCAAGAGCTCGACCGCCTGGATGTAGTCGCGAGCATGCTCCCGCTCGCCGGAAAACACGAGCCAGCCGACGCGCAGACCGCAGGCCCGGTAGACCTTGCTCAGGCCACCGAACGTGAGGCAGAGGAGCGAGTCGTCGAGGCTCGCCGCCGGCACGAACTCCGCGCCGTCGTAGAGCATCTCGTCGTAGATTTCGTCGGCGCAGAAAACCAGATGCCGCTGCCGGGCGATGTCGGCCAGGGCCGCGAGCGTCTGCCGCGGGTAGACCGCGCCCGTGGGATTGTTGGGATTGATCACGACGAGCGCGCGGGTGCGCGGCGTGATGAGTCGCTCCACCTCGACGGGGTCGGGCACGAAACCCCGCTCGGGGCGGCAGGGGTAGTGCACGGCCTTCGCGCCGTGGATCACCACGCTCGCCGTCCAGAGCGGATAGTCGGGGCTCGGCACGAGCACCTCGTCGCCCGGGTTCAACAGCGCCCGCATGGCGAGCATGATCAATTCGGACACGCCGTTGCCGATGAAGACGTCGTCGGCGGTGACGTCCATCACGCCGCGGCTCTGCTGCTGCATCACCACGGCCTCGCGGGCCGGAAAGATCCCCTTCTGGTGCGAGTAGGGATCGGCCTGGTGGAGGTTTTCGACGACGGCCACCCGCATCGAGCCCGGCATCCGAAACCCGAAGGCGCCGGGATTGCCGATGTTGAGCTTCACGATCTCGTGCCCCTCCCGCTCGAGCTGCTCGGCG
>CAZXIG010000336.1:0-2999 GCA_964640405.1 uncultured Candidatus Kuenenia sp.
GCGTGGGTCGGGCTGGCGCCCGACATCCCCCGGCTTGCGCCTGGGGGCTTCCTTGGCCTTTTTGCATACAAGCCCTGTGCGCATAGAAGCCCCCATGCGCAAGCAGGGGGATCAATGCGGCATCCAATCCAACTCGCGTGAACCGCGTTTCCGCGCGGACTCAGCGAGCCACGCGCCGCGGCCGGCGGGCAGCGGCGACCGCGGCCACGAGGCCGACGCCAGCCAGCACGAGCGTGGAGGGCTCCGGCACGGGGGCGATGCTATCGATCGTCACGAAGTAGTCTTGCTGGTCGAACGTGAGCATCGGCACATACCCAAAGGGATATTCGTCCGGATTGTAATCAGGATCTGCGGGATTCACGCCGAGCAGAGCCGGATTCCAATCCGTGGTGGGAAGGTCGGCAATCTGGTAGAGCAGGCTCATGCCGCTGACCACGCGGCCAAAGACGGCGTAGCCAGCGGTGAATGCGCTTGGATCGAGCGAAGGGTTGTCGGTGAGGTTGAAAAACCATTGATTTGTGGCCGTGTTTGGTGACGCCCCGCGAGCCATCGCGATGGTTCCTGCCGTGTTTGGCAGGAGCACTTCCAGAGGGATCGCCGACCCGCTGGCGACCGGATTGACGACTAGCCCCTGCTGAGTGCTCGTAATCGTGAAGCCACCGGCCTGGAGAATATTGATTCCGGATGTGGTATAGGGCGGATCGTTTGGTTGGAACTGGTTGCGACTGCGATTGAAGAAGGTGTTGGAGTAGCTTCCGGCTTCGACATAACTCAGGAAATTCGCCACCGTGATGGGGGCGGTATCCTGAAACAACTCGACATCGACGAAGTTGCTACCGAGGATCGAAAACCGCACGACGGGGTTGATCGTCTCCGCATCAGCCCGCGCGGCCGCGAGGCCGAGGCAGCAGGCGAGGATCGCGAGGACGGGGCGGAGCGTGGGGCGGATGGTTCGCATGGCGTGACTCGCGGCCGGTGCGAGCGTCCTGCGGAACCGATGGCGGCCCGGATGGGCCACGATGCACGAGCGGGTCAGCCGACTGGTCGAGGCGGGGCCGTGGGATCACGGCCGGGAACGAGAAGCCACTGACGGGTCACCCAAGGCATCGCCCCACGACGAATCGCGGAGCAAGCGGCAGCAGGGGTTCGCACGCGGTCAGTAGCGGTTCCAGTGAGATTCATCGGAGCGGTCCTCCGCCCGACAGCCGTAAGACTACCGGTCCGCAGCCGGGATGCAAGCTTTTGGATCAGGATTGGCGGCCGGCCAGCTGGGCATGGAGGCCGACGAGGTGGCGGTGGCGGGCGAGGCTCTGGGCGAGCGTGGCTACCGCCGCCGGCCGGGGGGTGAACCGGGTCGGCGTGCCCGAGGCGTGGGCGGCCAGAAAATCGGGCCACGGCCGGGAACGGCCGGCAAGCGACTCCGCCCGATACTTCGCCATCAGGGCGGCCCCCCAGGCGGTGCCCTCGGCGGCCCCGTCGAGGATCACGACCGGCGTGTCGAAGGCGTCGGCCAGGAGCTGCCCGAGCGCGGGTGTCTTCGTGAGGCCGCCGGAGAGGATGATTTCCGTCCGCGGGAAGCCCTGGGCGTCGAGCTGGTCGCTTCCCATCCGGAGGTTGAAGATCGTCGCCAGGAGCATCGCCTTCGCCGCGTTGCCGGGCGTGGCGTTGTCGGCGTTGAGACCCACGAGGCCTGCGCTGCCGCCCCGCGACACACCGAGCCCCGGTTCGTCGTCGATGAAGGGGAGCGCCGCCAAGCCGCCACAGTCGTCGGCTGCCGCGAGCAGCTGCGGCATCACGGCGGCGAAGGCATCGCCGCGGCCCGCACCGTTCACCTTGCCGAACATCTCCACGACCGTGTTCATCGGCGTCGTGCCGTTGCGCAGAAACACCATGTTGATCGGCCGGCCGTCGGGGGCGCAGAAGTGGTCGATCGCCTGGGAGACGCCACGAAACGCCCGATCGCCCACCGAGTTGGCGCAGACGCTCGTGCCGAAGCTCATCGACACCATCCCGGGCAGGCCGATCAGCGAGCCGGCGAGCGCCGCGGGCTGGTCCCCCTCCGCCGGGGCAACGGGCGTGCCGACCGGCAGGCCGAGCAGCGCGGAGCCGGCGGCATCGAGCGCGCCGCCGTCCTCGCCCGCCTTGCGGACGTGCGGCAGAAGATCGCGGAGCTGCCGCACAGTCGGTCCGCCGCGCTGGCTCTCCACCAGCGCGTCGAACTCGGCGAGGAGTCGCGTGTCGTAGTCGAGCGTGGCCTGATCGATCGGAAACATGCCGGCCGCGTCGCCGATGCCGAGCGTCCACTCGCCGGTGAGACACCGCGAGAGCCAGCCCGACGGCGTGGTGAGATGCCGCGCCCGCGCGGCGAGCTCCGGCCGGTTGCGGATCGTCCACAGCCAGCGGGAAGCGGTGAGCCGCTTGGGGCACTTCACGCCGAACCGCTCGGTGAGCTCATGCCCCTCCGCTTCGTTGCGGCCGTCGCACCAGAGCCGCGCCGGGCCGAGGGCCGCCCCGACGCCATCGGCCAGCACCTCGCCATGCATCTGCCCGGAGATACCGATCGCAGTGACGTCGGGCTCGATGCCGGCGGCAGCGAGCTTCGCCCGCAGGTCGGCCATCGCCGTGCGGAGGGCCGCCTCCCAGTCGCCCGGCCGCTGCTCGTAGCACTCGGCGCCGAGGCCGGGGACCATCTCGTACCCCCCTTCGCCGTGGGCGAGGATCCGCATCTCCTCGTCGGTGAAGATCACCGAGAGCCCCTGCGTGCCCGCGTCGATGCCCAGGTAGCCGCTGCGTTTCATGATCGTGACGTCCTGTGGGGATCGGTTCTGCGAGGAGGAATATACGGTGTCGGTGGCGATTCCCCGACCAATGGGAGTCGAGCGCCCGATATCTCCCGACTTGCGGATCCCCCGGCTTGCGTGGGTCGGGCTGACGCCCGACGTCCCCGGGCTTCCGCCCGGGGCTTCTTTGGCGTGTGCGCATAGAAGCCCCCATGCGCG
>CAZXIG010000337.1:0-2992 GCA_964640405.1 uncultured Candidatus Kuenenia sp.
GACTACTGCGGCCTGCCTGTGGGCAGGGCGGCGGTCGGCGGGGAGGCTGCCTACTGCTGCTTCGGCTGCCGGTTCGCGGCGTCGATCACGGCGGCCAAGGGGGACGATGGCCAGGCCCGCTGGATGATGACGCGGCTCGGCCTCGCCCTCTTCTTCACGATGAACGTGATGGTGTTCACGATGCTGCTCTGGTCGCAGCCGGAGGGGGAAGCGTCGGTGCAGGCCTCGGCTCTCTACGGGCTGGCCCGGCACGCCTGCCTGCTGTTCACCGCGCCGGTGCTCGTGCTGCTCGGCGGGCCGCTGCTCGACGACGCGGTGGTCGAACTGCGGCGCGGGCGGGCGTCGCTCAATCTGCTCCTGCTCGTCGGCGTGGCCGCGGCGTTTGCGATGTCGGCCTGGGCCACGTGGACGAACGACGGGCACGTCTACTTTGAGGTCGCCTGCATGGTGCTCGTGGCCGTGACACTCGGCCGCTGGCTGGAGGCCTCGGGTAAGCTCCGCACGACGGAGGCGCTTCGCGACCTGCGGCGGCTGTTGCCCGATCGTGTGCGTCGTCGCGTCGGGCCCGGCGGCGATGAGGTGGTCGAACTGGCCACGGTCGGCGTCGGCGACGTGCTGCGGCTGCTCCCCGGAGAGTACGTGCCCACCGATGGCCGGATCGTCGGGGGCCGCGCCGCGATCGACGAGCGTGCGGTCACCGGCGAGAGCGAGCCGGCCGTGAAGGGCGTCGGCGATGCCGTGCACAGCGGCACCTGCAATCTCGATGGCGAGCTGCTCGTGGGGGTGACGGCCGCCCCGGGAGCCGGCACGCTCGAGCGGCTCATTGATGCGGTGGCGGCCGCCGCCGCGGGAAGCCGCCAGCAGCGGCTGGCCGAACGGATCGCCGCCTGGTTCCTGCCGCTCGTGCTCGTGACGGCGGTGGTCACCTGCGCGGTGCACTGGTGGGCGTCGGGGGCCGCGGCTGGAATCCTCGCCGGACTGGCGGTCGTGGTCGTGTCGTGCCCCTGCGCTCTCGGGCTTGCCACGCCGATGGCGCTGTGGGCGGCGATCGGTCGGGCCACGCGGCGGCACGTGCTCGTCCGCGATGGCGACGCTTTCACGAAGCTGGCTGCGGCCGACGTGTTCTGCTTCGACAAGACCGGCACGATCACCGCGGGCTGCCGGGTGACGGAAGCGGTGTGCGACGCCGGGGCTGACGCCGAGCGGATGCTCGCCCTGGCAGCCGGACTCGCCCGGGGCTCGACCCACGTGCATGCCGCCGCGATCGCGTCCCACGCCGCGGCAGCGGGGATCAGGCCGTTCGAAATTGTCGAGCCCCGCTCGATACCGGGCTGCGGGATCGAGGGGCGGCTGCCCGACACGCGGACCGTCGTGCGGCTTGGCAGCAGCCGTTGGCTGCTGGACCAGCGCATCACGGATACGTCGAGCGACCTCGATGGGCCAAAGCCGGCGAGCGGGCGGCATGAGTTGCCTCGCTGGCGGCCGCACGCCACGCTCGGCATCCTCACGCCGACCTGCTCGCCTCCCGGATCGGATTCAGCCGAGCCTCCGACCGTCGTGGAGATCGATGGTGAAGTCGTCGGTGGGTTTCGGTTCGCCGAGGACGTGCGGCCGGAGGCTTCGGCGGCGTTTGCGGCGCTTCGGCGGCGCGCCGCACAGGCCTGGATGCTTTCGGGCGACCGGGCCGAGCGGGCGGCGGCCGTGGCCGAGCCACTCGGCCTCGCCTGGCGGGCTCCGCTGCTGCCCGAGGAAAAGCTCGCCGCGATCGAGGGCTTCCGGTCCGCAGGCCATCGGGTCGTGATGGTGGGCGACGGCATCAACGACGCCCCTGCCCTCGCCGCGGCCGACGTGGGCGTGGCGCTCGGCTGCGGCGCCGACGTGTCGCGGTGGTCGGCCGATATCTGCCTGCTCCACGACGATCTGGCCGCCCTGCCCTGGCTGGTCGAGTTGGCCGGCCGCACGCACCGCACGATCCGCTGGAACCTGCTCTGGGCTTTCGGCTACAACGCGGCCTGCATCCCGCTGGCGGCCACGGGCGTCGTGCATCCGGCCGTCGCCGCCGTGGCGATGGTGATCAGTAGCCTGCTCGTCGTATCGAACTCGCTCCGGCTGGGGCAGGATGAGTCGAGTGAGTCGGCAGTGGCATCCGGCACCAGCCGCTCCGACGAGTCGAAATCGGTCGAGGTGATCGCATGACGTCGCTGGCCGAATGGCCCCTGCTCGTGATGTCGGGCATGCTCGGCTCCGCCCACTGCCTCGGCATGTGCGGACCTTTCGCGCTCGCCGTGGGCAGCGCGGCCCCGTCGTGGCGGGCGAACCTCGGCCGGCAGAGCGTTTATTCCGCGGGCCGGATCTTCACCTACGCCGTGCTCGGCGCGACCCTCGCCTTCTGTGGCGCGCGGCTCGCCGCGGCGCTCCCCGGTTGGACGAACGTGCCGGCGGTGCTCGCCATCGTGGCGGGCGTGCTGCTCGTCGTGCAGGGGCTGCTCGCGGCAGGCGTGATCCGCAAACGTGGCGTCGCGGGCACGGTGGCCTGCCCCGGGGCCGGGGCGTTCAAGGCCCTGCTCGGGGCTCGCAGCCTCCTGGACGTGTTCCTCGCGGGACTGTTCACGGGTCTGCTGCCCTGCGGCCTGCTCTACGGGATGCTCGCGCTCGCGGCGAGCACCCACGACGTGGCGAGTGGCCTGGTCACGATGGTCGCCTTCGGCCTCGGCACCGTACCGGCGATGGTGGCGGCCGGACTCGGCGGTTCGCTCCTCGGCCTGGCCGCCCGTCGTCGTCTCCATGCGATCGCCGCCTGGTGTCTCGTGCTCACGGGCTGCATCTCGATCGCCCGCGGCGCCGGACATCTTTCGTTCACGAGCGAACCCCCGCCGGGTTGCCCGTTCTGCGAGTCGTCGGCATCGCCCCGATGAATGCCCCATGAGCATAGAAGCACCCATGCGCATAAAAGCCCCCATGCGCAAGCAGGGGGATAATGCGGCCTCCATCC
>CAZXIG010000338.1:0-1585 GCA_964640405.1 uncultured Candidatus Kuenenia sp.
ACGACGTCGACTCCAGCGACATGGCCTTCCAGGTCTGCGCCCGGGCCGGCTTCCGCGAGGCCTTCCTCAACACGAAGCCGGTGCTCCTCGAGCCGATCATGAAGATGGAGGTGGAGGTGCCGGCCGACTTCCAGGGTGCGGTGACGGGCGAGCTCAACAAGCGGCGTGGCCTGATCATCTCGACGGAGACGGTGGGCAACACGTCCACGATCATCGCCGAGGTGCCGCTGGCGGAGACGTTCGGCTACTCGACCGACCTGCGGAGCATGACGCAGGGTCAGGGTGTGTTCACGATGGAGTTCGCCAAGTACAAGCCGACTCCGGGGAACATCCAGAAGGAAATCGTCGAAGAGCGGAAGAAGGCGGAGCTGGCCGCGGCCAAGTAGCCGCTGCGATCGTCGTCTTCCCGCCGCCTCCGATGGAAGCCCCCAGGCGGAAGCCAGCGGACGTCCCTCCCCATGGAAGCCCCCAGGCGCAAGCCGGGGGATATTCCGCGTCGTTTCAATACCGGGGCCGGGGATGTTCGGAGTGGAGGCCGCATTATCCCCCTGCTTGCGCATGGGGGCTTTTATGCGCACGGGGCTTTCATGCGCATCGGGCTTTCCTCCCCATACAAGCCCCCAGGCGCAAGCCGGGGGATATTCCGCGTCGTTTCAACAACGCGGCCGTGCCCAGCGCTACTCTGCCGCGAGCGCGTCCCAAAACGCGATCCGCGCCTCGATGCACTCCCGCGCCGTCGCCGACGCCTCGGCCCACTTCGCCGGGTCGTCGCCGCACAGCCGGGCCACGATCCGGCGGCACACCGGCGCGTGCTTCTCGTCGTCGTGCTCGATGTGCCGCTCCAGATAAAACCGGAACCGGCCCCACGTGGCCGGCTCCTGCTCGGCCAGCTGCACGACGAGGTGGCGGAACATGTCGGGGATCACGTCCTCGCGGCCGTAGGTGAACGCGGCCACGATTTTGTGGGTGGCCCCCGACTCGATCACGGCGAACGACCGCTTCACGAACTCGAGCGCCGCGGGATGCCCGCCGCAGGCGGCGAGGGCCTGCGGGAGCGGTGCCCCCTGCCGCAGCATCGCGATCAGCCGGTCGATCGGCCCCGTGTCGGCCCCTGCCTGCCGCATGCCGTCGAGGTAGAGCTCGAAGTGGGAGGCCGAGCCCCCTTCGGGCAGCTCGTCCGACTCCTCGTCGAGCACGATCTCGTTGACGAGCCGGCGGGCCTCGGGGTCGGGCGTGGGGAGCCACGGCAGCGTCGTGCAGGTGAGCCGCTGCTGCATCGCCTTGAGCAGGCTCTGGAAATCCCACACGGCGAACACGTGGGCCTCCATGAAGCGGCGGAGCCGCTCGGGCGAGTCGATCGTCTGGTAGAGCGGGTGCGAGACGAGCCGCTCGCGGGCGTCACCGAGGTCGATCGTGAGCGGGGGGCGAGCAGCCGGAGCGGGGCGGGCGGGAGCGGCGGTGGGCATGGCGGTGGGCATGATTGCGGTGCGGGTTGAGGGGCATCGAACCGACACCCTCGTTCTAGCCGCCAGGCCGCCATCGTGGAGCCCACCGTGGCATAAAACCCCCCTGCGCATACAACCCC
>CAZXIG010000338.1:1685-2985 GCA_964640405.1 uncultured Candidatus Kuenenia sp.
AAGCCCCCATGCGCAAGCAGGGGGATAATCCGGCCGCAAGCAACCGATCCGACCGCGTTATTGAAACGGCGCGGAATATCCCCCGGCTCGCGCCTGGGGGCTTGTATTGAAAGCCGAACCCCGGATTGAACGCCGGAACCCCGGACAGAGCGCCGAAGCCCCCGTTCCCCGCCCGAAACCACCGGCTGCTGGCACTGGCCGCCGGCACCGATACACTCCCCTCTGTAGGACTGTTGACCCCCACGCGAACGGATTCGCCATCAGGCCGCGCCCACACACGGGCCCCGCGCATGGCTGCCGCATTCATATCCGTTCGCTCGAGCCGCACTGCCGGCTCCTCGCCCCGCTCGCTTCGCCGGGCGTTCTCGCTCATCGAAATGCTCGTCGTCGCGGGCATCGTGGGGCTGCTCGTCGCGCTCTTGCTGCCGGCCGTGCAATCGGCCCGGGAGGCGGCCCGCCGCACGCATTGCCTCAACAACGTCCGGCAGATCGGGATCGCGATGCTGGGCTTCGAGACGGCGAACGGGTTTTATGCGCCGGCGAATTCCACCGGTGCCAACGCCATGTGGCCGCCGAACAACCCCAAGGAGCACGGGATGTTCGCCCTGCTGCTGCCGTACGTCGAGAACGGCTCGCTGCTCGCCACGCTCGGCTACGACTACGAGCAGGACTGGGACGCCGCGGTCAATCGTCCGGCCGCCCAGACCGTCATCCCCACGTTCGCCTGCACGAGCACCCCGGACGGACAGCGGAGGATCACGGCGGCCAAATATCCGACGAATGCACACAGGTCGTGGGGGCCGGCCTGCAACGACTACAGCACGATCCTCGAGGTCGAGACGGTGCTCTACACGGCGGTCGGCCAGACGACCCCTGCGTCAAAGCAGCGGCAGGGGATGCTGCCGACGAACAGTCGCACCACCCCGGCCCACGTGCGTGACGGCTTGAGCAACACGCTGGCCGTCGTGGAGTGCGGCAACCGGCCGCTCCGGTTCTTCAACAGCCACGCCATGGGCGTGCGTAGCAGCAGCGCCGCGGCGCCGTGCAACTCGCACAACGACACCATGCCGGCCGCCTGGGCCGACAACGGGGCCACGTTCACGCTCGATGGTGCCGATCAATCGACCGGCGTGCCGAACAGCTCCTGCTACCACACCGACGCCACCGGCCGCGTGCCGCCGTCGGGTGTGACCAGTGGCGGCCAGTGCGTGATGAACTGCACCAACTGGGACGAGCCGTATTCGTTTCATCCCGGGGGCGTGAACGTCGTCTTCGGCGACGGGAGCGCCCGGTTTCTTGG
>CAZXIG010000339.1:0-2984 GCA_964640405.1 uncultured Candidatus Kuenenia sp.
GAGCGTGCTGCTCCACGGCGTGACGACCGGCCTCGAGGCGCGGTGGTAGGCGGGGTGTCGCCCGCAGTCGGCTGCGCGGCTTCGTCCAACAGTCCGAAGGCGTCCAAGGCCTCGCCGGTGTGGCTCCTCAGGAGCTCGCCGGCGGGGTCGTTGCGGTGTGCGGCTTTCCGCTCCTGGCGGGAGTGGATCGCGATGTCTTCGGGCGGGCCCTCGGCCACCACGCGGCCGCCGCCGGCGCCCGCCTCTGGGCCCATGTCGAGCACCCAGTCGGCCGCGGCGATCACCTCGAGATTGTGCTCCACCACGAGCACCGTGTTGCCGGAGTCCACCAGCCGCTCGAGCACGTGCAGGAGCTTCTCGATGTCGGCGAAGTGCAGGCCCGTCGTCGGCTCGTCGAGGATGTAGAGCGTCTTGCCCGTGCCCGGCTTCGCCAGCTCGCGGGAGAGTTTCACGCGCTGCGCCTCGCCCCCCGAGAGCTGCGGGGCGGGCTGACCGAGCGTGATGTAGCCGAGGCCCACGTCTACGAGCGTGTCGAGGATCCGCGCGATCGGCGGCGCCGGCTCGAAGAACGCCGCCGCATCGGCCACGCTCATCTCCAGCACGTCGGCAATGCTCTTGCCATGCCACTTGGCATGCAGCGTCTCGCTCGAATACCGCCGCCCCTTGCAGGCCTCGCACTCCACCCACACGTCGGGCAGGAAGTGCATCTCCACCCGCCGCTGCCCCAAGCCCTCGCAGGCCTCGCAGCGGCCCCCCGGCACGTTGAAGCTGAACGTGCGCGGCGTGAACCCGCGGGTGCGTGACTCGGGCACCTTCGCGAACAGCTGCCGGATGTGGTCGAACACGCCCGTGTAGGTGGCCGGCGTCGAGCCCGGCGTCGAGCCGATCGCCTCCTGATCGACGAGGATCACCCGGTCGATCGCGTCGAGCCCCTTGATCGCGTCGTGCTGCCCGGGCTGCTCCCGCGCCGCATGCAAGCGCCGGGCGATCGCCCGCCAGAGCACCTCCAACACGAGCGACGTCTTGCCGCTGCCGCTCGGCCCCGTCACGGCCGTGAGCACCCCCAGCGGAAACCTCGCGTCCACGCCCCGCAGCGTGCGGTGCCGAATTCCGCGGACCTCGAGCCAGCCGGCCGGCTCGCGGCGGCCGCGGTCGCGCTTGCGGGCGAGCACCGCGTCGCAGGCTTTTTTCTTCGTGAGATACGGACCCGTGACGCTCGGCTTCAGCGTGGCGAGTTTTTTGGGCGGCGCGTGGGCCACGATCGTGCCCCCCTCGCGGCCGCTGCCCGGACCGAAGTCGAGTGCCTCGTCGGCCGCCGCCACCACGTCGCGGTCGTGCTCCACCACCACGACGGTGTTGCCGAGGTCGCGGAGCTTGCCGAGGGCGCCGATGAGGCGGTGCGTGTCGCGCGGGTGCAGGCCGATCGTCGGCTCGTCGAGCACGTAGAGCACGCCCGTGAGGCCGCTCCCCACCTGGGCGGCGAGGCGGATGCGCTGCAGTTCACCGCCCGAGAGGCTGCCGGCGGGCCTGGCCATGTCGAGATAGTCGAGGCCTACGTCCACGAGGAACGCGACCCGCGACGTGAGTTCGCGGAGCAGGTCGCCGGCGATCTTCTTCTCGTCGTCGGCGAGCGTGATCCCGCTCAACTCCTGCTGGAGCCGGCCGAGCGGCATCCGGCACCAGACGTCGAGCGGCTTGCCCCAGAGCGTGACGGCGCTCGCCACGTCGGCGAGGCGGCTGCCGCCACACTCGCTGCACGGCACCTCGTCCATCACCGCATCGACCTTGCCGCGGAGGGCGACGACGAGTCGGGCCGCCTCCTCGCAGGCGGATTCGAGGCCTTTGAATTGGAAGGAGAAATAGGGCTTCGCCACCTCGATCCACTTTTCGCCGGTGCCCTCGAAGAGCACCCGCTGCTGGAGACCCGAGAGATCGGCGAGCGGCACGTCGAGCGGCAGGCCCGTCGCCTTGCAGAGCGCCTCGAGCATCAGCCGGCCGAGCTGTCGGCCCGCCGGGCCCTGGAGCGACGGCCAGAGGTCGAGCGCCCCCTCGCCGAGCGAGAGCGATGCGTCGCGAACGAGCGCGGTGCGATCGACGCCCGTGCGGGTGCCGAGGCCGTCGCAGCTCGGGCACCAGCCGAGCGGGCTGTTGAACGAGAACTGCCGGGGCTCGAGCGGCTTGAAGCCCCGGCCGCACGACGGGCAGGCCAGCCGGCGGCTATACACCTCGACCGGCCAGTCGGGCTCGTCGGCCCCCTCCACGGCCCGGGCCACGAGCATCGTGCCGCCGCCCGCGTCGAACGCCGCCTCCACGCTCTGGGCGAGCCGGCTGCGTTCCGCCGGATCGGCCGTCACGCGGTCGATCACGATCTCGATCCGGCTCTTCCGCTTGCGGTCGAGCGCGGGCTTCTCGTCGAGCCGCACGGTCTTGCCGTCGATCCGCACCCGCACGTGCCCGGCCGCCTGCAGCTGGGCGAAGAGCGACTCGGGCGTCTGGCCCACCTTCAGCTCCGTGGGCGCGAGCAGGAGCAGCCGCGCCTGCTTGCCGTGCTCCAGGATCCGCTCCACCGTCTGATCGACGCTCTGCGCGCCCACCGGCACGCTGCAATCGGGGCAGTGCATCTGCCCGAGCCGGGCGGCGAGCACGCGGAAGTGGTCGTACATCTCCGTGAGCGTGCCGACGGTGGATCTCGGCGTGCTACCGGTGCTCCGCTGCTCGATCGCCACCGCGGGGGAGAGTCCCTCGATCTTCTCGAACAGCGGCTTCGGCACCTGCCCCACGAACTGCCGGGCATACGGCGACAGGCTCTCCACGTATCTCCGCTGCCCCTCGGCATAGAGCGTGTCGAAGGCGAGCGATGTCTTGCCGCTGCCGCTCGGCCCGCAGCAGACCGTCATCGCCCCGCGGGGGATGTCGGCATCGACCTGCTTGAGGTTGTGCAGCGCCGCGCCGCGGATCGTGATCGCCGGCGGGCCGGGATCGAT
>CAZXIG010000340.1:0-1058 GCA_964640405.1 uncultured Candidatus Kuenenia sp.
TCGAGGGCGTCGCGGAAGGTCGGGTGGGCCGGCTGCTTCTTCGCGTAGGCCTCGAGGAAGTCGGCCACCTGGTGCACGAACGAGTGCTCGTAGCCGATCGCCAGGCCCGGCACCCACCACTTGCCCATGTAGGGATGGTCGCCGTCGGTCACGTGGATGCTCTTCCAGCCGCGCATCGGGCCTTCGTCCCGATAATCGAAGACCTGCAGCCGGTGGAGGTCGTGGAGATCCCACTTGAGGCTCATGTGCTCGCCGTTGATCTCGAACGTGTAGAGCGCCTTGTGGCCGCGGGCATACCGCGTGCTCTCAAAGAGGCCGAGCGAGCCGTTCTCGAAGTGGCAGAGGAACGAGCAGGCGTCGTCGATGCCGACCTTCTCCATCTTCCCGGTGAGCTGGTGCTTCCGCTCCTTCACGAACGTCTCGGTCATTGCCGTGACATCGGTCATCGAGCCGTTGAGCCACAGCGCCGTGTCGATGCAGTGGGCGAGCAGGTCGCCCGTCACGCCGCTGCCGGCCGCGGCCGAATCGAGCCGCCAGAGGGCCGCGCCCCCCTGCGGGAGATCGGCGTTGATCGTCCAGTCCTGGAGAAACTCGGCCCGGTAGTGAAAGACGCGGCCGAGCTTGCCCGAATCGATGATCTGCTTGGCGAAGGTCACCGCCGGAATGCGGCGGTAGTTGTACCAGACCATGTTGGGCACGCCGGCCTTCTCGACGGCCTGGCACATCTTCTCCCCCTCGGCCGTGTCCATCGAGAGCGGCTTCTCGCAGAGGATCGCCTTGCCGTGCTTGGCGGCCTCGATGGCGATCTCGGCGTGGAGGTTGTTGGGCGTGCAGATGTCGATCGCGTCGATGTCGTCGGCGGCCACGAGCTTCCGCCAGTCGGTCTCCACCCGCTTGTAGCCCCAGCGGTCGGCGAAGGCCTTGGCCTTCTCGGCGTCGCGGGCGGCCACGGCCTGCAGCACCGGCAGGTATTCGAGGTCGAAGAAGTCCTTGACGCGGTTGTAGCCATTGGAGTGGGCGCGGCCCATGAAGCCGTAGCCGATCATGCCGATGCGGAG
>CAZXIG010000340.1:1158-2961 GCA_964640405.1 uncultured Candidatus Kuenenia sp.
TGTAGCCCGGCTGCACGAGGGCGTGCTCCGGGGCGTTGTAGCCGAGCAGGTAGAGGTAGGTGTGGGCGAGGTCGGCCTGGAAGCCGAGCGTCTCGGGCATGCCCACTTCCTCGAGCAGGTCGAGCATGTCCTTCCAGGAGTGCATGCCGGCCCAGCAGATCTCCCCCTCGGCCGCCAGCCGCTGGCCGTTGTCCTGGGCGATCTTGGCGGCCTCGCGGAAGGTCTGGGCAATCTTCGCGGTGTTGGCCTTCGGGTTTTCCCGCCACTTGCCCACGCCGAATTCGGCCGAGTCGATCCGGATCACGCCATACTTCCGCACGCCGTGCTGCTCGAACACCTTCGCGATCCGGCAGGCCATCTTCACGGCCGAGAGAAACTTCTCCTTCGCGGCCGCGTCGCCCATCGCCGAATCGCCCACCGTGCCCGGCCAGACCGGCGCCACGAGCGAGCCCACCGTGAAGCCATGCTTCGCGATCTTGTCGGCTATTTGCCCGAGTTCGGCGTCGCTCGCCTCGGGGTTCGTGTGCGGCAGAAACAGGAAGTAGTCGATGCCGTCGAACTTCTGGCCGTTCACGTTCGCGGCGGCCGTCAGCTCGAGCATCCGATCGAGCGAGATCGGCGGCTCCTGGCCGGGATCGGTGCCCTTGCCGACGAGGCCGGGCCACATGGCGTTATGAAGCTTCGGGGCGGTGTGCGGCATCAGAGCGCCTTTCCGTGCTTGGGGAGATCGGGGTGGACGTCGGGACCGAAGTAACGCAGCGAAACGAGCGGGCCGGGGCCGGTGTTTTCCACGGTGTAGCCCGCCGCGGCGGCGTCGGCCGAGATGAAGAGCTCGTCGGCCGTCATCTCGCCGAAGCGGATGAGCGTGGGCGTGGCCACGTCGTGCACGCCCACCTTGCCCTCGCCCTGCACCGTGATCCAGCCGCTGGCACCTGCATCCTTGATCGTGATCTTCGCGCCCGGCTCGAGCGTGAGCTCCTTGGCGCTGAAGAGCTGCTTGCCATCGACGTGGCCGTAGACGATCCACTTGTCGGTGGCTCCGGGAGCGCTCCGCTTCTCGTCCACGATCGGAGCGAGGAAGTTGCTCTCCTTGTAGTGGGTGTCGACGTTCTTCTCCCAGTCGAGCTGGCCGATGATGAAGTCGAGATCCTGGTGCTTCTCCTTCGGCATGTCCTTCACGAGCAGGCTCCACGGCACCGCGCGGCCCTCGACGAGCGACTGAAACATCGCGAAGACGTCGCTGCCCCACTGCGGCTCGTAGGTGAGGAGCGAGCCCGGGGCATGCAACACGCCCGGTGGAATCAGCCAGCCGGTGCCCCGCTCGAGGCGATAGGCCTTCGAGTGGTAGAGGATGCCGTTGTCGCCCCGGTTCCAGTTCTCGAGGCAGCGGCGGAGGTCGTCCTTCGTCGTGCCGGGCTCGAGGCCCATGAACGTGTAGGGAAAGTTGTTGTCGCAGTTGTTGTATTGCGGCGGGAAGTAGTAGCTCTCGGGCTTGCCTTCCTGCCCCACGAGCTTCGCGTCGTCGAACGACTGGTGCATGTGGTGGGGGATGGGCCCCATGTTGTCGAAAAACTTCGAGTAGACGGGCCACTTCTTGTAGCGGTCCCAGATCTGCTTGCCGACGAGTTTCGCTCCCCCTTCGCTCACCGCGTCGCGGAGGAGAAACCGCTCGCCGTCGAACACGCACCACGAGAGACCCTCGTCCGGCACGCGACCTTCGTTCGCCGCTTCGGTCGTGCTCGCGAACCACCGCTCGTCGATGCCGCCGCGGTCGAGGCCGTAGGCGTAGTAGTCGTCGGGATG
>CAZXIG010000341.1:0-2959 GCA_964640405.1 uncultured Candidatus Kuenenia sp.
CCCCAGGCGCGAGCCGGGGGATCGTTCGCGTCGTCTTCAGTAAGGCCGCTCCGCCTCACTGGGCCTTGAGCGTCTCGAGCCAGGCGACGAGATCGACGAGCTCCTGCACGGAGAGCGTCGCGGCGAGGTCGGACGGCATCAGCGAGACGGGCTGCTTGACGAGTTCCTCGATCTCGCCGGCGGGCATCGTCGTGTCGATGCCGTCGGCCCCGCGAATCACCACCTCGCTCGGCGACTGCGAGACGAGCAGCCCCGTCACGCTGCGGCCGTCGTCGAGCAGGGCCGTGTGGGTCTCGTAGTTGTGGCTGATCGCCGCTGAAGGCGCGAGGATCGCCTCGTAGAGGCCCACCCGCGAGAGCTTGGCGCCGATCCCGGAGAGATTGGGCCCCACGGCCTTGCCCTCGCCGCCGACGATGTGGCACTTCGAGCAGGTGCCCGCGCCGGCGAACACGGCCTTGCCCCGCGTAGGATCGCCGCTCGCCTGTTTCACGAGTTCGGCGACGCTTGGCAGGCTCCCGCCCCCCTTCGGCGTCGGCATCGGCAGCACACCGGCGGCCGCCTGCTTCACCTGCGGCCAGGGGCACATCGCGATCGCCGCGGCGGCGGCCTGCGGCAACGCTCCCGTGAGCTGTCCCTCCTTCGCGAGGGCCACCAGCCGCTCCGCGCCCCCCTGGCTGCGGCCGAGGGCGAGGACGGCGGCCGACTTCACGTCGGGCCGCACCTCCGCCTCCGGCAGGAGCGACTCGAGGAACGTGATCGCCGGCGGAGTGCCGGCGATGCCGACCGCCGTCAGCAGCCGCGCGGCCGTCGGCGGATCGGCGTCGAGGACCGCCGTCCGCATCGCCCCGGTCTGGCCGAGTATCAGGGCCGTGCGGGCGGCTGCCGAGGCGAGCTGCTCCGACGTGGCCGGCTCGCGAGCGAGCGCGACCAACTCGGCGCCACGCGACTCGAGCTTGAACCGGCCGACGAGCTCGACGAAGGCCGGCGTGCCGAGCACGTAGCCCACGGCCTCGTCGATCCGCTTCGCGAGGACGGGATCGGCCGCATCGCGGCCGTCGAGCCGGGCCACGAGCTCCGGCAGGATCACGCGGAGCTTCTCGTCGGCCGCGGCAAATCGCGGTACGCATTCGCGGATCGCCGCGGACACCGCGGTCTGATCCTGAAAGTCGAGTCCGCGGACGAGTGCGAGCGACTCGCTCGTGGAGACCGTCGCATCGCCGATCAGCTCGCAGAGCATTCGCGGCGTCATGGCGGCCCGGCTCCGCCAGACGATTTCGCGGCCGGCCGGCGTCTTCCAGCCGTCCCCAACCTTCGCGAGCCAGGCGGTCAGGCGGCCGTCCCAGTGGCCGGTCGAGCCGAAGCCCGTCACCGCATCGGCGCCGATGCCGAGCGACTCGAGTTCCCAGCGGTCGCCAGCTGTGTGGGAGGCGGCGAGCGAGGCCCAGGCATGGTCGGCCCGCTCACCGGCGATGCCCCGGAGGGCGATGGCCAGTTCGCGCCGCACCTGCGGCGACGCATCGCCGACGAGCTTCTCGACGAGGCCGATGACGTCGCCTTTCGTGAGCCGGCACATCCGCACCGCGACGCACCGCAGGCTTTCGTCGCCATCTCCGGCCAGCCGGGTGATCCATTCAGGTGCTCGGCCGGGCAGCATGCCGGCCGCCCAGGCGAGGCGGGCCTTGAGCAGTGGTTCGGCAGCAGCTCCGAACGCCTTCGCCAATTCAGCGGCCGCGGCCTCCGGCTCCTTGGCCAGACGCTCGAGAGCCGTGGCGCGGGTCGAGCCGTTCGGACTGGAGAGTGCCGCCACCGCTCCGCCAATCGTCGCCAGATCGACGGCCGGCACGCTCCACTTCGAGCCCGCGGGCGCGATCCTATAAAGGCGGCCCTTTTCCGTGTCGCCCATGCCGTGGCCGCCGACGCCGGGGTCATACCAGTCGGCCACGATCAACGAGCCATCCGGCGCCACGCACACGTCGCTCGGCCGGAACCAGCGATCGGCCGAGCCGTCGACGAGCGTCTCCGACTCGGCGGCATAGCCGGCGCCCTCCGGCTGCACGTGATAGGCCCGCACCACGTTGGGCCCGGCGTCGCAATGGATGAGCGAACCGCGGAACCGCTCCGGCATCAGCGTCCCCTCGTAGACGCAGATGCCCGTGGGCGAACCGCCCCCCGTCAGCAGCAGGTTGGGCACGACGCCCGGATCGTTCTGATGCCAGTGCTGCAGCGGCACCTCGGACTCCAGGTTCGTCCGCGGCACCCGCCAGCCAGCGCCGGTCCGCTCGTCTACATAGCCGTAGTTGCCGTAGTCGAGCACGGCGTTGATCCGCACGCCGCGATTGCCGTCGTCGTCGTTGTCGCTCTGCCAGAGGCCGCCGAACGCGTCGACCGCCACCTCGTAGTTGTTGCGAAAATTGTGGCCGAGCACCTCGAAGTCGGTGCCGTCGGGCTGGCAGCGAAACACCATGCCCTGCCGGTAGGGCTTGCCGGTGTCGTTGACCACGTTGCCGAACCGGTCGGTGACCGGCTTGCCCTCCTTGTCGTGCACGGCCTTGCCCGTGTTGCCGAAGTTGAAGTACCAGCGGCCGTCGGGGCCGACCACGAAGGCGTGGACGGAGTGGTCGTGCTGGGGAATGCCCGTCTTCGTGAACAGCGACTCGCGGCGGTCGGCCTTCAGATCGCCGTCATCGTCGTGGAACACGAACACGTCGGGCGCGCACGACACGATCACCTTCCGCCCCGCCCCCTCCCCGATCACGCAGATGCCGAGGGCGGAATCGACGTCGCGGCCCTGATGAAACACCGTCTGCTTGTCGGAGGCGCCGTCGCCGTCGGTGTCTTCGAGCACGAGGATCCGATCCCCCTCCGGCCGCGTCTCCTTCTTGCCGCGGTAGTTGAGCACCTCGCACACCCAGATCCGGCCGTGGGCGTCGACGTCGATGTCGGACGGGCTGGAGAGGAG
>CAZXIG010000342.1:0-2951 GCA_964640405.1 uncultured Candidatus Kuenenia sp.
TTGCGGCTGCTCTCGGTGTCGCGGCCGCGAGTCCCGTCGCCCGGGCCTGTCCGTTCTGCTCGGCCGTGTCGCTCACGTTCGCGCAGGAGATCGCCCAGAGCCAGGCGGCCGTGATCGCCCGGCTCGTCGAGCCGCCCTCCGCCGCCGCGCTGTCCCCGCTGGCCGAGGGCCCGCTGCCCAAGGCGAAGTTCGTGGTCGTCGAGCCGCTCAAGGGGGCCGACCTGTTGGCCGACGCCGGCCTCACCGGCGCCGACGCGAAGCAGATCGAGACGATCATGCTCGAAGAAAAGTCCGTGGGGTCGCTCTTTCTGTTGATGGGCGTCGAGCCGCCGAACCTGGTCTGGTCGAGCCCGATCGCGGTGAGCGACCGGGCCGTCGCCTACATCAAGAAGCTCGCCGAGTTGCCGGAGAAGGGGGCCGATCGGCTCGCCTTCTTCCAGGAGCATCTCGAGGACGCCGACGAAACCCTCGCCCGCGACGCCTACGACGAGTTCGCGGTGGCGCCCTACGCCGATGTCCGGGCTCTCAAGGACCGGATGAATCCGGCCCAGCTGCTCGCCTGGATCGAGAACCCGAAGGTGCAGGCCAACCGGCGGCGGCTCTACGCCACGATGCTCGGTGTCTGCGGCTCGCCCGCCGACGCCGAACGCATCGCGAAGATTCTCGCCGGCACCGATCTGCCCCCCGAGCAGGCCGAGGTTCGCAGCGGGCTCGACGCGCTCATCGCCTGCTACGTGACGCTTCGCGGCGCCCAAGGCCTCGACCTCGTCGACCGGCTGTTCCTCGACCGCACCGACGATGACGGCCAGGCTCGCGACGTGCCCTTCGCCGAGACCTACGCGGCGGTGATGGCACTGCGGTTCCTCGGCGAGGAGTCCGACATCGTGCCGCGGCCGCGGGTGCTGCAGTCGCTCCGCATCCTCTTGGCCGAGCCCAAGCTGGCCGACCTCGTGATCGCCGATTTGGCGCGGTGGCAGGATTGGTCGGTGATCGACACGCTCGTCGATCTCTTCAAGACCGCGAAGGCCGACAATATCTTCGTCCGCGAGCCGGTGGTGAACTATCTCAAGGCCTGCCCGCTCCCGGAGGCAGCCGTGGCCGTCGCCGAACTCGAGAAGATCGACCCCGAGGCGGTCCGCCGGGCGGCGACGCTCGCGGGTCTGGCGGCCGTGGCCGCATCGGCCCCCGCCGCGGGTGACGCATCCGACGAGGGCGCCGATGGCGGGGCGACCTCCGCGGTGGCCGTGGCCCCCACCGCGGAAGACACGGCCCTGGCCGCGACGATCGCGCCGGTGCTGGCCGACGAGGACGCGACCGACGGCCTGCCCGGCCTCGATCCGAATGCACCGCCGGCCGCGGCCGCCCCGAGCGGCGGCAATTCCAAGGCCTGGCGGTGGGCCTTTTGGGCGGCAGCGGTGCTCCTCGTGGCGGGGGTGTCGCGATCGCTGCTGAAGCCAACCGGACGGCCCGGCCCGTCGGCGCGATAGCATGGCTTCCCGTCCCGTTCCCGCCTGACACCGCCATGGCCTCCAGTCTGTTCGATTCGCCGCCGCAGTTCGCCCCCGCGGCTCCCGCCCGAGTGGAGCCGGATGCCTACCGTGCGCTGTCCGGGGTGGCCGTGGCCGCGGCGGCGCTCGCGGGCTTCGCGCCGCTGGCATTCGTCGACTGGTGGCTCGCGGTGGTGCCGGTGATCGGCATCGTGCTCGGCTCGGTGGCCCTGCGGGACATCGCCCGGCGGCCGCACGAACTGACCGGCCGGCTGCTGGCCATCGCGGCCATGACGGTGTCGGCCCTCGGGCTCGTCGGTGGGCTCGCCTATCAGTCGGTGGTCTACGCGACCGAACTGCCGCCAGGTTTCGCCCGCCTCAGCTACGCCGAGCTGCAACCGGCCGACGGTGATCCAGCCGATGCCGTGCCTGACTCCGCCCGGGCCCTCGACGGCCGCGACGTCCTCCTCAAGGGCTACATGTATCCCGGCAAGCAGCAGCAGGGGATCGTGCAGTTCCTGCTCGTCCGCGACCAGGGCGACTGCTGCTTCGGCGGCAATCCCAAGATCACCGACCGCGTGCTCGTGCACATCGCCGATCCCGCCGGCATCGAGTTCTCGCCGCGGCTCAAGAAGATCGCCGGCCGGTTCCACGTGCGTCCGGTCGGCACCGACGCCCTCGCCGGCGGCGTGCTCTATCACCTCGAGAATGCCTCGGTGCGCTAGCCGCCCCGAGCCCCAGCCGATGACCACGCACGGATCGCGTTTCGGCTCGTCTCCTCCGCTCCTCGCGCTGGCGGCCTGCGCATGCCTGGCCGGCTGCAGCTCCCGCGACACGCCCGTGAAGGCAGATCCGCCGACGACAGCCGCCGCGGGCGACCGCGCGCCGGTGCCCGCCCGGCGATCCACCCCCGCGAACGGCCCCGTGCGGGAGATCACGTTCGACGACATCAAGCTCGACATGGAGAAGGGCGCCCCGTTCACCCGCGACCTGCTCCCCAAGCGGGTCACGGCGCTCGAACAGGAGCGGGTGCGGATCCGGGGCTACATCCTGCCGAGCTTCCAGCAGACGGGCCTCACGCAGTTCGTGCTCGTGCGCGACAACCAGGAATGCTGCTTCGGCCCCGGCGCCGCCCTCCACGATTGCATCATCGTGCGGATGCTCCCCGGCCGAACCGCCGAGTTTTCGATCCGCCCGGTCGCGGTGGCGGGCCGGTTCAAGGTCGATGAACTCCGCGGCCCCGACGGCAAGCACCTCGCGATCTACGCGCTCGACGGCGAAGCGGTCGAGTGACGAGGGTCGGGTTGTGTCCTCAACTCGCCCAAGCCGCCAGTCGGGGGCACGTGCTCGCCGCCGGCGGATGTGACCCCTTCGGGGCACCTTCGGTGTGACGATTCGTGCTCGATAGGTGTGGTGCGCCAACTCTGGCAGTCAAAATTCACCGGCGGCTGCGCGCGACCCCCG
>CAZXIG010000343.1:0-2938 GCA_964640405.1 uncultured Candidatus Kuenenia sp.
ATCCCCCGGCTCGCGCCTGGGGGCTTGTATGGGAAAACCATCCCCCGACCCGCCGAAGGCGCCGCCGCGTCAGTTGCCTTCGGGCGACACCGTCTTGCCGTCGCGGATGTCGCCGAGGCACTTGAAGACGAGCGGATCCACGGCGTAGGAGATGCCGCGGGTCGCCCCGTCGGCGAACGCCGCGTTGAACGTCGCCGAGTGCGACGACCCGAACCGCTCGCCGCCGGTGCCGTCGCCGGAGAAGTCCTGCTCGGGCAGGATGTCGGTGCGCCGCATGGTGTCTTCATCCCAGCCTGCGGCGTAGCCCTCGTTGTCGTCGGGCTGCCACTGGCCGAGGAGCGCCAGGTTGAGCCGCTTCTCGGCGACGGCAATCGTCTTCGACAGGCCGTCCGTCACTTCCGCGGCCCGCCGGGCCTTGGCGGTGCGGTCCATGCCCGCCTGCACGAGAAGCCCCGTCCCGGCCGGGGATCCGGCCGGCGTCTCGTCCATGTTGCTGCCGGCGTAGTCGATGAGGCCGTGCACGAGAGGCCGACCCGCAAGTTCGCCCGGATATTCGTAGTCCACGTAGGTCACGCTCTGGGGCCCGCGGCGGGCGGGGCAAAAGTAGAACGAGTGCACGGCCGCGAGGGCCGCGATCTGCCGCTCGGCGTCGGTCGTCCCCGAAGGCTGCCAGGCGGCATTCCCCTCGACGTACGGGAGAATCTGGAACGCCCAGCCGGCATCCTGCTTCTCGCCGGTCATCGGCACGCCGCCGGCGAACGTCGGAGGCGTCCAGTACTCGTTGCCCCCCGTGGGAAAGGCACGCAGCGCCGTGAGGTGACTCTGAAATGCGAGCCCGATCTGCTTCATGTTGTTCAGACAGGCGATGTTCCGGGCGGACGCCCGTACCGCCTGCACCGCCGGCAGCAGCAGGCCGATGAGCGTGCCGATGATCGCGATGACCACCAGGAGTTCCACGAGCGTAAAACCGCGATGCTCACCGGCCGTCGATCCAGCGAACGTGCCGCGTTCATCGGTGGTGATCATCATCTCGGCGCCTCGATCGGCTGACGTCCGCTCCCGGGCCTCGGCACCACGGGTTTGCTTGCGAGACGACACCTCTGAGAATCATACGCGGCCGACGAAACACCCTACCAGTGGGCCGGCGCTCCCGGCTTTGTGGCCGCCAGGATGCCGCGGATCGCGGCCCGGTCTTCGGCCGAGAGATGGGCGAACGTACCGCTCGTGTCGCCGGCTCCGAGCGCAGCATCCATCCGCTTCCAGAATCGCTCCCGCAGCTCGTCCGGCAGGGCGTCGAAGCTGGCGGTGTAAATCAGGAAGCTGCACGGGTGGCGAAAGAGCCGCGTCTGCAGGTCGAGGTCGCGGAGCGACCGGCCTTGTGGATCCTTCCTGCCCGCCGCCGCGAACTCCGCGGCGAAGGCCGTCGTGCCGGCGATCGGCGTCTCGAGCTTCGCCTCGTCGCACATCAGAAAACACTCGACGAGCGCCGCCGCCGCCGCGTCGAGCACCGTGTTCGTGCTCGGCCAACGGTGCCCCTCGGGCTCGTTCAACTCGCGATTGAGGGCGGCCTCGCGGTGCAACGCGGTCCGCGCGTCGAACGACGCCTTCGTGAGCACGTTGTGGCCGTGGGCCTGATGGGCGAGCACGGTGAGCGCGACCAGGTCGCTGTGCGGCGTGAGGTAGCCCTCCGGGTTGAACCGCTCGCTCACGGTCTCGACGTTCAGTCCCGATCTGTCGTCGGCCACGTCGCCGTCGGGCCGCGAGCGAAACGTGATGTTGCCGAGGTGCGTGGCCGAGCCGTGTCGGCCCGTCACGTACCAGCCTCCCCACCGCTGGGCGTGCGGGGTGGTGTGGTCCACGCGATACGAGCCGGCCGAAAACAGCGGCTGGCCGGTGGGATCGGGATAGACGGAGCGGACCACGTGGCCGGGAGCGCCGCGGGTCTGCGAACCGCCGTGGCAGATCAGGCAGTCGTCGGTCTGCCGCACGAACCGGGGCCGCTCGCCGGCCGCCTGATCGAGCGCGTAGAAGACCGTGCCGAGCTTTGGGTCGGCCACCGACACCTCCACCACGTCGCCCGACCGCACGTAGCCGATGTAGACGTCGTCGTTGAAGTAGAGGGCCCGCGGGTTGCTCGGCCGGATGCGGTGCTGCTGGAGGCTCGTCTTCGAGAACACGAGCGTCTGGCTCGAGAGCGGCACGTCGAGGGCGTCGAGCACGCTCCGCAGATAGCCGCAGCGGTCGTCGAAGGCGAGCTTTTGTTCGCCGGCGTCGAGCCGCTTCTGCAGCCGCTCGATCGGGTTGTCGGGCGTCGTCGCGGAGTAACTGATCGGCGGTCGCTCGAAGTCGTCTTCCGCCCGGGCCAGCCGCCCGGCAGCCGCCGCGATCACCGCGAGACCGATCACGACGATCGCGAGTCGGGACACGTTCATGATCGCCTCAGCAGTTCGGGACTCCCGGAAACGAGCAGAGCGGCACGCTCTTCGAGGGCTCGGCGAGGATCTCGGCGAGCGTCGATTCGGCAAACGACCGCTCCATTTCAGCCAGCGCATTATCGAGCCGCCGGTGCAGCGGGCAGAGCCTCTTGCCATGGGCCGCGATGCCGAGCGGGCAGGTCGTGATCCGCTGGATGGGGTCGACCGCCTGCACCACCTCGAGAATCCGCAGGTGGTCGGGTTGCTTGGCGAGCATGAAGCCGCCCCCCACGCCCCGCCGGCTGGCGACGATCTTGCGCCTCACGAGCTGCTGCATCACCTTCGCGAGATAGGCGACGGGCACGTGCGTCGCGTCGGCGATGCGATCGACGGTGTGAGCCGCCTTCGGCGAGGTCGCCATGAACGTGACGGCTCGCAGGGCGTATTCGACGGTCTGGGAAAGCATGGCTGGTTCCGTATCGGCGACCGGGCGCGACCGCCATCAGCCAAAATAAGACATTGAC
>CAZXIG010000344.1:0-2936 GCA_964640405.1 uncultured Candidatus Kuenenia sp.
AGCCCGAGGCCGCTGCCCCCCTTGCCGGTCGCATCCGGGCCCGCCTTCGTGCTGAAGTGCGGCTCGAACATCCGCCGCATCACCTCCGGCGTCATGCCGCAGCCGGTGTCGCGGACGGTCAGGTCTACGAAACCGGTCTGGTCGTCGTGACCGATCCGGATGATCAGGCGGCCGCCGGTCGGCATCGCCTGCCGGGCGTTGACGAGGAGGTTGAGAAGCACCTGCTGGAGCTGGCTGGGGTTGGCCGAGATACGGGGCACGCTGGAAAACTCCCGCTCCACCTGCACGCGGTATTTGATCATCTCCCGCTCGAGGAGCACGAGCACCTCCTCGATCAGCGCGTTAAGGTCGACCGGCTCGAAGCGGCTGGAGCGGTTTCGCGACATCGAGAGCACGCTGGCCGTGATCTTCGCGGCTCGCGTGCCGGCGGAGAGAATCCGTTCCAGGGCCTTGTCGCGGGTGGGCTGGTCGGCGTGTCGCAGGCCGAGCTTGGCGTAGTTGAGGATCGTCGTGAGGGCGTTGTTGAACTCGTGCGTGGTCGTGCCGAGGAGCTCGCCGAGCGTGGCGAGTTTGCGGGCCTCGAGCAGCTGGCCGCGCAGCGCGGCCACCTCGGCGGCGTGCCGCGCCCGTTCCGCCTCGAGTTGTCGCTGGAAGTTCTGCCCGTCCATGCCCGCCCCGTGCCCCTGTCGCCCCCCGCCGCCCCCGCCGGAACGGACCACCTGAAGATCAGACTCGCAGTGACCGGGGGCTTTTTCCCAGTCTTTGCAGCCGAACTGCTTGTGTTGTCGAGACTTGCGCTTCTCGGAGGGTATCGTCGTCGAGGTGATGACGGCTCTACAATCAGGGAGTCAGAGCCGTCACGGCGTCTCGACCGTTCAATTTTCCGGTGGGCAGGCCCCTCCGAAGCCCGAAGAGTTTTCCCAATGGGAGCACATGCCGTGAACCGCAGGCGACGGTCGACCGGGGCCGTGACGGCATTTCGTCCCGGCCGATGCAGGCGGGCGATGACGCTCGTCGAGCTGCTGGTGGTGATCGCCATCATCGGCCTGCTCATCGGGATGCTCCTGCCGGCCGTGCAGTCGGTTCGCGAGGCTGGCCGACGGACCACCTGCAAGTCGAACCTCAAGCAGATCGGGCTCGCGTTTCAGCTCTATCTCGACCGCAAGACGGGGGGCGGCCAGAAGGGGCGGTTTCCCGATGCGCCAGGCCTGCCGAGCGCCGAGCTCGAATTCTGGCGAACCGACCGGCCGGTGCGGCCGAGCATCGCCGCCGTGCTCGGGCCGTTTACGGAAAACAGCCGTGAGGTGTTTCGCTGTCCATCCGACTCGGTCTACTTCGTGCGCACCGGGCCGAAGGCCGACGAGATCAAGGCAGCCTACGAGCGGATTCCCGAGCCTGAGCGGCCGAAGGAATACGCGACGCTGCCCTACGAAGGCACGAGCTACGAGTATCCGGGCTTGCGACTCGCGAACAAGACCCGCGAGCAGGCCCTGACATCGCGGCGGAGCGGCAACCAGCTGGCGTCGTCGAAGCTCTGGGTGCTCTACGAGTTCGGGCCGTTTCATGCGACCGGCTACGCGGCCCTGCTCGGCTCCGCGGAACTCGACCCCAACGACCCCGACGATCCGAATTGGACGCCGCCGGAAGGCGCCCGCAACTTTCTCTACTTTGACGGCCACGTCGAAAACCTCTAACTGAAAACCTCTGGGTGACCCATGAGCACGGCATCGTTCGCCAGACGTGATTCGTCGAGTGGCTCCTTCGGGCGGTGGGCTGCCGTTCTTGGCGGCGTTGCACTGCTGACGTTTCTCGTCGCGTGGTTGCTCGGATGGATTCGCTTCACGACCGACCCGCGGGTGTTGGAGATCCGCGCCATGCAGGAGGAGGCCCGCCAGAAGATCATGGCCTCCGGCGGCCCCAAGAGCGTCGCCGAGGCGACCGCCGCCATGGCCTCGATGACGCAGATCCGCGAAAAGATCGAGGCTCTGCCCCCCAACCTGCGGCCGCAGGTCGAGCGGACGGGGGGCAGCATGTTCCGCGAGGCGTTCCGGGCACGGATGGACGAATACTTCAACGCGTCGCCGGCCCAGCGGCAGGCGGTGCTCGACCGGCAGATCGACCAGGAGGAGATGATGCGGAAGGCGTTCGAGGCGGGACGCAACGTCATGGCGGCGATCGGTGGCGGCAACGCAAGCGGCGGCGCGGGCGGCGGTGGCGGCAACGGCAATGCCACGCCGCGCGGCAGCCGCACCGAGGAAGACCGCAACAAGTGGCGGAAGTCCATGATCGATCGCACGACGCCGGAGCAGCGGGCGCGGTACGTGGAATATCGCCGGGCCGTGGAGGAGCGGCGCGAGAAACGCGGGCTGCCTGCCGGCCCGGGGCGTTAGGGTCGCACGCATCGAGGTCGCCCCCATGACAGACACGCTCGGCCTGTACGAGGAAGCACGGCAGCTGGCCCTCGATCTCGGCTATGTCGTGCGCGAGGACGTGCTCGGCGACCTGCCCGGCGGGTTGTGCACCGTGCAGGGGGCGCCGCACGTGCTGCTCAACCTCGAGCACGGCGTCAGTGAACGGCTGGAAAAACTGCTCGCCGCGATCGCCGCCGACCCGCGGCTGGCAGCGGAGCCGAAGAGCCGGCTCCTGGAGGCGCGGTTGCGATCGCTTGGGTCGCCAGGCTGATGCGCGCGGGGGCTCGAGGATGGGCGCCGGTGAGGGGCTGCCCACGCCCTCGCAAGCCGGACGCTCGCTCCGGGCATCCATGCCCTTCGCTCGCTCGATGGCGGCTGCGCTCTCGGCATCCTGCCTTCGCTTGCCGCCAACGCCGGCTTGCGAGGGCGTGGGCAGCCCCTCACCTCCTCTGCTCGAGAATCGACGTGAAGGGAGGGGGTGCCCGTGCCCTCTCGGCGGGCTATGGAAGCAAGCGCAGGCAGGAT
>CAZXIG010000345.1:0-2923 GCA_964640405.1 uncultured Candidatus Kuenenia sp.
GTCAAAATCCGCCGGCGGCGAGCACGTGCCCCCGGCTGGCGACTTGGGCGAGTTGACCCCATCCGCGTACCAACCAGCCCCATGACGCCACACAACCTCCGGCCTCCATAACCGTAGAAACAAAGCGAGCGAACCGAGGCTCGCCACGCCCCCCACTACGTCCACGAGCGCCGCCCCCACATAATTCGCCATCGCGAACTGCACGCCCGCAAACGTCGCCCCGCAGACCAGCACCGCCGGCCAGACGCCGACGAGGCCCCGCCAGCCCGCCATCGTGGCCACCATCCAGGCCGGCACGACGAGCGAAAAGAAGGGGAGCTGCCGGCCGGCGAGGGCCGAGATCGCCTGCTCGTCGAGGCCGGTCACCTTCGCCAGCGTGATGATCGGCGTGCCGAGCGCCCCGAAGGCGACCGGCGCCGTGTTGGCGATGAGGGCGAGACAGGCCGCCTCGAGCGGCGGGAAGCCGGCACCGGTCATGAGCGCGGCCGAGATCGCGACGGGAGCGCCGAAGCCGGCCGCCCCCTCGAGAAACGCCCCGAAGCAGAACGCGATCAGGAGCGCCTGCAGGCGGTGGTCGGCCGAGAGGCCCATCACCGACCGCTTCATGACGTCGAGCGCACCGGCCTCCACGCAGAGTCGATAGAGAAACATCGCCGTCACGATGATCCAGCCGATCGGAAACAGCCCGAAGGCGGCGCCGTGGAGCGTGGCGGCCGCGGCGGCATCGGCCGGCATCCCCACGACGCCGACGGCGATTGCGAGCGCCGCGGTCAGACCGGCGAGGGCCGCCCAGTGGGCCGCCCAGCCGGCGAAGGCGAGCAGGCCGAGCAGGATCACGAGCGGCACGAGGGCCACGAGCGTCGAGAGCAGCTGTGACCCCAACGGGTCGTAGACGTGCGACCAGACCATGACCGCACAGGATAACGGCCGGCAGGAATCAGCGGGCCGGCGTCGCGGCGCGAACCCGCAGGCTCCGGCCGTCGGCCCGCGGCAGGGCTGCCTGGGACCGATTGCCCGCGGCGTCGGCGATCAGCGCCGCCACGTCGGGCGCGAAGGCCCGTGAGGTCTTCACCGTTGGCTGCCGGCCGTCGCGGGCCGTGAGCGTGTAGCGGAACACGAGCGCGTCGGAGCCCGAGCCCGAGGTATACACCGCCATCCGCTGGCGGCCCCCCACCGAGATCGAAAGCTGCGGCGCGCCCGTCACGGTCACCGGCTCCGAGAACCGCACCGTGAAGGCCAGCGCATCGCCCACCCTGTATCGTCCGGCGGCCGGCAAGTCGATCCGCACCGCCCGCGGTGCGACGGTGTCTGCGGGGGGCGTCACCGGCGGCACGACCGGTGGCGTGACCGGGCTGCCCGGCAGCGTCTCGGTGAACGCCGGCACGGTGTATCGCGGCGGTGAAAACGACGGTGCGAGCCGGTAGTCGCCGCGGGCCGGATCGACGAGCACGGGCCGCAGCGTGTTGATCGCATTGTGGGCCGCGACGTCGGCGGCGAGCGTCGGAGTCTCGATGCCGAGCGGGTGGCCGACCGGCCCGTTCCAGATCACGTTGCCGCGGATCTGGAGGTTGTCATCGGCGCGGGCTGGCGACGGGATGTTCGAGCCCGCGGATGGCGTCCGCGGCGCGGCCACGGCGAACTGCTGCCATTGGCTCACGACGCCGTCGGGATTGAAGACCACGTTGTTGTAGATGAACACGTTGCGGTTGGGGATCGGCTCCTCGATGCCGACGACGGCGGTGCCCCAGCCCCCCTGCGACAGATATCGGCGGCAGGTGGCCGCATCGCCGTCGCAGCTCCGCAGGCCGTGCACCACCTCGATCACGTGGCTCCGCGTGCCGACACGGTAGAGCGTGTTGTCGGCCAGCAGAATGTTGAAGCCGCCGTTCACGCCCATCCCCGCCCCCTGCGTGTCGTGGATCACGTTGTGGGTGAACGTGATGTCGGAGGCCTCGTAGGTGAGGAAGGGAGACACCATAAACTCGAAGCCCGTCCCCTGGCCCGCCGTGAAGCCGCCGGTGCCGGCGTCGAAGATCTCGTTGCCCGTGATCGTGAGCGCGGCCGAGCCCCCTTTCACATACATCGCCCAGTCGCCGGCCCGGTGAATGCGGCTGCCCACCACGTGTCCGAACTGCACGGCCACGAAGTCGATCGCGTTGTCGGTGGCCCCCGAGATGTCGCAGTTCTCGACGTAGACGTACCGGCACTGGTTGGCCTTGAACGTCTCCTGCGGGGCCGCGTAGGCGGCGATGTCACCTGTGCCGCGGAGCGTGGTGTTGCGGACGAGCACGTGGGTGCAGGCCTCGAGGTGGAGCACGTCGCCGCCCCCGGCCGTGAGCGTGAGGCCGTCGAGCACGAGGTGGCGGCAATCGAAGACGTTCATGCTCGGCAGCGTGACGGTGCCTCGGCCGTCGGCGGCGTGGATCACGATCGGCGTTGCGGCCGTGCCGTATCGCCGCTCCCAGTAATTCGGCACGGCGGCCTCACCGTAGCTGCCCGCCGCGAGATTGATCCGCACAGCCTGCGCGAGCGGCGAGCCGACGGGGATGCGGCGCCAGGCCTCGCTCACGGTGCGCACCGCGTCGGCCCGCGAGCCGCCGGTATTGGCGTCGTTTCCAGATGCGGGATCGACCCAGATCTCCAGGAAGTCGGGACTGCCGATGTCGTAGGCCGGCAGCGATGCGTCCGCGGTGAGGGCGAGTCGCGGTTCGCAGCGTTCGATGACGAGAGCCACTGGCCGGCGGCGCGGCGAGGGGCGCGGGGAAAACGGCAGCGTCATGCTTCACCTCCGCGCAGCGGGCGATCGACGGGCGTGATCGACGGCGTGCGTGTGAAGAGTGCTCCTGCCCCTGACGCCGCAATTGTACGCGTGTGGTCAAGCGATCCCCCGGCTTGCGCCTGGGGGCTTGTATTGGGAGGCTTG